>CAZVSE010000018.1:0-15179 GCA_964629445.1 uncultured Ruminococcus sp. | reverse complement strand
CAGGATCTGTTGGACATCAAGGCATTCTTGAAGGAGAACGACATTGATAACATCGAACTGATCGCGAAGATCGAAAACCAGGCGGGTGTCGACAACATTGAGGAGATCTGCGAAGAGTGCTCGGGTATTATGATCGGGCGCGGCGATATGGGCGTAGAGATCCCGTTTGAGGAGCTGCCTGCGATTCAGAAGCACATCATCACCAAATGCCGTATGCTCGGTCGACGCGTCATTACTGCGACCGAGATGCTCGAATCGATGATCCACAACCCGCGCCCCACCCGCGCGGAGATCTCCGATGTGGCGAACGCAGTGTATGACGGCACGAGCGCGATTATGCTGTCGGGCGAGACCGCGGCGGGGAAGTATCCCGTGCAGACGGTGGAGACAATGGCGCGTATCGCCTGTGAGACGGAGGCGCACATTCACTATACCTCTCGTTTCCAAAGGGCGAATTTCCGCATCAAGAATACCCTTGATGCAATTTCCCACGCAACCTGCGGTATGGCGATCGATATTGAGGCGAAGGCGATTGCCGTCTGTTCGTTGTCCGGCACGACCGCACGAATGGTGTCGCGCTTTCGATGCCCTGTGGATATTCTCGGTGTTACCACTAACGAGGCGAGCTGGCGCAAACTTGCGTTGTCTTGGGGTGTGACGCCGGTGCTGAGTGATGCCTATGATTCGCTGGATGTGTTGTTCTATTCCGCAAAAAATCTTGCGAGAGACACCTTCGGCTTGCAGGAGGGTGACCATATCGTACTCACCGGTGGACAGACCAACGGTCACTCCGGCAACACCAATATTATCAAGATCGAAACGATATAAGCAAAAGCCGCCGTTACTACACGGCGGCTTTTGTTGCGTCGCTCTTGCTTTTTTGTCGACGAGGGCGTATAATACATTCATTGTGAGTCGAAACGAGGGATGGTTATGACTGAGCGATTATATGAACAGGACAGCTTCAGTCGGGAATTTACCGCCGCAGTGCTGTCCTGCGAGCCGCAGGGCGACACCTACGCTGTTGTGGTGGATCGTACCGCCTTTTTCCCGGAAGGAGGAGGACAGGCGGCAGACGGCGGTACGCTCGGCGGTATCGAGGTACTGGACGTACAGACTGTCGGTGAGGACATAGTCCACACACTCGCCGCCCCGCTTGCGGTCGGGCAGACGGTGACGGGTGTTCTCGACTGGGAGACCCGATTTCTGCGGATGCAGAAGCATACGGGCGAGCATATTGTCTGCGGCATCATCCACCGTCTGTACGGCTATGAGAATGTCGGCTTTCACCTCGGTAGCGAGGATGTGACGCTGGATCTCGACGGGGAACTGACCCGCGAACAGCTTGATGTGGTTGAGGAGCTAGCCAACCGCGCTGTGACAGATAACCGCGCTGTGACCGCGGCGTACCCGACGGCAGACGAACTCGTCGCGATGGAGTACCGCAGTAAAAAGGCGATCGACGGTGCAGTACGCATTGTCACAATCGAGGGGCTTGACCGCTGCGCCTGCTGTGCGCCGCACGTGGAAACAACAGGGCAGGTCGGACTGATCAAGCTATTGGATTTTATTCGATACAAAGGCGGCGTCCGTATCCATATGCAGTGCGGGCTGGATGCCCTGCGGGATTATCGGATGCGCTATGCCCAGACCGCGACCGTCGCCGCCGCGCTGTCGGTCAAGCAGTATGCCGTGATAGACGGGGTTGAGCGGCTGCTCGCGCAGAGGGACGCGCTTTCCCGCGAACTTGCCGCCGCCAAGAAAGAGGTGCTCGCTCTGCGGTTGGAAACGCTTTCTCCTGACAGCAGACGCGCGCTGTTTGTTGAAAAGGCGATGGATGGCGAGACCCTGCGCGATCTCGCACTCGCGGCATCTGCAAGAGTCGGTGGACTGTGTGCCGCGTTCGCGGGGGATGATGAGAGCGGCTACAATTACGCCGCGGCGGGCGGTGATCTGCCTGCCTTCGCCGCCGCGCTTAAGGAGCGGCTGAATGCCCGCGGTGGCGGTTCGGCACTGCTTATTCAAGGTCGGGTGTTTGTCACTGCCGCCGAACTTGCGGCGTTTTGGCAGACGTTGTAATTTAGTGTTGCAAAAGTGCGTAGTTTATGCTATGATAATCTGCGGATATTTTATAATGTAAGGGGTTTTTTCCATGTCAGGACATTCCAAATGGAACAACATCAAGCGCAAAAAAGAGAAGACTGACGGTCAGAAAGCCAAGATCTTCACCAAAATGGGACGTGAGATCGCCGTGGCGGTGAAGGAGGGCGGCAGTGCCGATCCTTCCTCCAACTCCAAACTGCGTGATGCCATCGCGAAGGCGAAGGCAAACAACGTACCGAACGACAACATCGACCGCATCATCAAGAAGGCGGCGGGTGAGGGCAACGCCGATAACTACGAGGCACTGCAGTACGAGGGCTACGGCCCGAGCGGTATCGCCGTCATCGTCGAGACGCTGACCGACAATCGCAACCGTACCGCGGCGGATCTTCGCCACTATTTCGATAAGTGCGGCGGCAATATGGGGCAGACGGGTTGCGTCGGCTTTATGTTCAATCAGAAGGGTATTCTTGTTGTCGAGGCGGAGGATCTCGACGAGGATAAGGTGATGGAGGACGCGCTTGAGGCGGGTGCCGCCGACTTTGCCGCGAATGTGGATGTGTTCGAGATCACCACCGAGCCGGAGGATTTCTCGGGCGTGCGTGATGACCTCGAGGCGAAGGGCTACAGCTTCATCACCGCCGAGTTGCAGATGGTGCCGGATGTGCTCAGCGAGATCGCTGACCCCGACGCGGCGAAGAATATGGAAAAACTTCTCGACCTGCTCGAGGACAATGACGACGTACAGAACGTCTGGCACAACTGGGATCGTCCCGACGACGAAGATTAAAGCGCATACAAAAAGCCGAAGGCACTCGCCTTCGGCTTTTTCTTGCGTAAAAATCGCCCCGACCATAACGGTCGGGGCGATATGCTTGTAATTACAGAAGGCTGAAGGATACGACCAGCGAGGCAAACACGATCGACACCATCGACAGGAGTTTGATGAGGATGTTGATCGCAGGACCGGAGGTATCCTTGAAGGGATCGCCGACGGTGTCGCCGACGACCGCCGCCTTGTGGTTATCCGAGCCCTTGCCGCCAAAGTTGCCGCCTTCGATATGTTTCTTGGCGTTATCCCACGCGCCGCCCGAGTTGGACATAAACACCGCCATCAGGAAGCCCGAGGCAGTCGCGCCCGCGAGCATACCGACGACGCCCGTGCAGCCGAGCAGCAGACCGACCGCGATCGGCACGACAATGGCGACGATGGTGGGCAGCACCATCTCGCGCAGGCTGGACTTGGTGCAGAGGTCAACGCACTTGGCATAGTCCGCTTCGGCTTTGCCCTCCATCAGACCCGTGATCTCACGGAACTGACGGCGAACTTCCTTGACGACGCTCTGCGCCGCACGACCGACGGATTCCATCGTCAGCGCGGCGAAAACGAAGGGCAGACACGCGCCGATGAACAGACCGATGAGCACGGTGGGATTCATCAGGCTGAGGTTTGCGATCTTCTCTGTACCGCCCTCGATGGTGTGGATCTTGTCAATATAGGACGCCATCAATGCGAGAGCGGTCAGTGCAGCGGAGCCGATCGCGAAGCCCTTACCGGTGGCGGCAGTGGTGTTGCCGAGCGCATCCAGCGCATCGGTGCGTTGACGCACTTCCTTCTCGAGACCCGCCATCTCGGCGATGCCGCCCGCGTTATCCGCGACAGGACCGTAAGCGTCGGTCGCGAGGGTGATGCCGAGGGTGGAGAGCATACCGACTGCGGCGAGCGCGATGCCGTAGAGGCCCACCGACGCGGATGCTGCGCCACCGGATACGAAGTAGGCGAACAGAACGCATACCGCGATAATGATGATCGGCAGGGCGGTGGACAGCATACCCAGCGAGATGCCGCTGATGATAATGGTTGCTGAACCCGTCTCGGAGGAAGAAGCGAGCTTGCGGGTCGGCTTATAGGTGTCGGAGGTGAAATACTCCGTCGCCTGACCGATGAGCACACCCGCGATCAGACCCGCGAGAATGGCAAAATACATCTTCCAGTTTTCTGCACCGAGGGTAAAATACACCAGCGGGAACGAGGCGATCGCGATGAGGATCGCAGAGAGGTTGGTGCCGCGGCTGAGGGCGGCGAGCAGATTTTTCTGTGAGGCACCCTCTTTTGTGCTGACGAAGAAGGTACCGATGATGGAGCAAAGGATACCGACTGCAGCGATGAGCATCGGCAGGGTCAGCGCGGAGAAGCTGCCGAACGCGGCAACGCCGAGCGCCGCGGCAGAGATGATCGAGCCGACATAGGACTCATAGAGATCCGCGCCCATGCCCGCGACGTCGCCGACGTTGTCGCCGACGTTGTCCGCGATAACGGCGGGGTTACGGGGATCGTCCTCGGGGATGCCTGCCTCGACCTTACCGACGAGGTCGGCACCGACGTCAGCGGCCTTGGTGAAGATGCCGCCGCCCACGCGGGCGAACAGCGCCATCGAGGAAGCGCCCATGCCGAAAGTGATCATCGCGCCGGAGATCTCACTCGCGGGAAGATTAAAGACAAACTTCAGCAGGGAGAACCAGACCGAAATATCCAGAAGTCCCAGACCGACGACGGTGAAGCCCATCACCGAGCCGGCGGAGAAGGCGATGCGTAAGCCCCGATTGAGACCCTCGCGGCAGGCGTTCGCGGTGCGGGCGTTCGCCGCGGTGGCGATCTTCATCCCAATGAAACCGGACAGTGCCGAGAAGAAGCCACCGGTCACGAACGCAAACGGCACAAACCAAGAGAGCAGGTCTGCGGCGGCCATCACGCACAGAATGGCGAATACGACGCCGAAGAAGATCGAAACGATCACATACTGTCGCTTGAGAAAGGCGTTGGCACCTGCGCGAATGGATGCGGAAATCGCTTTCATCCGATCAGTGCCTTCGGGAGCCTTCAGCACCTTGCGCGCAGTGAAGATCGCGAACAACAGAGCGATAGCCGCGCCGGCAAATGTGGCAATTGCGGAATATTTTTCCATTTTACATACCCTCCATAGAGCTTTGTCGCATATTATTATACTATATGTTGCAATAAATTGTCAACAGATCAACAAGAATTTCTCCCTCCCTGCAAAAAAATTCTTAAAACAAAAATAGGCGTAGATAATTAGAATGATATTCCGGTTTTCATCAATTTTTTGTGGTTACACCTTGTTTTTTAACACAATATGTGGTATACTGACAAAAACTGTGGATTTTTATACCCTATAGGAGGGTTTTATGGAACAGCAAGAACAAAAGCGGTTGGAAGACCGTATTGCCGGGCGCAACGCCGTGATGGAAGCTCTCAAGGCGGGACGGCCACTGGACAGCGTGCTTATCGCGCGCGGAGAGCGGCAGGGGAGTATCGGTGCAATCGTCGCCCGATGCCGGGAGAACGGCATCCCCGTCAAGGAGACTGACAGTCGCAAGATGGACGCGATGGCGTCCAATCATCAGGGCGTGATCGCGATTGCCGCCTGCAAGGATTATGTTACACTGGAAGAACTGTTTGTCGCCGCCGAGGAGAAGGGCGAGCCGCCTTTCTTCATTGTATGCGATGAGCTGGAGGATCCGCACAATCTCGGTGCGATCCTTCGCACTGCCGAGGCGGCGGGTGCGCACGGCGTGGTGGTGCCGCGTCGACGGTCGGTCGGGTTGACGGGTGCGGTGTATAAGGCATCCGCGGGCGCGGTGGAATACGTCCCTGTTGCACGGGTGGTGAACATTACCGATGCACTCAAAGAAATGAAAAAGCGCGGAATGTGGATCTACGGACTTGATATGGACGGCGAGGATTGGTGTACGACCGATCTGACCGGCGCGATGGCGTTGGTGGTTGGCTCAGAGGGGCGCGGTGTCAGTCGCTTGGTGCGGGAGAACTGTGATTTTGTGCTGTCTTTGCCGATGAGCGGATGCATTAACTCCCTTAATGCTTCGGTCGCCTGTGGCATCGTGCTGTATGAGGCGGCGCGCCAGCGCAAGGGGATTCGAGCGATCAATAAATAAGGCAGTGAAAAGGAGAGAATTCACGAAATGCAAGACGGATTGCAAAAAGGGAATATCGACCTGGATGAACTGGTTAATGAATTATTAAGAAACCGTGAAGGCAAGTCGTTGTCATCGCCGACCGAGGTGCCGACGGCGGTTGAGGCGGCTATTCAAACAGATGAGGAGCCAAAGGAACAAGAACTTGTGTCGCCGGAGGTGACGGAGCCTGTTGTGGTGAACGCACCTGTTTTGGAAGATGACGAGTTCTTTGAGCCAAAGAGGCGAAAATCGTTTTTCTCGTGGTTGCGCCGTCGCGGAATGGACGATGCGCAAGAGGAAGATGTGCTGGAGGAAGAGTGGAAAGACTGGGGACTTAAGCCGATTGGTTGGCACGATGCCAAAGCATCGGTCGAGGAGCCGCAGACGATAGCCCACCCCACTGAGCCGATTCTCGAGCCGATCGCCGAAGAACCCACTCAGAGCGAGGAGATCTCCTCGGGTCGTGAAACGCCGATGCCCGATGCCGAAACGATCGACAGCCGTGCTGACGAGGTAAACGAGTTGGAAATGGTTGCTCCCACGGTCGAGCCGGCGACGATGGTGATGCCGGCGGTGCGTCCCGTGGTCGAGGATGTCACCCGCGCGGTGGAGATCACTTCCGAAAAGTCTGCGCCCGTTGTGGTTGCCGAGATCGAGGAGGAGCCGACGCCGGCGCATTTGCCGGATCAGCTCTCTCTGGAGGAGCTGGTGCGCGTCGAGGATGTTGAGGACGCTCCCGTGCAAGAGGTGGATGAGGATGCTGCTGCTCGCTTACTGCGTGCGCGGCAGGAAAAGGTCAAAGAATTTATCCTCGGCGGTGACGAGGAAGAGGAAAACGAGCCGGAGGAAGAGGTCGAAGACGCGCCCGAGGAGGACGAGACGGAGATCGAGGATTTCACCGGCTATGACACGACGGAAGCGGTACAGTTCGAATTACAGTATCGCTGGCGCACGGGTCTGATCGGTTTGTTGCTGACCTTGGGGTTGGAGTTCGTTCTTGTACTGCTTACGCTGGTGACGGTGAGCTTTGGACAGTCGCCGATTACGCAGATCGGCTATTTGACCGCGCATGTTTTTTGCCTGATCCTAATGACGGTGCTCAATTATACCGCGGTTGCCCGCGGACTTTCCGGACTGTTCACCCTGCGAGCGAACAATGACACCGCTCCCGCGGTGGCGACGGTCATCTCGATCGTCGGAGTGATCCTGCACTTTATCAATATGGATGTGACGGTGCCGGTATTCGCACCGCTTGCAGGTCTACTGATGGTGTTTAACGCCGTTGGTCAGTTGGTGAAGATCGCTCGTATACGGGATAATTTCTCCTTTGTCTCGCATCGCGCTCAGAAGTATTCTGCCGCTTTCGTCGAGGAGGAAAAGGCGATGCTGGAGATCGGTCGCCGCGTGTCGGTGGACCACACCGCACAGGTGGCGTATTTTCGTCGCAGTCGCTTCCTTTCGGCGTACCTTAATAACGCTTATGAGGAGGACGGCGGTGACCGCTTCGCTAAATTCGGCGCGCCGATCGCGATGGCTTTGTCGCTTTTATTATCGCTCGGTCTGTTTGCCGCCGGTCGCTTGGATGGCTTCTGGCAGTGGATGAATACCTTTGTGTTTATGCTGTGTTTGTCGTCCTTCTCGACGCTGTTTTCGATGCAGATGTCGGTGATGACAGCTTGCCGCCGTATGCTGCGAAAGGGTGGGTTCCTTGTCGGTTGGAATGCGGTGGATACCTTTGGTAGTCCCGATGCACTGGCGGTGGATGTGGCGGATCTTTATCCCGACGAGAGTATGCTGTTGCACGGCATCAAGACCTTTTCCGGCACGCATATTGATGCGGCGATTTTGGATGCGGCCTCACTGTCCATTCGCTCGGGTGGGCCGTTGTCGATGATTTTCCGCCGCATTATTCAAAACAAAGAAGAACTGCTGCACGAGGTAGACAGCTTGGTGTATGAGCAGGGGATGGGTCTTTCCGGTTGGGTGGATGGCCGCCGCGTGTTGGTCGGCAACCGCCGTCTGCTGCAAAACCACGGGGTGGATGTCCCGTCTTCGGACTATGAAGCACGGTATGCGAAGAATGGCCGCCGTCTGGTGTATCTCTCCACTGCGGGCGAATTGTCCGCGATGTTTGTAGTCAGTTATTTGCCGGATGCGGCGATCGGCGACGCTCTGCACGAGCTGTGCCGCGCGAAGGTAATGCTACTGGTGCGTACCAACGACCCGAACATCACCGCCGAGAGCCTGTGTCGGGATTTTGAACTTGATGACTATTATGTCGATGTTTTGCCCGCAGTAGCGGGACGGTTGTACGATCAACTGGTTGCCGAAGAGCAAGAGGAAACCTCTGCAGTGCTGGCGTCGAATGGCCATATTCTCGGCACGGCAATGGTGATCGCTGCTTGTCGCTCACTGCAGGTGAAGAGCCGCATTGTGCTGATCGTGCAAATCTTGACGGCACTCGCCGGTTTACTGCTGTGTGTTCCGTGGGCGCTCAATTCGCTCGGATTTGACTATTTCCTGCCCGCCTTCGGCGCGACGCTTGGATTGACGTTGCTCGGCTGGCTGATCCCTATGTTCAAACGCCTGTAAACCGTATAATAAAGCCGCCGCTCACATTTCTGTGAGCGGCGGCTTTTGTCATATTACAGTAAGGTTTAGATATCGGCGATCGGTTTACCGTCGTAATAGTCCTTGATCGAGGACATAAAGTTTGAGATGTCACTGACTTTGACGGTGAACAGCTCGCCCTCGTTGGTGTGCACGGTATAGAGACTGCTGCTATGCTCGAAGATCTCCAAAGTTAGGAATGTTGAGCCGTCGGTCTCGGTCAGTATGATCGTGTGCAGGGGCTGTCCGCTCGGATTTTTGTCCGTTTCGCCGTAGCGCGCAATGCCCATCAATCGGCTGTATAGTGTACGGAAATCCTGCGTGTCCAGCGTCTTTCCGTCGCAGACGACGGTCATTTGCTCGTCTGCGCTCTCTTTGCTCGCGTCGTGGGTGAGCATAAAGGCATAGGCTTTACCGTCGATGGTAATGCTGACCTGCTTAATGTCGGTGATGGTCTTGAGGAACAGCAGTTCACTGATGGTGTTGACGTAGGTGCGCTCGACCACGCTCGCAAGCGAGGAAGAAGTGACCAGATAGATGGCGTTATGCCCGTCCATCATCACATAGTAGTTGCCGCTGTCATCTTTGCTTCCAACGGTGATCTTGTGGTTGACGGCGTTATAATAGATCAATTCCGTATCCGTCGATTCGGTGCTTTCCTCATCCTCTTCGGTAGTCTGTACCGCCAGTGTGACATCCAGGACGGCATAGGGATCGTTAAAGCCGTATTTTGCCTTGTCTGCGGCGGTGGGGTGGAGAACCACGCCCTCACTGGCGACAAGATAGGTGAAGCTGCTCAGCGTTGAACTGACGGTCTCGCTGACCATTCGTTTATACGGTTTGGTGATGATAAAGGTGGAGTAGGAATATTCCTCACCGTCGCTCGTTGTCGCTTGCCGCAGGGAGAGTGTTTCATTGCCGGGTCCGCCCTTGAGGGTGAGTTCCTTAAGCACAGCTGAGCCGTTGGCATCGTCGTCCTTGACGGTGGGGGAGGCAATCAGACTGCGTTCGATATATTGTCCTTTTTTGAGTTGGAAGTAAGAGACTGTGTCTGCGTTGATCATCACAACCTCATCGCTGTCCTGCAGACGGGCGTAGAAGCCTGCCATATCCGGCGTTTCGTCGCCGATGAGCAGGGTAGCGGTGGTATCGTCGTGGTAGGTGATCACGACGGTAATGGTCGGGTCGTCCAGTCCAAAATCCGCGAGTTTCTCGACGGTCTTGACCTTGTCATAGCCATTGAGGGTAGTCGCACAGTCGATGAGTCCCTCGACACCGGAGGCGGAGAGGGAGATGTCAGTGTAGCCGACGAGCTGATAGAGTTTTTCACTCGTGTTGTAACGGACGGTATACTCATCGTCTGCGTTTTTGATCGAGACAGAACGAACGATCTGTTCGTCGGTATCGTCGGTCGAACGGTCGTAGAGAGGATACACCTCTTCGGGGATGGAGACGGTGTTTGAGGAGGCGCTGCTGCCGCCTGTACCCTCGCTGAGCAGCGGGAGAAGCACGGCGAGCAGGATCGCGAGCACCGCGACAATCGCGGTGACGATGATGAGCAAGCGCGTGTTGGCGGACAGTTTCTTTTTCTTCTTAACGGTTTGCGGTTTTGTTACTTCCTCGAAGGCGCTGAACACATCCTCGTCGACGGTGTTCTTGCTTGGTGCGTCAGGGGAGGACAGCTCCTTGTCGGAGTGCTTGTTTTCCTCTTGCATCATAGGTTTTTCCTCCTCACGAACACCACCAGACAAACGATCAGCACTGCAATTGGCAAGCCGATGGTAAAGATGCCGAGTCCGACGATCAGCGCCGTAGAGTTGCTGAAGGTAACGACCTCGTCTTGAATGGTCTTGCTTGAGATGGTAATAGCGTTTTCTATACCGGTCATTGCGTTGAGCGTGTCGAGCAACAGTTCTTCATTTTTGAGATTGCTGTTCTGGATATAGTCGCTATACGCCATACCGGCACATCCGCTGACCAGCACACGCCCGTCGACCGCGGTCTGGGTCTCGTTGTTATAGGAGTCGATCGCGTACACGATCATGCCGGTGATGGGATAGTCGCCCTCGGGTGCGGCATACGAGCTGTCTGCGCTGCCGGTATCGCTGTTGAGCACTTCAAGCTTGGTCAGCATGGCTGACTCGGGGTACTCCGTCAGCGGGATGGCATAGCTGCCGATAGTGTCGTTCTCCAATGCCGAGGATAGGGTGGTTGTCAGACGGCGCACAAGCGGTGTATAAACATTCGCGGTGCCGGTGGAATTGACGGTGTAATCCGTGGAGCTTACATCAGTCATCGGGAGCAGATAATTATAGCTCTGGATGCGGTTGAGATCGGTCTCGGTGATGAGCTCGTCGGTGACGGTGATCTGATATTCGACCTCGAGGAACTCGTAAAGGTTGGGACAGTCGGCGGTGGGGCTGACGAATACCATCAGTTGATGACCGTAGTTGCCGTTGTTGTAGACCCATTCCTGCACGCGCTTGATCTCGTCGGCGGAGTAGTCCTTGGCGGGCGAGGCGATGAGCATCACAGAGGCATCTGCGTTAAATTCCTTAGAACCGGTAATGGTCAACTCCTCGAAGGTATAGCCATTGAGTTCATAAAGGCTCTTGAGGCCGTCGATGACATACTCGTCTTCTTCGTGGCCGACGAGCACCTGCACGATATGCTCCTCACCGCCGCTGAGCGCGTAGATGTTGGAAGCGAGTAGCTTTTCGGCGTTAGATTCAAAGGTGTAGGTGCCGCTGGTATAGTAGTATGAGGTGTCGATCGTGTACAGATCATTAGCGTAGCTGCCGTCGTACACGGTGGCGACTTTGTAGCGGTCACCTGCGAGGAACAGCATATCGCCGGACTCGACCTCGTAGTTGGAGTAGGCGGCGAACTTCTGCGGCTCCTGTGAGGGGTTAATGAAGGTATACGTCACCTTGCCGCCCGAATAATTGTTATATTGCTTGAGGGCGTTGTTGAACTCACGCAAGGTGGTGTCCAGTTCGTCGATGCCGGTCGCAGGGCTTTCGAAGATGTCCTTGTCAGTGAAAATGATCAGCTCGATCTCATTTTCCACCTGCTTGGCGATCTCGATGCTCTGCTCTGAGAGGGTGTAGGTCTTATTCTTCGAGATATCCAGCGTGATGGGGAAACGATCGGCAACAACGCCGACGAGGATGTTGAGCAGGATGACCAGAGCTACTGCGATGACAATGGTCGCGGTGAAGCCGGCACGGTATTGCAGGCGGCGCTTTGCCCCCGCTGTGCGGCGTTTCTTTTCTTTTTTGGCTTTTTTCGGCTTTTTGCCGCTGAGCTCGTTGAGCAGTGCGGCTTCGTCGATTTCATCCGCCGCGTCGTCGTTATCGACGGCTTCGGCTTCGTCCAGGATCTTCTCGATCTCGTTGATATCTTTATTCACGTTCATTCACACTCCTCTCCGATCATTTCCATCTCTTGCTGTCCAGCACTCGCACGGTGATAAAGATAAAGAGCGCCTGCAGAGACAGGAAGAAGAGGATGTTGTCGTATTCGATCAGACCAACGGTGAAGTTGGAGTAGCGGTTGTTGATAGACAGGAAGTCGATCGCCTCCGCCAGCCAGGTGATCGAGGAGAAGATGCTGCCGAGCATGTCCACGCACAGCAAGATGACCGATACGGCGAGTGTGCCGAGTGCGGCGATGACTTGACTCTCAGTGAGGGCGGAGATCATCAGACCAATGGAGATCATCATCCCGCCGACGAGCATCAGGCCGAGAAAGTTGCCGGCGATCACCATCCAGTCAGGGGTGACCTTCAATGCAATGACGAGTGCGTATATCAGTGTGATGGACAACGCCAGCGCGAACAGCGCGAGCGCGGCAAAAAACTTGCCAAGCACGATGCCGGTCAGCCCCGTCGGGGCGGTAAGCAATGCCTGATCGGTCTTCTGCCGCTTTTCTTCGCTGAACAGACGCATCGTCAGGAAGGGGACGATCAGCAGCACGACGGTGAACAGACTGCTGTACAGATAGGTCAGACTGGACAGACCGCCCGCCATATTGTAGGTGAAGAAGAATAACCCTGATGCGCAGAACATCACGGCAAGTACCACATAGCCGATGGGGTTTGTAAAGAAGGACTTAAATTCTCGTCTGAATACAGCGCCCATTACTTGGCACCTCCTTTTTTCTGCGTCAGGTCGATAAAGATATCTTCGAGGGACATCGCCTGCGTCTTGGAGTAGAGCAGCGGCCAGCCGCGCTGGGCGAGTCGTTCGAACAAATCACGGCGGATATCTGCGTTCGGCGCGGTTTCGATAAGCAGTTCGATCGTGCCGATCTCTTTACTGCCCGCGTCGGTCACTGACACGACGCCGCCGATGCCGCGCACGAGTTCGGCGGTCTCTTTGGCGGGACCCGCGATGCGTACGAGCAGGCGATGGTCGTCCGAGAATTGAGCGGACAGGTTTTCCGCCGAGTCGTCGGCGACCAGCTCGCCCTTATTGATGATGATGACGCGATCGCACACTGCCTCGATCTCCGACAGAATGTGGGAGGAGAGGATGACGGTGTGATGCTTGCCGAGGGTCTTGATGAGCGAGCGGATCTCGATGATCTGTTTCGGGTCAAGACCGACGGTCGGCTCATCCAGAATGAGCACCGGCGGGTTGCCGATGAGCGCTTGCGCCATACCGACGCGCTGACGATAGCCCTTTGACAGGTTCTTGATGAGACGGCCGTAGACGTCCTCGATCTTCATCACCTTGCAGATTTCGGTGATGTGCTTGACGCGCGGCAGGGCGCACTTTTTGAGGTCGTACATAAAGTCAAGGTATTCCCGCACCGTCATATCAAGGTACAGCGGCGGGATCTCGGGAAGATAGCCGATGTTCGCCTTCGCTGCGTTGGGCTCCTTGAGGATGTCATATCCGTTGATGGTGACTGTACCCTCGGTGGCGGACAGATAACCTGTCAGGATGTTCATCGTAGTGGATTTACCCGCTCCGTTTGGTCCAAGGAAACCGAGGATCTCCCCCTTGCCGACCTCAAAGCTGATATCCTTCACCGCGCAGTGGGTTCCGTATCGCTTGGTCAGATTTTTGACTTCAATCATACCTGTTTTCCTCCGGAAATGTCATTTTAAGTTTTTTGATTAATTATAAACAACTTTGATGTATTAAGTGTAAACAACTTGTTAAATGTTCGCGGCTATATGTTTTGCATGTGCTCAGTCGATGAGCATCCCCGCAAGGAAATGCGCGTGGCAACGATAAAGGAAGTCGTTTGGATGGTTGACTTGATTGGAGGTCATATCCATAAACCGTTTATGCTCAATGAGATATTTATGCATATCGCGGATGTTGGCAACAACGACGCCGTCGGTATCGGCAGCGATCGCGTCCAGCCGCTCCTTGAAGAAACGCTGGTTGCCCCAAAAAGGCGCTTTTGGATCGGTGAGCATCGCGTTCGGCAGGCTGCTTGCGACGAGGATAAATTCGCAGTGCGGATGTTTAGCCCGCACTTTGTCGATGATGGTGCGGATGTTTTTCTCAAATGCTTCGGTTGTTTTGCGACCATCATTCATGCCGAAGGCGAGAACGATCAGATCGGGGTCGTTTGCGTTGACGCGCTCTTCTATGTTTTCGATTGCCCAGACGGTATCCTTGCCGCTCTTAGCCGTGTTGATATAACGGATATGATCGCCGTAGCGTTCACTCATCATATAATGCAGCATCTTACCGTAACAGACGTTCGGTGCACTCATACCGATGCAAGAGGTGCAGTTTGCTCCGTAAGTGATGCTGTCGCCGTAAAACAGCAGATTGATCGGCTCGTCGCCGCGCAGCAATTGGAAACTGCGGGGAAGGGCCTTGTCCGCAAGATGTGGGACAAGGCCCGTCCAGCCGCCACGCGCGCAGGTGTAACGGACGGCAATTTGATTGTCTATGAAGAAGCCACCTTCGCCGAAAAGCAAAAAGCGATCGTTCATCGGAAATGAGTCCGCATCCTCCGGCTTTTCGATGGGGTAGAGTTCGTCGTAGGTGTACGCGTGGATGCGGCTGTTTGCGGTCAGGCGAAGCTTGCCGTCTGCAACAGTCCAGTCAACATCTTTTTCGAAAACCGTTTTCCCGTTGTATGAGGTCACTTGCAGCACCTCGATCGGCGGGAATAAGAACGGTGCTTCGGCAACGCCGTTTTCATCTTTCATCATCATAAAGGTTTCATCCCATATCGTGTCGGTATCCCAGACAGGCGTTAAATAATGGGGATCAATCATAAATCCACAACCTTTCCAAAGTATGCCGCAATTATACCATATATAGAGTGCTATTTCAAGAATAATCTACGCGAAAGTTGCAGAAAAAACCAATGATAACAGCAAATTAGGGCTTGACATCAGCGGCAGGCTGTGGTATGATAATCCACGCTGTGAGAAAACAGCCGATATGCGGGTGTAGTTCAGTGGTAGAACCCCAGCCTTCCAAGCTGGTTGTGTG
>CAZVSE010000017.1:0-30383 GCA_964629445.1 uncultured Ruminococcus sp. | reverse complement strand
CGGGTGTGTACACCATTGCGGACAGCGCGTGGACCGCGACCGCGACCGACGGCACGAACACCTACACGTCCGTGGACGGTGTTCTGACGATCGAAGAAGCGGGCACCTACACTGTCACGTGGGAAGAGGAAGAGACACCGTTGGAGATCGGCTCGACCGTGTATGTGGACTACATGAACGGCGACGATGCGACCATCTATGGCTCGGAGGAAAAACCCTTCAAGACGCTGGCGGCGGCGATCAAGGCGCTGGATAAACTGGATACGACCGACGAGCGTGTGGTTCTCCTGATGTCGGACTACGATATCGGAGATTATGATCCCAGCACGGACTATTCCGGCTATGGCGAGATCCCGCAGCATACTAACCCCATCACCATCAAGGCGAATGGCGGCGTGGACAGCGAGCTCAAGATCAACATTGACAATGTGCTTTGTCTCGGCCCGATCAAATTCGATGATATTACCTTCGAAATGACCGGTAATACGTATCTCGCGATGGCGGGTCATTCGGTGGAATTCGGCGAAAGCACCAAGTCGAATAACACGAACGGTCGTCTGCTGGCGACGGTAAACGATAAAACCGCCGGCGCGACGGTCGCAACGGGTAGCAGTGACATTGTGCTTAGCGGCTCTCAGAATTTCCAGAATGTCTATCTGATGCCTTACGGTATCGATGGAAGTGTTCCCGAACTCAATTTCGTGATGAACAGCGGCACGATCTCGAACAACCTGTCTTTAGGCGCGTCTAGCGGTAAGACGACTACGTATACCGGAAACGTGAACCTCGAAATCAACGGCGGCACGATTAAGGTTATCGGCGGCAACTCTTTCGCGGACGATAGAAACTGGATCTTCACCGGCGGTGAGGGCCATAACGCCCTGCAGATCATCGCGAACAACGGTACGGTGTTGCCGACTGATTCGACGGGTTTCCCGACAGCGGCCGTGGTGGAGAACGATACTCACGGCGGTAAGCTCTACATCCTCAACTGCGGTGAGAACGTTTATCTCCACGCGACGGAGACGGCGGGCGAATACACCGTCGATGTTCCCGAGGGAATGTACGCCATCGCGAAGAAGGACGGCGCGCGTGTTGCTGTCGCTGCGGACGGCGAGACACTGACGCTCGCCGAGTCCGGCACCTACGAGATCGGCTACACCGACAACACCGCTTACAGCATCGATATCACGAGCGAAGGTACCACCCTGACCGTGTACGAGGATGGTACGACGCTCACCTTGCCCGCTCCGGAAAAGGATGGCTACATCTACAACGGCTGGCTTAATGACGGTGAAGCGCTCGACGGTATCGAGCACACGCTGAGCGCGGGCACGGTACTCACCGCGCAGTATGTTGCGAAGAGCGAAAACTTCTATATGAACGGCATCCAGATCCGTGAGGCGACAGCTGATAAGCAGCAGGCGTTACGCTTCATCGTGCATCTCGGCACGAACAGCGGCCTCAATGTCACCGATCGCGGCACGGTCGTTATCCCGAACACCATCCTCGGCGTTAAAGAGCTGGTCAAGGACGGCACGTATACCTACGGCAGTACCGTCTATAATGCAAGCACCGTTACCGGCGCTAAGGTGTGGAAGACCGACGATACCTATGTGGAATACACCCTCGCGCTGACGGGCATTACGAACTATATGACCGCCTATGCGATGCGCGGTTGGATCGACTATACGGACCTCAACGGCGTTGAGCGTACCGCATACACCGACAAGACTCCTGCCGCCAGCCTCAACGAGGTCGCTGAGCAGTTGCTCGAGCTTGACCCTGAGGATGCAACGGCGTTGGAGATTACGGCTGCCGCTGAAGCGGCGATTGTCGCCAAATATACGGATACCGCCGCGTTGACCCAGGATCTGATGTCCTCTTCGGTAGGCTATTATCAGTTGAACAAGGAGATCACGGACGGCGTGTATACGACGTCCGATGAGACGACGATCAATTTCACCAAGCTCGCCGGTAAACAAAGCCCGCTCATCACCGAGATCGACATCGAGGCGGTCGGGGATAACGCCAATATCGACCCGACCACCATTATGCAGCTCACCGATATTCACTTCACCTATGCGGACGAGGTGGATATCGCTGAGAACAACGTGTATACGATGAATTCCTGGGAGAATCGTCAGGGCAACGGTACCTATTTCAACACCCTCGCCGACTATAACAACGGCACAACGATGAATTTCTCCAATTATCGCATTCAATATATCCTAAAGACGCTGGAATATGCCGCCGCGGTGGGCGACCAGACGGTCGTCTCCGGCGATATGATCGACTTCATTTCCCACGGCAACCTGACGCTGATGAACCGCATCATCGCCGAGCCGTATTCCAACTCGCTGATGATGGTCGGCAACCACGAGCCGATCCGTCTGGTCAGCGAGACCTCCTCGCTGAGCGACTCCAATAAGAACTCGGCGGCGTATTATGCGCTTCTTGAGCAGTATTGGAACGATAACGACCTCTCCTACACCAGCAAGATGGTCGGCAAAGAGGTTATGGTCATCCAGATGGATAACTCCGCCTACTATTTCACGCAGAATCAGATCGATAAGCTGACGGTTGACCTCAGCATTGCGCGGCGTTATGGCTACACCGTGCTGATCTTCACCCACATCCCCTTCACCCCGACCGACGGCGCGAGCAGACAGGAACTGTTGATGGGTACGGGCGGTATCGCTTACGGCGGTACCGGCAGCACAACAGGGAACACGGTCTATGACAGCGGCTATGTGGAGGTTTCGAGCGATGGCACGAAACTCGACACCAATGCGTCGTGTATCGACGGCCGCGATGCCGATTGGAGCGGTGTGATCTACAGCACCGGCAAAACGACGAAGTCCCACACCCCCAGCGCGTATGTTGAGACCACCGAGGCGATGTATAACCTCATCATCAACAGCAGTGACGTTATCCGCGGCGTGTTCAACGGCCACAAGCACAACACCATCTACAGCACCCTGCACGACGGAAACGGAAATGTCATCCCGCAGTATACCCTCGCCGCGTCCTTCATCGACGGCGGTGTGGCGATGCAGATCAATGTCGTCAACAACGACACGTCGGATGACGAGGTGGAGAACCGCGTGCTGGTGGACGACGGTGTGAACACCATCTCGGTGGACGACGCGAACGGTATCACCGTGCGTGAGGTCACGCTGGATCTCGACCTCGGTCTTGCCGAGGGCGAGGAGCTCGAGATCGTGCAGATCAACGACGCACACCTGACCGCCACCAACGCTACGCGCAAGGATAACTTTGAGCGGGCGCTGAATTACGCGAGCTCGGCGGACTATATCGTCGCCAACGGCGATATGCTCGACACGATGAATGCGAATGCATACACCTATTTTGTGGAAAAGATGGCACCCTATGAAAACAACAGTCTGTGGGTCGTCGGCAACCACGAGTGGCATCCGTCATCCACGCCTACGGCAGAGGATTATGAATTCATTGCCGAGTATTGGAATAATGACACCTCGTATTCCTCGACGATGCTGCAGGTGAATGGCGAAGATAAGGTGATGCTCATTCAGATGGACAACAGCACCGGCGCGTTTGTTGACGGACAGGCGGCGTGGTTGGAAGAGCAACTCACGGCGGCGCGCGAAAACGGCTATAAGGTTCTGCTGTTCGTCCACGTGCCGCTGAACACCAACAACGCCGACAATACAAGCGTGTCGGCCATCTACAGTGTGGACGGCACCGAGTATGCCTCGGCATCTTGGAACTTTAACCAAAAAGGCCTGAGCGTGAACTCCTCGAATGAATTCAGCCAGGCTGTATGTAATCTGATCACGACCAACGGCGATCTGATCGCGGGCGTTTTCACCGGCCATATGCACAGCGATTATTATGTTGAGATCACCGCGACCGACGCCGACGGCAATGAAGCGAACATCCCGCAGTTTGTCAACAGCGCGGCGAAGTTCGCCACCGGTCACGTGCTCAAGATCAAGCTGAAATAACTTAGTCTCCTACGATAGAATTTCATCGTCCCCCGAAATGATATCGTGATAAGAGAAACAAGCAGGCATAGCCATTTGGCTATGCCTGCTTGCTGTTTGGTGCCTTTAGGCGTGGAAATAACCCCCGTTCTACCGGGGGAAGATAAAAGAGCGGAGCGATCCCTTGCCTCCTCTTGTTTGACTTCGCTATGCGAAGCCGGTTGAGGTGGATTTTTGCCGCAGGCAAAAACACGGAGGGGTAGTTTCGTTATCTCTCCCTCAGTCCTCGCTGACGCTCGGACAGCTCCCTCTGATGAGGGAGCCGGGCATGGTGCTGCGCTTATAACCCGTTTACGGGTGGCAGTGCGAGTGATCGATAATATAATTCAGGGGCCCTTTTTAGGGGCTATGCCGGTAATAACCCCTTTTAGGGCTTTTCAAGCCACCGGCTTAGCCGGTGGTTATGATTGGCTTTATCGAATTATTTTTCGCTGATCAGGTCGCCGAGGGGCTTGCGCTTTTTTTCGCGTAGGGGATCACCGTCGGCGGCGTAGCCTAGGGTGATGACGAGTCGCGCCGTGCCGTCAAGATCGCAGATGCAACGAATTTTATCGTCGTCCAGCCAGCCGAGGATGCAGGTGCCAAGCCCCTGCGCGGTGGCTTCGGCGGTGAGGTAGGCGGCGACGATGCCGATGTCGATCGAGCGGTAGTCGTTGCCCTTGACCTTCGCGCCGAGCGCGGCGGTCTTGACATACGGTTTTTCGGAGATCACGATAAGGACCGGTGCGTCAGCGGCGAATTTGTTCATTCCCATTCCCATTGTCGCTTTGGCAACCGCGCGGGCGGTGTCACCCTTGCACACCGTCAGGTGGTAGGGCTGCCCGTTGCAGGCAGAGGGTGCGAGCCGCGCCGCCTCCAATACGGCGGCGAGTTTTTTATCTTCCACCGCGCGGGTGGGGTCGTAGCGGCGGCAGGACTGCCGCACGCGGGCGATTTCGGTGAAGTTCATCGGATCACTCCTTTTTAATACTCTCAATGCGGTATAGGACTATCTTTTTTATTATTCCACAACGACGGGCATCCGTCAAGCAAAAACGCGTAAAATTTCTTATACAATCGGTAAAAACCTCTTGACAAACCGTGCAAAATGCGGTATAATGCCCGTAAAGCAATTCGCTTTACACCTAAACGAAACGGAGGGATAGGTCGTGGGTAAAGATCTGAAAATTTCCCTGTTATTGGATTTCTACGGCGATATGCTGACACAAAAGCAGCGTGATATGGTGGATTACTACTACAATGATGACCTGTCCCTGGCTGAGATCGCCGAGAACGAGGGCATCACCCGCCAGGGCGTGCGGGATTCCATCAAGCGCGCCGAGGCACAGATGCTCGAGATGGAGGAGAAGCTCGGTCTTTCCAAGCGGTTTACCGCGATGGCGGAGGATGCGCGTCAGATCGTCGAGGCGGCGCAGGTCATCCGTATGCACAGTTTCTTCCCCGGCGCGCCCCGCGAGATCGGCGAGTGCTCCGAGCACATCATCGAACTGGCAGAGAAGCTGCAGAGAGAAGAATGATCCCGTGATTTTCCACCGAGAAAGGCAGGTGACTCCCGATGGCATTTGAAGGACTCAGCGAAAAGCTGGCCACCTCCTTTAAAAAGCTACGTAACAAAGGTAAGCTCAGTGAGGCAGATGTCAAAGAAGCGATGCGGGAGGTCCGACTTGCCCTGCTCGAGGCGGACGTCAACTATAAGGTTGCCAAAGACTTCACCACTCGCGTGGTCGAGGCGGCGGTCGGCGCAAAGGTGATGGAGAGCCTTACCCCCGCGCAGATGGTCATTAAGATCGTCAAGGAGCAGCTCACCGAATTGATGGGCGGCGAGGCGGCGGGTCTGGCGCGAGCCAACCGCCCTCCCTGCGTCATCCTGATGTGCGGTCTGCAGGGTTCGGGTAAGACCACCCACAGCGCCAAGCTCGCGAAGCTGCTCAAATCGCAGGGTCGCCGTCCGATGCTGGTTGCCTGCGACATCTACCGTCCCGCCGCTATCGACCAGTTGAAGGTCGTCGGCGAGAAGGCGGGGGTCCCCGTCTTTGAGATGGGCACCGAAAACCCCGTGAAGATCGCGAAGGCGGCGATCGCCCACGCGAAGGACTACGGCAACGATTATGTTATTCTGGATACCGCCGGTCGGTTGCACATCGACGAGCAGCTGATGGCGGAGCTTAAAGAGATCCGTTCCACCTGCGAACCGGCGGAGATCCTGCTGGTGGTGGACGCGATGACCGGTCAGGACGCGGTCAATGTGGCATCCTCGTTTGACGAGGCGCTCGGCATCACCGGCGTCATTCTGACTAAGCTCGATGGCGACACCCGCGGCGGTGCGGCGCTCAGCGTGCGCGCCGTGACAGGTAAGCCGATCAAGTTTGCCGGCACGGGCGAAAAGCTTGAGGACCTTGAGGTGTTCCACCCCGACCGTATGGCGTCCCGCATCCTCGGGATGGGCGATGTGATGTCGCTCATTGAGAAAGCGGAACAGCAGGTCAGCGAGAAGGAAGCGGAGGAGCTCGCCCGTAAGCTGCGGGAGGATCGCTTCGATCTCAACGATATGCTTGACCAGTTTCGCCAGATCCAGAAGATGGGGGACATTAAGAGTATGCTCGGTATGATCCCCGGAATGGGCAAGCAGTTAAAGGATGTGGACATCGACCCGCGGCAATTTGCCCGCATTGAGGCGATCATCCTCTCGATGACCCCCGCTGAGCGGTCGAAGCCCGATATTATGAACCCGTCCCGCAAGCGGCGCATCGCCGCAGGTTGCGGACAGCGTGTCGAGGATGTCAACCGCTTGCTCAAGCAGTATGATTCGATGCGCCAGATGATGAAGCAGCTCAAGAAGATGAGCAAAAAAGGCGGCAGAGGAATGGGCGGCTTCCCGATGGGCGGCTTTCCCGGAATGCCGGGTATGGGCGGCAAGGGCGGTCGTTTCGGTTTTTGAATTCATCCCATAAACTATGGGTGAAGATATAAATACGTGATTTATTTTTTGGAGGTAATTTACTATGGCAGTCAAAATTCGTCTGCGCCGCACCGGCGCCAAGAAGGCTCCGTCCTATCGTGTGGTCGTGGCTGATTCCCGTTATCCCCGTGACGGTCGTTTTATCGAGGAGCTGGGCTACTACAACCCGCTGACCGATCCCGCAACCATCAAGATCGACATCGAGAAGGCAGAGAACTGGATCAAGAACGGTGCTCAGCCCACCGATACCGTCAAGGCGCTGCTCAAGAAGGTCGGCGTGGAGAAGTAATATGAAAGATCTGTTGCTTATCATTGCTCAGGGTCTGGTGGAGGATCCCTCCGCTGTGGTCGTCGAGCAGGACGAGCCCACGGAGGACGGCACGGTGGTACTCCACCTGCATGTTGCCCCCGATGATATGGGCCGTGTTATCGGCAAGCAGGGTCGTATCGCCAAGGCGATGCGCACCGTGATGCGTGCTGCCGCTACTCGTCAGGACTGCAAGGTTGCTGTCGAGATCGACTGAGTAAAAGACAGGGGCAAACCGTTTGGTTTGCCCCTTTGTCGTAGGAGGATTTTCTATGCCGCAAAAATCGTTTTTGGAGGCGGGGCAGATCGTCGGCACGCACGGCGTGCGCGGTGAGACGCGTGTTCAGCCGTGGTGCGATTCCGCCCAACAATTCGCGGGCTTTAAAACACTCTATTGGGATATAAACGGCACAAAGCCCGTCAAGATCAAGGCGCGCGCACACAAGCAGATGGCTCTCGTTACCCTCGAGGGGGTGGACACAGTGGAGGCCGCTGCCGCTCTGCGCGGGCGGATGCTGTATGTCAGCCGCAAGGATCTTCGGTTGCCTAAGGGGCATTATCTTGTGCAGGATCTTATCGGACTGCGTATTGAGGATGCTGACACGGGCGAGGTCTACGGCAAGCTGACCGACGTCAGCCAGACGGGTGCCAATGCGGTGTACCATATGACCACCCCTACGGGGGAGGTGCTCATTCCCGCGATCCCCTCGATCATTCTGTCGGTCGACACGGTGGCGGATGTAATGAAGATCCGTCCGATGAAAGGACTGTTTGACGATGAGATTTGACATTATGACGCTGTTTCCCGATATGTTCGATCGCGTCTTCGGCGAGAGTATTCTCGGTCGCGCCGCGGAGAAGGGACTGCTCGAGATGCACTGTCATCAAATTCGGGAATATACTAAGAATAAGCAGATGCAGGTCGACGACTACCCCTACGGCGGCGGGATGGGGATGGTGATGTTCCCCCAGCCGATTGCCGATTGTTTTGCCGCGGTGTGCGAGCAGGCGGGCTGCCGGCCGCACCTCGTCTATATGTCCCCGCAGGGCAAGACCCTCACCCAGCAGCGCGCGCGCGAGCTTGCGCAGATGCCGAACATTTGCATCCTTTGCGGTCACTACGAGGGCGTGGACGAGCGGGTACTGGATGCGTTGGTGGATGAGCAGATCTCCATTGGCGATTATGTACTCACCGGCGGCGAGATCCCCGCGATGGCGCTTGTTGACTGCGTGTCGCGTATGGTGCCGGGGGTGCTCGCCGACGAGGTGTGCTTCACCGAGGAGAGCCATTTCGCGGGTCTGCTCGAATATCCGCAGTATACCCGCCCGTTCGAATGGGAGGGGCGGCAGGTGCCCGAGATCTTGATCTCGGGACACCACGCAAACATCGCTCGCTGGCGGCGGGAGCAGTCGCTCGAGCGCACCCTGCGCCTACGTCCCGATATGCTTGAAGATGCCCGGCTGACCGATGCGGATAAGAAATATCTGGAAGATCTGCGCAGAACGGCTGAATAACTTTATAGCCAAAAGCTTTTCACAATTTTATGTAAAATGACGAAATCATAAAACAAAATTCGGCGAAAATCGGGCAGACGACCAAACTTGCGTCGAAACGAGGACAAACCGATTGACTTAAAGGGCTTTTGTGGTATAATACTAGTATACCCAAGTGTTGTTTTACACAGTAATTTAGATCACCGTGAGAGCGGTGTGAGAGAAGGAGAGCATCCGTTATGTTTGTGAAAGATGTTGTTGTTCAGAATCAGGTTGGTCTGCACGCCCGTCCTGCGACCTTCTTTATCCAGAAGGCGAACGAGTTCAAGTCCTCTATCTGGGTCGAGAAGGAAGAGCGCCGCGTCAACGCGAAGAGCTTGCTGGGTGTTCTGTCTCTCGGTATCGTCGGCAATACCGCGATCCGCATTATCGCTGACGGCGCGGACGAAGAGGCCGCTGTCGAGGGTCTGGTGCAGCTCGTTGAGTCGGGCTTTGCCGAATAAGTCAAATACGAACAAAACCGCCGATTCGCGACGCGGACCTACCGCTCGCGTCACGGCGGTTTTTTCTTAGGAGTATGCTATGGCTATGATCTTTGATACACACGCGCATTATGATGATGCGGCATTTGATGCTGATCGAAACGAACTGCTCACCGCTCTGCCCGCGCAGGGCGTCGGTGCGGGGATCAACGCCGCCACCGACCCCGATTCTGCTGTTCGCTGTCTTAGGATGGCGGCGATCTACCCATATCTTTATGCCGCGGTAGGCATCCACCCCGAGACGGTGGGACGCGCGACTGACGACTGGCTTGCCCGCATCGCGCGGCTTGCCCGCGAGCCGAAAGCGGTCGCGATCGGCGAGATCGGGCTGGACTATCACTACGACGATGCTGCGCCGCGTGAGGTGCAGCGGCAGTGGTTTCGCCGTCAGCTTGCGCTGGCGGAGGAGATGAACCTGCCGGTTATCGTACACGACCGCGATGCCCACGAGGACGCCCTCGCTTTGCTGCGGGAATACCGCCCGCGTGGGGTGGTGCACTGCTTTTCTGGCAGTGTCGAGATGATGCGTGAGGTGGTGGAGCTCGGGATGTATATCGGGCTTGGCGGTGCGACGACCTTTAAGAACGCAAAGCGCCCTGCGGCGGTCGCGGCGGCTGTGCCCGCCGACCGTTTGCTGCTCGAGACCGACGCGCCGTATATGGCACCCGAGCCCTGCCGCGGGCAACGGTGCGACTCGTCTCTTATCTGCCACACTGCCGCTCGCATCGCCGAATTGCGTGGGGTGAGCACCGATGAGCTGCTCGAGCAGACATACGAGAACGCCGAGCGGTTGTTTTTGTCAAAGATGTGAAATTTTTATCAAAAAACGCGTGACAAATCCGCGGGTTTGTGGTATGCTGTGTAAGGTAATGTAAGACTTGTTTTTGGAGGCATTGGTATGTCCGGCTTTTATGTTCCGACCAAAATCTATACCGGTGAATCGGCGTTCGAGAATCTCAAGAACTATCCGATTCGCAATGCGTGTATCATCTGCGATCCCTTTGTGGCGAAATCGGGGATGATCAAGAAGCCGCTCGGGGCGCTCGAGTCGATGGGGGCGACCTGCCACATCTTCTCCGATATCACCCCCGACCCATCCACCGATCTGGTGTCAAAGGGCGTCAGCTGGATATTAGAAAAGAAGCCGGACGCGGTGATGGCGATGGGCGGCGGCTCCGCCATTGACGCGGCGAAGGCGATCAGCTATATGTATCAGAAGATCAATGGGGTGGAGAAGCCCTTGTGCATCGTTGCTCCGACGACGAGTGGCACGGGCAGCGAGGTGACCAGTTTTGCGGTCATCACCGACTCCGCCACCCACGCGAAATATCCGCTCGTCGACGATAAGCTACTGCCCTGCATCGCGGTGCTCGACCCGACGCTCGTGCGCAGCGTGCCGCCCGCCGTGACGGCAGACACGGGGATGGACGTGCTTGTGCATGCGATCGAGGCGAACGTTTCCACCGCCGCGACCGATTTTTCCGACGCACTCGCTGAGAAGGCGATCCGCCTGGTGCGCGATTATCTGCCCCGTGCCTATCGGCAGGGCGAGGATATGGATGCACGCGAGCATATGCACAACGCTTCGTGTCTTGCGGGTATCGCGTTCAATCATGCGTCCCTCGGCATCTGCCATTCTATCGCACACGTGTTCGGCGCGCGCTTCGGCATCCCGCATGGGCGGGCGAACGCCATCGTGCTGCCGTATGTGATCGAATATAACGCGCATATGTATGAAAAGCATTTCCAGACTGACAACCGCGCCGCGAAGATCTATGCCCACATCGGCATCATTATGAACCCGGGTACGTATGTCGGTCCGCAGGCGGTGCGTAATCTCACCATCGCCATCAATAAGATGAAGAAGGATCTTGACATCCCGATGACCCTGCGCGAGACAGGCGTGGATGAAAAAGCCTTTTTGGATATGGTGCCCGAGATGGCGGAGATCGCCATTCAGGATAAATGCACCGCCACCAACCCCCGCACCATCACGAAACCCCAGATGGTCGAGCTGATGAAGCGCATCTACAACGGACGGTAAGACGAGAAAATCCCCCGACGTGTGTCGGGGGATTTTTGTGTATTACAGTAGGTTTGATAGCCAACCGACGACGAGGTCGTAGGCGGGGCACAGCAGGATCGGCAGGAAGATTGCGGGCACGAAATTCATAATTTTGAGTTTCGCAATGCCAAGCAGGTTGAGGGAAAGCCCGATGATGAGCAGGGAACCGACGCAGGTCATCTCGGCGATGACGGCGTCCCCGAGAAAGGGGGCGATGAGGTGGGCGAGCAACGCGATACCGCCCTGCAGCACCAGCACCACCGCCGCCGCGAGCGTCACGCCAACCCCCATCGTCGAGGCGAATACCGTCGCAGAAATGAGATCGAGGCACGCCTTGGCGTACAGCATCGTGTGGTCGCCCGTCAGACCGCTGCTCAGCGACCCGACGATGGTCATCGCACCGACGCAGAACAGCAGACTCGCATTGACAAAGCCCTCGGCAACCGAGAGATGTTTGCCGCCGCAGTTCATTTTCTTTTCTACCCAGCCGCCGAGGCGGTTGAGCTGTTTATCGAGATCAAAGCTCTCGCCGATCAGCGTGCCGAGCACGAGTGAGAGGATGACCACGAGGGTGTTCTGCCCTTTGAGGCAGCCGCTGATGCCGATATAGGCTGTGCAGAAGCCAAGTGCGGTCATCAGTCCCTTGCTTAGACGCTCGGGAAGGCCCTTGCCGAGCAGCATCCCGAGGATACTGCCGAGGATGACTGTTGCGGTGTTTACTAACGTGCCGGTTAAGGTGGATAAAATAGGCATAGTCTATCAGTCCTTTGTGGTTGAATAAATTGGTATGCTTGTTGTTACACGGTTATAGCTTTCCACGCGAAAGGAATCAGGTCTTTAATGTCCACTTTTATCATCTCGTTATTGTCGTTGTTCAAAAGCACCTTAATATCAGGTGAATAGTTTATAAGCATTTGCCGACAATTGCCGCATGGAGCAAGCAACCCATTCGGCGCTTTATCGTGAACTGCAACGATGGTATCGAACTCTCGCTCGCCTGCCGAAATGGCGATGCCGATAGTAATATATTTAGCGCACGAACCGTGAATTCCTTCACAATTTACACCGCTATATACGTTGCCGTTTTTGCAACGGACTGCCGCGCCGACCGTGTGATTGTAAATACCGTCATCAAAATTCTTTTCCAATGCGTCGAGAGCGATTTTGATTAGATCTTTGTCCGCTTCCGTTATTTCGTAAAATGTCATTTCGCATTCTCCTTTGTGGTTTTGATAGAGGCGATAAGGAGTATTCGAATAGCAGAACAAGTCTTATTCAGCATTTTATATCTTGATTCATCAATATAATCGGTTTTAAGAGCATTTCTAACCATTTCCCCGTTTCATTTGCCTCTTTTAATGCGATTTCTAATTTTGCAATAAAATCCGCACGGCTATGGCCGTATTTGCTTTCAGCTATATTTGCGCAAATACTTGTTGCACTTCTGCCAATTTGATTGGAAATAATGTTCTCTTTTCTGCTGCGCAGTTCCTTAACCAATTTAAGGATATCAACGGACAACTGCATTGAGAGATCGCCGAGTTTATCTTCCTTCATTCTTAACACCTCAATAAAAATTATAGCATAGATTTGTGCGAAGCACAACATCATTTACGCCGAAGGCGTAACATCGTTTGCTGTAAAGAAATATCGTTTATCGAAGATAACCCCGTTTTGTGTCCGTTAAAGCGTAATGATGTTCGAGCGATGCTCGAAAGGATGTTTGCAACTGCGTTGCAAAACGATGTTGTGTCCTACGGACATAAACACGCAAAAGAAGCAGTCGCCTTGCGACTGCTTCTTTTGCGTGGTGGACAATAACGGACTCGAACCGCTGACCCTCCGCACGTCAAGCGGATGCTCTACCAGCTGAGCTAATTGTCCATATGATTTTTCGGAACAAGCAAGATTATAGCCTAAACGGGCGCGATTGTCAAGAGTTAAATTGCAAAAAAATCGGCAATTTCTTTATTTTACCGATTTTGTTGTGTGAAATGATGTTTTCGGTGATAGAAAATGCGAAAAAACCGAAAAATCAGCCCCAAAAAGCAAAATATTTCAAAATTTTTACAAGAATTAAAAATAAAACTTGCAAAATCGTCTATACTGTATTATAATGTATTTTAATATCGTTACAAGAGAGGAAGACCCCTTATGACGAACACGAAAATGCGGTTTGCGGAGATGTCGCGCGCGCAACTTGAGGAGAAACTGTCTGCTCTGCGTACCGCGTATGAAGAATACAAGGCGCAGGGGCTTAAATTGGATATGTCCCGCGGAAAGCCAGGAGCCGATCAGCTTGATCTGTCGATGGGTGTGCTCACCTGCGTCGACGGGCGCGAGGGCTACGCGGCGGCGAACGGGTTTGACACCCGCAACTACGGCATTTTGGACGGTCTGCCCGAGGCGAAGGTGCTGTTTGCTGAGATCCTGCATATGGATGCTGAGAACGTTATCGTCGGTGGCAACTCCAGCCTCAATATGATGTTCGACTACATCGCCCAAGCATACAGCACGGGCTTGTGCGGTAATGCACCGTGGAGCACGCAGGGGGAGATCAAGTTCCTTTGTCCCGTTCCCGGCTACGACCGTCATTTCGCGGTGACGGCGCATTTTGGTATTCAGCTTATCCCTGTGGCGATGACCGCCGAGGGTCCCGATATGGACGCGGTGGAGGAGCTTATCCAAGATCCCTGCGTCAAGGGTATGTGGTGCGTGCCGATGTATTCTAACCCTGACGGTATTACCTATTCCGACGCGACAGTGCGCCGCATAGCGGCGATGAAGCCTGCGGCGAAGGACTTTCGCGTGATGTGGGACAACGCTTACTGTCTGCACCACATCGCTGAGGTGGGGGACACCTTGCTCGACCTCTATCCCGAGCTTGTGAAGAACGGCAACGAGGATATGGCGGTGATGTTTACCTCTACCTCTAAAATCAGCTTCCCCGGCGCCGGCGTGGCCGCAATGGCGGCTTCCCCTGCGAATATCGCGGATGTCAAGCGTCGGATGACGGTGCAGACCATCGGCTGCGATAAGATGAATATGCTGCGCCACGTGCGGTATTTTAAGAATCTCGACGGCATAAAAGCGCATATGAAGCGCCACGCCGCCATTATGCGCCCGAAGTTTGCGGCGGTCACCGATGCGCTTGAGCGGCATCTCGGAGGCACGGATGTTGCCGCATGGCACAGCCCGAAGGGCGGCTATTTCGTCAGTGTCAATCTGATGGCGGGTTGTGCGAAGCGCACCATCAAACTGCTCGCCGCGGCGGGCGTCAATATGACTGACGCTGGCGCGACCTATCCTTACGGCATCGACCCGAAGGACAGCAATCTGCGTATTGCTCCGTCGTATCCCACGGCGGAGGAACTTGCGACCGCAATGGAGATGTTCTGCATCTGCGCGCAGATCGCCTGCGCGGAGAAATGTCTCGCGAATAACGAATAAAACCCGCGCTCCCCGTCTGTTGGACGGGGAGCTTTGTTGTTCTTTCGTAAAAACCTAGCGAAAAACGCAGGAATTTCATTGACTTTTGTGTGCAATCTTTGTATAATGTAGAATAATGTGGCAGTGTTTCTGCCGAAATAGCAAACAGGAGGTCAAATCACATGAAGCGTACACCGAAATGGTCATTCTTCATCGTGGCGATCCTCATCGCAGTGCTGTCCTTCACCGCTGTGTTCGGTGTGTATACGCGCTACGGTGATCGCGTCGATACCGTTATTCGCGGCGTGGACGGCATCCGCTGGGGTATCGATATTCGCGGCGGTGTAGATGTCACGTTTGGGCCTGTCGATGAGAGCATTGACGTCACGTCCACTCAGTTGGAGGGCGTCAAGACCATTATCGAGCAGCGTCTTGTCAGTAAGAACATCACCGACTATGAGGCTTATACCGATTCTGCCAACAAGCAGGTGATCGTGCGGTTCCCGTGGGCGAGCACGACCGAGACGCCCGAGGAGGCTGTCGAGGAGATCGGTCAGACCGCGATGCTGGAGTTCCATATCGGCTCGGACACCGATGACGATGGCAAGCCGACGGGAGACTTGGTGCTCGACGGCGACGATATCGAATCTGCCGAGGCCGGTCAGTATATGGACGAAAACGGCAATCTGGAATACGTTGTTCAGCTCTCGCTGAAGGATTCGGGTAAGAGTTCTTTTGCCAATGCGACCAAGGAGCAGGCCGCCGACAGCGGTACGATCTCCATTTGGTTGGATGATGAGATGATCTCCAACCCCACGGTTGAGAGCGAGATCACCGACGGTGAGGCGGTCATCAACGGTATGGAATCCGTGGAGGATGCGAAGGAGCTTGCGGCACTGATCACCTCGGGTGCTCTGCCCTTCGAGATCGAGGCGAAGAGCCTCGGCTCCATCTCCCCGACGATGGGCAGTAACGCTCTGCGCGCGATGGGTATCGCGGCCGTGATCTCGATGGTGCTGGTCGTTGCGCTGATGATCGGGATATACCGTCTGCCCGGCTTGGTCGCTTCCATCGCGCTGTGCGGTCAGATGGCGGCGACGATCGCGGCCGTCTCCGGCTATTTCGCGGTATTTGACAGCTTCACGATGACGCTGCCCGGCATCGCAGGTATGATCCTCTCGATCGGTATCGGCGTCGACTGTAACGTCATCACCGCCGAGGCTGTGCGTGACGAGCTCCGTGCCGGCAAGACCATCGACAGCGCTATCCGCTCGGGCTCGAAGAACTCCTTCTGGGCGATCTTCGACGGCAACATCACCGTGCTGATCGTTGCGGCGGTGCTGATGGGCGTGTTCGGCTCTTCGAGCAGCCTGTTCGGTTTCCTGTTCAGCTGGTTGCCCGTATCCACCACCGGCTCGGTGTACGCCTTCGGTTACACCCTGCTTATTGGTGTTTTCACCAACTTCATCTTCGGTATGTGGCTGTCCCGCGTGATGCTGCGTTCGGTCTCCCGTCTGAAGATCTTCCGCAAGCCCTGGTTCTATGGAGGTGATCGCTGATGAAAAAGAGCTTTGATTTTGTCGGTCACTTAAAGACCTTTCTTATCATCTCGTGCGCGATCATGGTTGTCGGTATTCTGATGAACGTGATCTTCGGCACGAAGATGGATGTCGCCTTCAAGGGCGGCACGCAGTTACGTTACAGCTACGAGGTCCAGCCCGATCTCGATAAGATCGAGGCCGCGGCGAAGGAGATCCTCGGCGAGAGTGCGGAGGCTTCGTTCGATGAGGTCAACAACACCGCTGTTGTCAGTGTAACGCTGTCCGATGAGATCTCCACCGAACAGCAGGATGCGTTTTTTGAAAAATTGGAAACCGATTTTGCGGACAATAAGTTGACGAATTTCAGTTCCAACACGCTGTCCGCCTCGATGGGACTGAAGTTCTTCCTGCGTTGCATTCTGGCGGTCGTGATTGCGGCAGTGCTGTTGCTTGTGTATGTGGCCTTCCGCTTCCGCAAGATCGGCGGTTTTTCCGCCGGCTTTGCGGCACTCATCGCGCTTGCGCACGATCTGTTGGTCGTCTACTTCACCTTCGTGATCTTCCGTATTGAGCTTAACGAGAACTTTGTGGCGGTTATGCTGACCATTCTCGGCTACTCGCTGAACGATACCATCGTTATCTTCGACCGTATCCGTACGAACAGCCGCAAGATGAACGCGCCGCTCGCCGAGGTCGTCAATCTCTCGCTCAGCCAGTGTATGCGTCGCACTATCGTTACCAGCGTGACGACCTGCGTGGCTATCGGCACGGTGGCGGTCGTGGCGCTCGTGATGCACGTGGACAGCATCATCAGCTTCGCGCTGCCGATGCTGCTCGGTTCGATCTCGGGCTGCTATTCTTCTCTTGTTCTGAGTGCGCCGATCTGGGTGCGCTGGCTCAAGAAGGACACCAAGGCGTAAATTCGTTGTTCATTACCGAAACCGCCGACGGATCGTCGGCGGTTTCGCTTTTCGCTTGACGGAAATTGTACAAATTGCGAAAAAATCAAATTTTCCACTTGCATTTTCAAATCTTATGTGGTATAGTTTACTCTGTTAGTCTAGGTTTCCGAAAGAGGTGACAAGTTATGAAAGAGAGTATCCATCCCTCCTATGAGCAGACCACGATCACCTGTGCCTGCGGCAACGTGATCCCCACCGGCTCGACCAAGAAGGATATCCGCGTGGAAATCTGTTCCAAGTGCCATCCGTTCTTCACCGGTAAGCAGAAGCTCAACGATGCCGGCGGCCGTGTTGATCGCTTCAACAAGCGTTTCGGTCTGTCCAGCGAGAAATAAGTTTTGTGCTTAAAACGGCAGTGCACCCGCGTGCACTGCCTTTTCTCGTTTTTATGAAAGGGGGGCGAACCCATGTCGATGCAGGAATATCGCACCATCGCCCGGGCGGCGGTGGACGAATTCACCGAAAAGCGCTCGCGCTTCATCGGTGCGATCAAGCCTGTCACCACCGAGGAGGAGGCACAGGCGTTTATTCGCGCGCGTAGTAAGGAAATGTGGGATGCCAAGCACAACGTCTATGCCTATGTGCTGTCGAGGGGCAGTGTGTGCCGCTTCTCCGACGACGGTGAGCCGCAGGGCACGGCGGGCATTCCCGCTCTGGACGTCCTGCGCAAGGAAAATTTGACCGACTGCGTCGTGGTGGTCACTCGCTATTTCGGCGGCATCCTGCTCGGCGGCGGGGGACTCGTGCGCGCCTATTCCCACGCGACCAAGCTCGCGGTGGATGCGGCAGGCATCGTGCGGATGTGCCCGTGTATGCAAGGGGAGGTCACCTGTGACTACGCCCAGTATGGTTGGGTGCCGGCGATGATTGCCGCACAAGAGGGGACGGTCACCGATACCCGCTTTGCGGATACGGTGACGGTGTGCTTTTCGCTGCCGATCGAGAAAAAAGGCGCACTGCAGGCGGAATTGACCGAGCGCAGTGCAGGTCGGCTGACTATCGACGAGGTCGGTGTGGGGTATGAGCCTCGCCCAATCAAATAAATCAGTAAAAAGAAGAGAAAATTTCCGCGTTTTTGCAGGATTTACCCGATTTTCTGCGTATAACGAAATATATTACACAAATTAGGAGGTGCGGAGATGGAAAAAAAGACGATCCTCCCGTGGGAGGAGATCGAGCGACAGATCCTGTCACCGCGAGCGGCGTTTTCCGCCGACAGTCGTGGGCGTGAACGCCCCGAGGGAAAAAGTCCCTATCGCACCGCCTATCAGCGGGATCGTGACCGTGTCCTGCATTGTAAGTCCTTTCGCCGTCTCAAGCACAAGACGCAGGTCTTTTTGGCTCCCGAGGGCGACCATTATCGAACAAGGCTTACTCACACGCTGGAGGTCGCGCAGATCGCCCGCACCATTGCTCGTGCGTTGCGGCTCAACGAGGATCTCGCTGAGGCGGTTGCCCTTGCGCACGATCTTGGGCATACACCCTTCGGGCACGCGGGCGAGCGCAGTTTGAACGGGCTGATGCCCGATGGCTTCCGCCACTATGAGCAGAGTGTGCGGGTGGTAGAGAAGCTGGAGAACGCCGGGATGGGGCTTAACCTTACCTTCGAGGTGCGCGATGGCATCCTTTGCCACACCAAGGGGCAGATCGCCGCGACGCTGGAGGGGCAGATCGTCCGCTGGGCGGATCGCATCGCGTATGTTAACCACGATATGGACGACGCCATCCGCGCAGGTGTCCTGCGGGAGGAGGATATCCCGCTCGAGATCCATCTGCACGTCGGCGACTGTCATACGGCACGCATCGACACGCTGGTGACCGCGATGATCGCGGGCAGCGGCGACACCATCGCGATGGATCCCGCGATCGAGCCGTATTTTCTGCAGCTGCACGATTATATGTATGAGAACCTCTATCTCAACCCGAAAGCGAAACGCGAGGAGGGCAAGGTGGACGGGATCATCTCCCGACTGTTCGAATTTTATATTAAAAACCCCGATCGCTTACCGGATGAATATGCGCTTATCCGTGAGCGGGACGGTGTCGAGCAGGCGGTGTGCGATTACATCGCCGGTATGACCGACAATTTCGCGCTCGAGACCTATCACGAATTGTACGTGCCCCGCGGTTGGTCCGTGGTGCTGTAAAGATAAGGAAAGAAGGAAGGAGGGAGACCGATGGCACTGCCCGAGAGCTTTTTACAAGAGCTGATCGCGAAAAATGATATTGAGAGCGTGGTGTCCGGCTACGTTTCCCTCAAGCGGCGGGGACGTAATTTGGTCGGGCTTTGTCCTTTCCATGGCGAGAAGACCGCGTCCTTCAATCTCTATCCCGAGACGTCCTCCTTCTACTGCTTCGGCTGTCAGGCGGGCGGCGATGTGATCACGTTCATTAAACGGATCGAAAACCTCGATTATATGGATGCGGTGCGCTTCCTCGCCGATCGCTCGGGGATGAAGCTGCCCGAATACACCAAAGAAAACGACGCATCCTCCCGACTGCGTATGCGGATACTGGAGGCGAATCGCGAGGCGGCGCGGCTGTTCCATCAGGCGCTGTACAGCCCCGTGGGAAAAGAGGCGCTCGATTACTTCCATCGCCGCGGCTACACCGATGCGACCATCAAGCGCTTCGGGCTCGGTTTCGCGCCCCCCGGTTGGGATTTTCTACTCAAGGGATTGGGGGCGAAGGGCTTTCACCGCGAGGAACTGATCGCCGCATTCTTGGCGGCAAAGGGACGCAACGGCGGTGCGTACGACGTGTTCCGCAATCGCGTCATCATCCCGATCATCGACATCCGCGGCAACGTCGTCGGCTTCGGCGGACGGGTATTGGACGATACGAAACCAAAATACATCAACACCGAAAACACCCTCGCCTACGTCAAGAGCCGCAACCTATTTGCACTCAATTTTGCAAAAAATGCGGGGCGCGAGCTCAACCTCTGCGAAGGCTATATGGACGTCATCGCGATGCATCAGGCGGGCTTCACCAACACAGTGGCGGCGCTCGGCACAGCATTCCCCGATGAGCAGATCCAGCTCATCGCTCGTTACGCCGATCGCATCAACCTCATCTTCGACGCCGACGGCGCAGGGCAGAAAGCGACCCGAAAGGCGATCGACAATCTGCGCAAGACGGGTCTTGACGTGCGGGTGGTCACCATTCCCGACGGGAAAGACCCCGACGAATATCTCAAGAAAAACGGTGCCGAGGCGTTCAAGCTTCTGCTCGAGCGGTCGGCAAACGCCGTCGAATACCGTCTGTTGGAGATTGGGCGAAACAACGATATCCATACCCCGAATGGCAAGGTTGGGTATATGAAGGAGGCGGTCGGACTGCTCGCGCGGTTGGACAGTCCCGTCGAGCGGGATGTTTATGCGGGACGGCTCAGCGACCTGCTCGGCGTGTCGAAGGATGCGATCCTGCAGGAGATACAAAATTACCGCCGCCGTCAGCAAAGGACCGCCGAACGGCAACAGCTTACCACCATTCTACGGCAGGAGACGAAGGAGCTACGCAAGATCAATCCGCAGGCGGACAAGTTTCCGCGGGCGACCGCGGCAGAGGAGAGCCTGCTCGGCACGCTCATTCTGCACCCCGACTATATCCCACAGGCGCAAAAGGAGCTGCCGCCCGAGATGTTGCTCACCGACTTTAACCGCGCTCTGTACAGCCGCCTGCTTGAGCGGCACAGCCAAGGGCTGATGGTGGAATTGGCGTTTTTATCGGCGGACTATGATGAGCCGGGGATGGCTTACATCACCCGTATGGTGAAGGATGCCAAGGATCGCGTCGCGGAGGATATCACCGCGTATACGGCGATCATCCGCGAGGAGCACGCGCTGAAAGATATGGCAGATCCGGCGGGGGCGTCGGATGAGTCGATACAAAAGATGCTGGAGACCCTACGCGCACGAAAACAGTAGGACTTTGTTGCTACGCTACCGAAAAGAAAGGACTGGATATTATGAGCAAGAAGGATGTAACCCCTCAGGAGGAGATCCTCATCGATGAGGTCGAACAGAAGGAAGAGATTGTAGAAAACGAGGAAACGGACGACGGCTTTGAGCCGACTGCCAAGAAGGATAAGACTACCCAGCTTAACGATCTCGTCGAGCTCGGTCGCTCGAAGGGCAAGATCACCGCGCAGGAAATTATGGACGCGATGGAGCATTTTGACTTCGATCCCGAGCAGATGGACAAGCTGTATGAGATGTTTGAGGCGAACAATATTCAGGTCGTTGACGACTTTGCAAATGTGTCGCTCGAAGAGTTGGATTTCAATCTCGAGAACGCCGAGCCTGAGGAGCAGGAGGAAGCCGCTCCCACCGAGACGGTCACCATCGATGACCCCGTCAAGGTGTATCTCAAGGAGATCGGTCGTGTGCCGCTGCTCACCCCCGAGGAGGAGACTGCCCTTGCGATGCGTATCATTGAGGGCGACATGCGCGCAAAGCAGCGACTGTCGGAGGCGAACCTGCGTCTGGTTGTCAGCATCGCGAAGCGCTATGTCGGTCGCGGGATGCAGTTCCTCGATCTTATTCAGGAGGGCAACCTCGGTCTGATCAAGGCGGTGGAGAAGTTCGACTATACCAAGGGCTTTAAGTTCTCAACCTACGCAACGTGGTGGATCCGCCAAGCGATCACCCGTGCAATTGCCGATCAGGCGCGCACCATCCGCATCCCCGTGCATATGGTGGAGACCATCAATAAGGTCAAGAAGGTGTCCAGTCAGCTGTTGCATAAGAACGGGCACGAGCCGACCGCCGAAGAGATCGCGGAAGAGCTCGCCATGCCCGTCGATAAGGTGCGCGAGATCATGCGCGTCGCGCAGGAACCGGTATCTCTCGAAACCCCCATCGGCGAGGAGGAGGACAGCCACCTCGGCGACTTTATCCCCGATGACGATGCCCCCGCGCCCGCGGATGCCGCCTCGCACACCCTGCTCAAAGAGCAACTCGAGGAAGTGCTCGGCTCGCTCACCGAGCGTGAGGCGAAGGTGCTTCGCCTGCGTTTCGGTCTTGAGGACGGACGTCCCCGCACGCTGGAGGAGGTCGGCAAGGAGTTCGACGTCACTCGTGAGCGCATCCGCCAGATCGAGGCGAAGGCGCTGCGCAAGCTGCGTCATCCCAGCCGCAGTAAGAAGCTGAAGGATTTTCTGGATTGATTAATCAAAAAAGGACAGCCGTACGGTGAAGTGATAAAGTGATGGTAGACACTTTTTTAGTGTCTACCATCACTTTTTTTGGCGCCTTAAGGCGTGGAAATAAACCCCGGTTCTACCGGGGGAAGATAAAATGCGGAGCGATCCCGTGCCTCCCCTTATTATTGACCGGTGATTATGACTTTGGGTACAGAATAAGGATCGGCAGGTGGGGGCGGTTGCTTACCCGCCATGGGATGGAGCTGTTGCCGAGCCCGCGGCTGACCACCATCGCAGTGCCGCCCTCCTGATAGACACCGGCGGTGTAGGTCGGGAAAAAGCCCTGCCCGGGCGCATACAGCGAGTGGGAACCGATCCGCATCTGCCCGCCGTGTGCGTGACCGCATACCACGAGGTTCCAACGGGCGCGGCGGTAATACAGGAAATGGTCCGGCTTGTGGGCGATGACGATCGCGGGTTGATCCTTTACCGCTAACGGAGAGGGCCGTTTGTGAGCCATACCGAATAGGCGAATGGTCTCGCCGTTTACTGTCCAGTCGGCGTAGCTGTCGCTGAGATACTGTACGCCGTTGCGTGAGAGGATCGCACCATAGCGCGATTCGCGACCAAGGCGCAGCTCGTGATTGCCCGGCACCGCGAAGCAGGGGGCGATGCGGCTCAGCGCATTTGCGAGCTTAGCAAGTCGTGTTTCGTCAAAATAGGTGTAGCTGTTGGTCAGGTCGCCGGGCAGGAAGATGGCATCCGGCTTTTGTTCGGCGACCAGCGCGACGAGCGCAGGGATGGAGAGCAACGCATCAGGAAAGTGCACATCCGCCACCACAGCAACCCTCGCGCCGCAAAAAGCACAGGGCAAATGAGGGCAGACGATCGGAAACTCTTCGACCTGCACGGTCTGATCGGTTCTGTCCAGTGCCAACAGATGATGCAATAGGCGTTTCGTCGGCTTAGGCTGGTGGGTCATTCGCTTTTCCTTCTTTCGATATTTACTCATTACCAGTCTATCATATCACATATAACTGCGAAATAAAAGGGGGATAGAAAACATTTTCCGACAAATGATGGTTGACAGCCTAGAAATAAAATAATATAATAAATATAATTGGTATTGCGCCTTTCGATCAATTATGATTGAAAGAGCCACGATATAGGAAATACGGATAGGAAGAGGATGTTATGCAAGAACTGGATATTCGTGCGATCGTTTCCGCGTTGTTAAGTAAAATTAAATGGATCGTACTGTCAACGGCCATTCTGGCGTTGGCATTCGGTGTGTATGCGAAATTTTTTGTTGACAGCACCTATCGCTCGGAGGTGCAGATGTATGTCAGCAACTACACCGATATCACCACTGCCCCCGGCGCGTCAACGAGTGGTCTGTCCGCTTCTCAGTTGCTTGTTAACGAGTACATCGTCATCCTCAAGCACGATGACGTGACCACCAAGGTTGCCGCCCAGCTCCGCGAGCAGGGTGACGGCTACGTGATGACCGACGCGGCAATCAATGGTGCGGTTTCGATGTCTTCGGTCGATGAGACGGCGATGCTCAAGATTACCGCGACCACCACCGATCCCAACCTTTCTAAGGCGATCTGTGATGCCTATACCGCTGTTGCGCCCAATCTGCTCAAGGAAGTGATGGAGATGGGCACGATCAAGCCGATGGGTGAGGAAGCGAAGGTGGGCACTAAGGTTGGTCCGAATGTGCTCAAAAACGTCATTCTCGGTGGCGTACTCGGCTTTGTGATTGCCTGTGCGATTGTGTTGGTGATCTATATGATGGACAATACCGTCACCGGTGAGCGCGAGCTCAAGCGCCGCTTGAATGTGACCGTACTGGGTGAGGTTCCCGGCCTCCAGCCTAACAAGAAAGGGGATAAGAAAAATGGCACAGGAAAATAAATCCTACATCCCCGGCAAGAGCGGGTATTCTAACCGCAGTGTCGCTTTCCGCGTGGCGGAAGCATATAAAATGATTCGCACCAACCTGCTGTTCACTTTGGCAAATGCCGACAGCAAGGTCGTGGTCTTTTCCAGTGCCGAGCCGAGTGCCGGTAAATCGACGCTCTGCTCCAACCTCGCCATCGTAATGGCGCAGACGGGCGCGAAGGTGCTACTCATCGATGCGGATATGCGCAAGCCCGTGCAGCATCGCAATTTCCGTTTCAGCAAGACGTTGGGTCTGTCCAAGATCCTCGGTAATCTGAATGCCCTCGAAGAGTGCCTCCATCGTGATGTCGTCCCTAATTTGGATCTCATTCCCTCAGGCTCTATCCCGCCAAACCCCTCAGAACTGCTCGGCTCCGATCGGATGAAAAAACTACTGGCGCAGGTCGAGGAAGAGTATGATTATGTGTTTGTCGATTCTCCGCCGCTCGGTGTGGTGGCGGATGCGCTGGTAATTGCGCCGCAGTCTGCCGGCATTGTGCTGGTTGCGCGTCAGAAGCAGACGACCTACGACGAACTCGACGAGTGCATTGAGGCGATCAAGCAGATCGATGCGACGATGCTCGGCGTGGTGGTGACGGACGTTCGCTCCGATGGCTCTAATTATATGCGCTACGACAATAAGCGGTATTATCGGTCGTACAATTATGAGTACGGTCGTCAAAAGAAGAGCGATGATTGATTTTCACAGCCATTGTCTACCTGCGATGGACGACGGCGCAGTCGATGCGGCGGAGTGCGCGGCGATGCTTGCCGCGTCAGCGGAGCAGGGCGTTAACACGGTGGTGGCGACACCGCATTTTTACCGCAGTGAGGAAAATATTGCCTCATTTCTATCCCGCCGCGCGGCTGCCGCACAGCGGTTGGAGGACTGTGTCCCTGAGGGGATGACGGTGATCCTTGGCGCGGAAGTACTCCTGCAAAAGGAAATTTCCCGCGTTGACCTCAGCCCTTTGTGCATCGAGGGGACTAAACGCATTCTTGTTGAGCTTCCCTTTATGCCGCCGGAAAATTGGGTCTATGAGGAGATGGAGAATATTGCGTTGGCGCAACGCCTGGATGTGATTCTGGCTCATGTAGATCGTTATATGTCGTGGTATTCCCGTGAGAAGATTGCGGCGATGATGGATTTTCCCGGCATATCGATGCAGTTGAACGGGGAAGTATTTTCGAATGCAAAGGCCTTCCGCGCATTGCGGCGCTGGTTGCCGCAGCCAAAGCGGTTGGTGTTAGGATCGGATATGCATCACATCGATGTGCGTCAGCCGAATTTGGGCCAAGCCTGCCGCAAAATGCAGCATACGATCATTGGTCGCCGATGGCTCGCACAGGCAGAAAGTGACAGCGAGATATTGCTGTTTCCCCCGCAAAATGATTTGTTTATGGAGGGATTGTTCTGAGTAAAACAAACACACCCACACATAAAGGATGGCCTTCATCCAGACGTTTGATTCTGCTGTTAGTGGATGTTTTGATCATTTCGGCGATGTTCGTTGTATCGTGGCTGTTGTTTCGCCAGCGCTTCTTCCTTCCGGCGGAGATCTATCTGTTGCATTGGGCGATAGTGGTCGGTTGCTGCGGACTGTTTTTGGTGTTGTTCCGTTGCTACGACAGTTTGTGGCGCTACGCCGACGGAAAAGAGTATCTGATGCAGTTCTTGGCGATGTCCTGCGGGTATGTCCTGTATTTTGTGGTGGACAGCTATGTGATCTCGCAGAAATTGCATTATTCCGGTCGTTTTATGCTGTTTGCGGTGCTCATGGCGTTGGTCGGTATGTGGTTGTTCCGCTTCGCCTACCGTTATCTGCGCCAGACGGTGATGCTTCGCGCCTATAAAGCGCGGCAGGCAACCGAGATGGTGATCGTCGGTGCGGGCGACGCGGGTGTATCGCTGGCGGACGAGATCCTGCGCAGTAAGAACTCGCACAGCCGCATCTACGGTTTCTTTGACGACAATACGATGAAGCACGGCACCATTATCCACGGTATTCCGGTGCTTGGTAGCATCGAACAACTTCCCGTCCTGCTCGACGGCACAGAGGTCAAGGAGATCGTTGTGGCGATCCCCACGCTTGATGACGAGAGCCGCCGCCATGTGCTGCAGATCTGCGGACAGACCAAGTGCCGTGTGCGTATTCTTCCTCAGTTCACGGAGTTGCTCGAACGGAAAGAAACGAGTCTGTGGGGTGCGATCCGTGACGTGTCGCCGGAGGATCTTCTCGGGCGCGAGGCGATCTATTTTGACAATGAGGATGTGTACGATTTTCTCACCGACAAAATCGTGATGGTCACCGGTGGCGGTGGGTCGATCGGCTCGGAGCTTTGTCGCCAGATCGCTAAGCATCAGCCTCGCCGGCTGATCATCGTCGATATCTATGAGAATAACGCGTATGAGATCCAGCAAGAACTCCTGCGTGAGTATACCGAGCTGGAATTGCATATCGAGATTGCTTCCGTGCGGGATGCGGACAAGATCAACTATCTGTTTCGCAAATACCGTCCGCGGATCGTGTTCCACGCTGCCGCACACAAGCATGTGCCGCTGATGGAGGACTGCCCTGAGGAAGCCATCAAGAACAATGTCTTCGGAACATATAACGTCGCGCAGGCAGCGAATGTCTATGGCGCGGAAAAATTCATTCTCATTTCGACCGATAAGGCGGTCAACCCCACCAATGTAATGGGCGCGAGTAAGCGGTTGTGCGAGATGATCATGCAAAGTATGCAGGACAGTGCCAAGACGACGTATGTTGCTGTGCGCTTTGGCAACGTGCTCGGCTCTAACGGCTCGGTCATCCCGCTGTTTAAGCAGCAGTTGGCGCACGGCGGTCCGATTACGGTCACCGATCGCCGGATCATTCGCTACTTTATGACCATCCCTGAGGCGGCACAGCTCGTGATGCAGGCGGGCGCGATCGCCGACCGTTCACAGGTGTTTGTGTTGGATATGGGCGAGCCGGTGAAGATCCTGTCGTTGGCAGAGAATCTGGTGCGTTTGGCGGGCTATACCCCGTATCAGGATATCGACATCATCGAGACGGGTCTGCGCCCCGGTGAAAAGCTGTACGAAGAACTGCTGATGAAGAATGAGCATCTCACGGCGACGAAAAATCACAAGATCTTTATCGAACAGCAGGAGCCGATCTCGCATCAGGAGATGCAGGAGAAAATGCGTCTGCTGCGTGAGGCGCTCGCACTGGAGAATCCCGACGAGGTCGTGCGGGTAATGCACGAGATCGTCCCGACCTTCAAGCGCCCCGAGGAGGTCAACTCCCAAGTGAATAAGGAACCGGCGACGGTTTGATAAAAAGCGGGATGCCGAGAGGCGTCCCGCTTTTTTGTGCAAGATGGAAAAATGTGCCGTTCGACATAATTTCCGGTTGAGGAAAGAACGGACTTGTGTTATAATAGATACAACCCGGTATTTGCACAACCAATCAGTTGAGATGGTTGTGCTCCCGCGTTTGCCGCTGTAAGCGACAGATGCCGAGGGTTACTGGCAGAACAAAAATGTATTGGATATTGCGGGAGGCGATGTGTGATGACAATCGAAGAAAAATACACGCTATGGTTGGAGAAAGCGACAGAGGATATTGACCTGACCGCGGAGCTGACGAGCGTGGCAAACGATCCGGAGGCTATCCGTGATCGCTTCTATCAAGAACTGGCGTTTGGCACGGGTGGCTTGCGCGGGGTGATCGGCGCGGGCGAAAACCGTATGAACCTCTACACTGTGCGCAAGGCGACGCAGGGCTTGGCGAATTACTTAAAGGCGCATTATGACAAAGCGTCGGTGGCGATCTCGTTCGACTCTCGTATCAAATCGGATTATTTTGCCGAGGAAGCCGCCCGTGTGCTGGCGGGTAATGGCTGCACGGTCTACCTGTTTCCACAGCTTGAGCCGACTCCCGTGCTGTCCTATGCGGTGCGGTATTACGGCTGTCAGGCGGGTATTATGGTCACTGCGAGCCATAACCCTGCGAAGTATAACGGATATAAGTGCTACGGCGCGGACGGCTGTCAGATGACCGATGCGGATGCCAATGAGGTCACGGGTTATATTCGCGCACTGGACATCTTCGAGGATGTGACGGTCGCGGACTTCGACGCGGCGGTGGAAAGCGGTGCGATCCGCCTCATCGGCGATGAGCTGTTGGAGTCCTATCTCGGCAAGGTGATGGAACAGCAAGTCAATCCCGGCGTATGTGCTGAGGCGGGGCTGAGGGTGATCTATACTCCGCTCAACGGCGCGGGCAACATCCCCGTGCGCGAGGTGCTCCGCCGCATCGGTGTGCAGAATGTGCAGGTCGTCCCAGAGCAGGAGTTGCCTGACGGCAATTTCCCCACCGCACCGTATCCGAACCCCGAGATCCGCGAGGCGTTTGGTTGTGCGCTGACGATGGCAGAAAAGGAGCAACCCGATCTGCTGCTCGCGACCGACCCCGACAGCGACCGCGTCGGTATCGCCGTGCGCGGTAAGGACGGGTACACGTTGATGTCGGGCAACGAGGTTGGTTGTCTGTTGCTTGACTATATCCTCTCTTGCCGTCAGGCGGCGGGTACACTGCCGAAGGATCCCGTGGTCATCAAGACCATTGTTACCAGCAATATGGTGGCGCAGATCGCAAAGAAGTATGGCTGTGAGCTGCGTGATCTGCTGACCGGCTTTAAGTATATCGGCGAGCAGATCGGACTGCTTGAGCAGGCAGGCGCACCTGAGCGGTATGTGTTTGGCTTTGAGGAGAGCTACGGCTACCTCGCGGGTTCCTATGTCCGCGACAAGGACGCAGTAGTCGCATCGATGCTCATCGTCGAGATGGCATCTTACTACCGTCAGAAAGGGATCACCTTGCTTGACCGTATGGCGCAGCTGTATAAGGAATACGGCGTTTACCGCAACTCGCAGGTCAACGTCGCCTTTGAGGGAGAGCAGGGGATGATCGCGATGGGCGAGCTGATGACGAGTCTGCGCACAAATCCGCCGACTGCGATCGGCGGCATCAAGGTGCTGTCGTGTGCAGACTATCAGCAGCGGGTATACACCGACTTTGTCAGCGGTGCAAGTGAGGCGTTGACACTGCCTCGCTCGAATGTGCTGTCCTATACGCTGGAGAACGGTGCAGGGGTCATCTTCCGTCCCTCGGGCACCGAGCCGAAGATCAAGGCGTATATCACCGCGACCGGTAAGGATCTTTCTGCGGCGCTCGCGATGGAAGATCTGCTTCGTCAGGCGGCAGGTGACATCTTAAACGGTAAATAAAACAATCAAAGGGCGTCCGAAACGATCGTTTCGGACGCCCAACAGTTTTATTATACCATACTTTTATTCCAAGGTGTTAGTAAAAGTTTTTGCCAATTATTTGGCAATTTTGCGAATAGACAGCGGCAAAAAAATCGGCTATACTAAAGACACAGAAAGACAAGAGAAACAAAAACCCATGAAGCAGATGGGAGAAAAGGAGGACTGATTCCAATGATGATTTCAGATGAGCCGCCCGTTTCGCAGTTCAAAATTGATGCAGAAAGGAATGAGTCCAAAGAACAGTTTAGTGTAGAAACCAATCAAAATCTTTAAGAAAACGGTGAGTCCCATGCACTGATCAATCGGTCTTCACCCCAAAAAGGGTAGATGTAAAGTAATAGAAATACCAGTGGAATGGTGAGTCCCATGATTTAAGATAATCGCAAATCAAACAATTTCATTAACGATAACCGCCCCCCGACCGAGAGGTCGGGGGGTTCAGTTTATTGTATCAGACGGACAACGGCCGTCAACGCCATACACAGTGCGATTCCGATCGCCGTGGGTAAAACAGCGGCTAGCAACGTCCATCGTATACTGCCGCACTCCTTGTGAATCGTGAGTAGGGTGGTTGAGCAGGGCCAGTGGAATAGCGAGAACAGCACTGTACACGCCGCGGTCAGCGGTGTCCACCCGTTCGCGA
>CAZVSE010000016.1:0-31117 GCA_964629445.1 uncultured Ruminococcus sp. | reverse complement strand
CGCGGGACAGCTTTGCTATGATACCACGTCTAAACCCTTTTGTCAACACTTTTTTTCGCGAATTTGCGGATTTTTTATGAAACCATCAAAATGCATAAAAACAGCTAACTCGCCGAGCGCAGAGAGGGCAAAATGCCACAGGCAGAGCTCATCGCTCCGCCCATGCGTCGATCACCTGCGCACAGGTGACGGTGTCGGCTATCCGTTCGCGCGAAATGCGGCACGCCGCCGTGGTATAAAAACAATTATCTCCAAAGAACCGACGCGGCGTATCCTCGCTGACCATCTCGCCGTCAAACAGCAGCCCACAGCGATCGGACACCTCCGCGGCGAAATCGGCGTCGTGCGTCACCGTCAGCACCGCCACGCCCGCCGCCGCTAACTCCCGCAGACGGACAATCAGCGCCTGCTTGCAGGCGGCGTCCAGCCCCTTTGTCGGCTCGTCGAGCAGCAGGATATCAGGCTTAGTCAACAACAGCTTCGCCAACGCGACGCGCTGTTGTTCACCGCCGCTGAGATCATACGGGTGGCGATCGAGCAGATGGGCGATCCCCTCCGCCTCAGCGGCCGCCTGCCAATCCTTCGCCATCTCAGTCAACTCCTCGCGCACCGTCTCGCACGCGAACAGCTGCCGCGGATCCTGCGGCAGGAACGCGGCGCGACCCACCGCTCTTATATTTCCTTTATATAATCGCTCCATTCCCGCAAGGCAATAGAGCAAGGTGGTCTTGCCCGCACCGTTGCCGCCAAGCAAGCTGTACACCTCACCCTTTCCGAGGGTCAGCGACAACCCGCGCAGGATGTCGGTGCCATTTTTCTCGTAGCGAAACCACGCATCCCGACAGCGCAAAATGCTGTCGGCGAGGGCGGGGACGGTTTCTGCGGGCGGTGCAACAGGCTTCGGGCGTGACGCGAGGAAGCCTTGCCCCTCCTGCACCGTCAGCGGGCACTCGCCATCACCCTTTAATCCATTCCAGATCCGCGCGGCGGCGGGAAGCGCCGCCGACAACGAATGCCGAAGCAAAAACACGCACGCCGCCCGTGGCTCACCTGCAAACGCGATCTTGCCGTCGTCCAGCACGATCACACCGTCCGCAGAAGGCATAGTCTCCTCTAATCGATGCTCGGTCATCAACACCGTGATCCCCATATCGCGGTTGAGCTGCCGCAGGGTCGTGAGAAACTGCGTCGCGGCGATCGGGTCAAGCTGTGCAGTCGGCTCATCGAGCAATAATAGACTCGGGCGAGTCACCAACACCGCGGCGAGGTTGAGCAACTGTTTCTGCCCGCCGGATAGCGTGTCCGTCTCGCGGTGATACCAGCTCTCCATTCCGAAATAACTCGCCATCTCCCCGACACGGCGACGAATGGCGGCAGACTCCAGCCCGAGATTTTCAAGTCCGAACGCCAACTCCTGCCACACACGGTCGGTAACGATCTGCGCATCCGGATCCTGCCCGACAAAGCCGATGCGCACCGCACTCTCCCGTTCGGACAGCGGGTAAGAATTCCCCTCAAAGGCGATTTCGCCGCGCATCTGCCCCGTCGGGGCGATCGGCGTTTTGAGTAATCGGAGTAGGGTGGATTTGCCACTGCCCGACGCTCCGCACAGCAGTGTAAAACTCCCGCGCGGCAAGGCAAAGCTCACGTCGGTGAGTGCGCGATGCCCGTCGGCATAGGTGAAATTCAGATCCTTGACCTGTAACAGCGCCATTCCAGCCACTCCTTTCCTGCGATCAATAACGGACTTGTTGTCAGCAATGCGAACGCGGCGAACGCCACCCACGCACCGTCGGCAAGCGAGATCCCGCTCAAAATCGGATAATACTCAAACGGCTCAGCCAGCAGGGCGCATACCGTCAGCACGACACCCATCACAAGCCGCGCGGCATCAGCGAGGGTAAAGCGCTGTCGACAATAGGCGGTGCGTCCCGCCAACCCATAGCCGCGCGCCTGCATCGACCGACCGGTGTCCACCGCCTTTTCGGTCGCCCACGCGGTGAGCGACGTCAACAGCCGCACCGCGGCGCGAACGCGGGAGCGTTTCCGCTCCGCATCGGACAGCCCCGCTGCCTTCTGCGCCTGCCACATCGCGTGACCTTGCCGCCGCAGCATCGGGACAAACCGCATCGCCATCGTCAGCGCAAGCGCCAGTCGCGGTGCGACGCGCCCGAACAGCGCAAGCCACTTCTCCTGCGTCATCACCCGTCCCATGCAACGACACCACAACAGCGTCGCCGCCAGAGCGACACCCGTCACCGCACCGTAAGCGAGCGATTCCAGCGTATACGGCACCCGCCAAAGCCAAAACAACACCGTGTCGCCATAGTGGCTGAACAGCGGATTGGTCAACGCGGTCAGGAGCGGTAGGAGAACATAAAACCACGCGTCTCGCGCGCGGATCAGACTGCCCGTCGCCGCACAACTGCACACCGCGCCGACAAGCGAGATCGCCGTCAGCAAGGGGTGGGCGGCAAACATCGTCACCGCAAGCACCGCAGCAAAAAACGCCGCGAGCACCGCGGGGTGCCATCGAGTGATGCCTCTCATACCACCGCTCCTTTCTGTGAGATTTCTTATATATTACCATATAAAATAAAAGAGTGCAAACAAAAACGACCTCCGATGCGTCGGAGGTCGTTCGAGCTTTATCGAATGCCGTAGTTTTCAATGATATAATCCATATCCTTATCGCCGCGACCCGACAGGTTGATGAGCACCGAGCCCTTATCCATCCGCTGAGCAAGCTTAATGCCGTAGGCAACGGCGTGGGCACTCTCGATGGCAGGGATGATGCCCTCCAGACGGGACAGCGTGAAGAACGCGTCGATGGTGTCCTCATCATTGATGACATCGTATTTCACACGACCGCAGTCGCGCAGGAACGCATGCTCGGGACCCGAGGACGGATAGTCCAAACCGCTCGCGACGGAATACACCGGCGCCGGCTCACCGTCCGCCCCTTTGAGCATCACGCTGTTGAAACCGTGCATCACACCCTCGGTGCCGTACTGCAGGCTGGCGGCGTGATCGCCAAGCTTCGGCCCGCGACCAAGCGGCTCGATGCCGTAAATGTCGACGGGGTCATTGAGAAAGCCCGAGAAGAAGCCCGCCGCATTCGAGCCGCCACCGACACAGGCGACGATCGCATCCGGCAAATGACCCGTCATATCCACAAACTGCTCGCGTGCTTCCTCGCCGACCACGTGCTGGAAATCGCGCACCATCATCGGGAAGGGATGGGGACCCACGACCGAGCCGATGCAGTAGATGCAGTTCTTATACTCGCGAGCATAGGCAGCAAAAGCGGCGTCCACCGCCTCCTTGAGGGTCGCCTGCCCCTCGGTGACCTCAACAACATTTGCGCCGAGGATCTTCATCCGCGCGACGTTGGGTGCCTGCTTTTTGATATCTTCGGAGCCCATATAGATGTCGCACTCCATCCCGAAATACGCGGCAGCGGTCGCCATCGCGACGCCGTGCTGACCCGCGCCCGTCTCGGCGATGACCTTCTTCTTCCCCATATATTTCGCAAGCAGCACCTCGCCCATACAGTGGTTGAGCTTGTGCGCGCCGGTGTGGTTAAGATCCTCGCGCTTGACATACAGCTGGACATTGCCAAGCTTGTTGGACAAGCGCTCGAGATGCGACACGGGAGTCGGGCGACCCTGAAACTCCTTGCGGATGCGGCGCAGCTCCGCGATGAACTGACGAGACTGCGCGATGGTGAAATACGCATCGCTGATCTCCTTCATCGCGGCTTTCAGCTCGTCGCTGACATACGCGCCGCCGTAACGACCGAAATAGCCGTTCTCATCGGGATAGTTCTTAAAATAGGTGTCAAAATCAATGTTGTTCAAAATCATCGTCATTTCCTCCGATCGGTAAAATCTTGTTTATTGCTGAGCGGACACCGTACTGTTCCGCCATCGAATAAGCCCCAACTCGTCCGCCTCCTTCAAAAAAATAAACCCCCGCCCCGTCTATGGGACAAGAGTTCTCTCCTGCGATGCCACCCAAATTCATCCCAAAAGGGATGCGCTCGTCCGCACACCATTATGTGCGCTCCTATGATAACGGGCGGAGTGCCCGTCGCCCCTACTGACCGCGTGCGGCGTTCGGTTTGCCCTCCGAAGTCCATTCGATACCGTCGCTGTCGCCGCGCTCCCACCGCCCGCGGCTCTCTTGGCACAACCAACCGGTATGTACTACTCTCCGTCAATGGTTTGTTTTTATCAGTATAGCGCGGTAAAATGGGTTTGTCAACCTTTTTGCGGACAAAACGGTTGTTTTTTTCGTCGCGATGTGCTATGATGAACACAACTAATAAGGAAAGCAGGGGATTTGTATGAATGTCAAAAGTGAAGCACTGCGCGTGCTCGGTACCATCGGCGGCGTGCTGTTCAGCATTGCACTGATCTTCGCCCTCATCGGCTCGTTAGTGTTCTCGGTTTCCACCGTCATCATTGAACCCGAGACCATCATCGCCATCGTCAAAGAGGCAAATCTCGCTGAACAGGTGTTCTCCAACCAAGAAATACAACAAGTGCTGGAAAGCCGAGGCATCAACACCGAGATCGTGAACGACTTTGTCGACTCGCCTTTCTTCGAGGATACCATCGAGGTTTACACCGACGAGATCGTTGCCGCCATCCAAGGAAAGCAGGCAGAGGTCGTCCTGTCGGAGGATCTGCTTAAACAATTTGCAGGCGAACATATGGATACGCTCGTGCAGATCGCCGAACAGCATCTGCCCGAAGATGTCCAACTGGATACACAGCAGATCGAAACCGCCGTCAACGATCTGGTCGACGAATACGGCGCAACCATCATCAACACCCTGCCCTCCGGCGAGCAGATCCAGCAGATGCTCGTTGAGAGCGAGATCCAAAAACCCGCCGAGCTGCTCGTCAGCACCACCGTGCCGGTCGTATTATACTCCATCATCGGTGTGCTCGCGGCACTCGTCTTTGTCTGTCTGATACATAAATTCCGCGGTCTACTGTGCCTCGGCATCGACGCGCTGATCACCGCCGCGATCCTGCTCGCGCCGTACCTGGCTCTAACCAACAACGCCCTGATCGCCTCGTTGACGGAAGGCATCGCTGCGCTGATTGCTCCGCTGATCGCCGTATTCAGCGCCAGACTGGGCATCTATCTCATTGTGCTGACCGTCGTCGGTGTGCTGTTCATCGCGGGCTACATCACCTACACCGTGCTCACGAAGAAAAAAGCAGCCGCCATCGCCGAGTCCCTACCCGAAACGACCGAGCCCATTCCGGCGGAATAAGGCTACAAATGAAACAAGTCCGTGCAGACAACCGCCTGCACGGACTTGTCTTATTCTGATGTCAGCTCCTCGAGTTTACGCTGGCTCTGCTCCCACTGCTCCATCGTATCGTCAAGCAGGCGGTTGCATTCGGTCAGCCGCTCGGTCAGCTCGGTGAGCCGGGCATAATCTGCCGCGACGGCAGGGTCGTTAAGCTCGGCATTGACCGTCTCGATCTCCGTCTCCAGCTCACCGACACGCTCCTCAGCGCGACGCACCGCTGTCTGCAGACGGCGAATGGTGCTTTCTCGCTCCTTGCGCAGCTTATAGTCGTTCTCCTTCGGCAGCTTTTTCTCCGTCTTCGGCTTTGCCGCCTGCTCACGCGCGGCGGTGTAGGCATCGTAATTATTGCCGCCGGGGAGAAGCCCGTCGGCGGTAAACTGCACGACGCGGCTTGCCATCCTGTTGATGAAATAGCGGTCGTGCGACACTGCAAGAATGGTGCCGTCATAATCGGCAAGCGCCTCCTCGAGCGCCTCGCGCGAGGCGATGTCGAGATGGTTGGTCGGCTCGTCGAGCAGCAAAAGATTATCCCCCGCGAGCATTAATTTCAGCAGCAACAGTCGCGCACGCTCGCCGCCGCTCATCACACCGATGGTCTTATAAACATCATCCCCACGCATCAGAAACGCCGCCATCGCCGAGCGGATCTCGGTCTCTGTCTTGCGCGGGTAAGCGTCCCACAATTCCTGCAGGGCAGTCTTGCGCACGTCCAGACCCTGCTGAACCTGATCGTAATACCCCACCGTCACCTTCGCCCCGAGCCGCACAAAGCCCGCGAGGGGCGAAAGACGATCGGCGAGAATTTTCAGCAGCGTGGTCTTGCCGCATCCGTTCGGTCCGAGCAGGAACACCCGCTCGCCGCGAAAAAGCTTCAGCGACGCATCGCGAAACAGCTCATTGCCGTCGAAGCCCATGCGCAATCCGCCCGCGGTAAGCACCTCGTTGCCGCTGATCTGCGCGGCGGTAAACGCAAAGCGGATGGTCTTGTTCTCCTCTTCGGGGGCGACCAAGTCCTGTTTTAACCGCTCGACGCGCTTCTCGCGGCTCTCCGCGGCGCGGATGCTCTTCTCTCTGTTCCACTGCTTGAGCAGAGTGATATTCTCCTCGATGCGGCGGATCTCCTGCATCGCGGTCTTATAATGCTTCTCTTCGATCTCACGGTCCTTTTCCCGTCGCTCTTTATGAACGGAGTAACTGCCGTCGGTGATATACAGACGCCCACCCTTAAGCTCCATCGTGCGGGTGGTGACGCGGTCGAGGAAATAGCGATCGTGCGAGATGACCACCACCGCGCCGTTATAACTGCGCAGATATTCCTCCAACCATTCCACCGAGGGGATGTCAAGATGGTTGGTCGGCTCGTCGAGCAACAAAAGGTTTGTCTGCGCGAGCAACAAGCGGCCCATCGCCGCCTTACTGCGCTGACCCCCCGACAACACCCCTACGGGGGTGAAAAACGCGCTCTCGGGGAAGCCGAGACCGAGCAAGGTTGCCCGCACGCGGCTTTTGTAGTAAAGACCGCCCGCCGCCTCAAACTGCTCACGCAGGCGGTGTTGGCGATCGAGCTGATCCGCGGTCGGCTCACCACCTTCAATGGCGGCGTCCAGCGCGGCTAACTCCCGCTCCATCGCCACCACGGATGCAAACACGCTCTCCACCTCGTCCCACAGGGTGCGGGATTCTTCACGGCAGGTGTGCTGTTCCATATAGCCGATGACCGTGTCGCGGTAACGCACGACCTCGCCGCCGTCAGCGCGCTCCTCCCCCATCAGGATACGCAAAAGCGTCGTCTTGCCGCAACCATTGTCACCGACAAGACCGATCTTGTCCCCGTCACCGATCTCAAAGCTCAGGTCGGTGAACAGCGCGCGCTCGCCGAAATATTTACTTATTCGCTGTGCCGCTAACCGTGCCATAGTCTACTCCTAAAAAAGCCTGTTTTACGCCACCGTAAAACAGGCTTTTCCGATCTCTTGATTTATTTCTTGTCTTCCGCTTCCATCAGGTTGCGGATCGCCTCGTGGAAAGACTTGATGTCCTTAAACTGGCGATAGACCGACGCAAAGCGGATGTACGCCACGTCGTCGATATGCATCAGCTGCTCCATCACGTATTCGCCGATCTTGGTGGTCGGCACCTCACGCTCGAGCGAGTTCTGGATCTGCGCCTCGATCTCGTCGACCGCCTTCTCCAGTGTTTCCAGCGACACGGGACGCTTCTCGCACGCGCGCAAAAGACCGCCCAGCACCTTCTGACGGTCGAACGGCTCGCGAGACTTGTCCTTCTTAACGACGACGATAGGCAGACTCTCGATGATCTCATAGGTGGTGAATCGCTTGCCGCACTCCAAACACTCACGGCGACGGCGAATACGGCTCCCCTCGTCGGTCGGACGGGAGTCGATAACCTTGCTTTCAATATAGCCGCAGAACGGACACTTCATCCGAAACACCTCTTTCTGAAAAGCTGTGGATAAATCACCTAAGTAGAATGAGATATCCCAGTATACCATATCTATGGCTTAAAAGCAAGAATTTTTTACCATAGCACTAATTACGGGGAGGCGAGCTGTTCGATATAGTCCATCACCACGTCCCGAAAATGGCACGGCTCGACCTGCTGCGTCCGCAGACGGCAAATCAGCCGATCGACCGCCTCGGCGGACAGATCAACATCCGGAAACTCAACCACCGCCTCCGGCGATACCATCTCGACCCCGTAGGTCCATACACGCTCGCCGTCAGGCGAACAATACACCGTGCTGATACGGGTAAATTTCGCTGCTCCACTCTGTTGTGCCATACTATCCCTCTTATTCAACAAAATGAGATTAATTTTCACTTTTTAGACAGTATAGCACAAATTATTCTATTGGTCAATAGGAAACCCCTGTGTTTTGTTACCGCATTTCACTTTATACGCAAAATATTGCGAACAACAAAGCAACGTGCAACAACACAAGCAACGGCAACCCCCATATAAAGCGGCGGTGGCGGGTCTTGTGTCGCACCAAACGCATCGTGACGAGCATTGCCAGCGCGCCGCCGAGGGCAGCAACGGCAAACAGCGTCCTTTCTGCAACCCGTCGTCCTGCACGGCGAGCACGCCGCTTATCCCACACGGTCAAAGCCCACGCCAGCAGGCTGATTCCAATGACATACCATAAAAGCAACATCGGCGGCAAAACGCCACCCCCTCTCTACGCAATTATCGTATCACGTCGACGGCGCACGGTCAACAAAAATTTCCACGCGTCTTTTTGCGGAGAAAACTTGACCTTATGCGTAATATTATGTAGAATAGTAGATGGATTTGTCGTGGATCGTCCTCACTTTAACGAAAGGAGTGCTTGTCGATGCGCAAACGTCTGCTATGCTGTCTGCTCACCGTATGCTTGCTGGCGAATCTGGTTGCCGGCTTCACGGCGTTGGCAGCAGACACCGTATCCACCGGTACGGTCAAGGTCACCGATGCACTCCGTGTGCGCAGCGAAGCGAGCACCGACAGCGATGTCGTCGGCTATCTGAAAAACGGTGATGTCGTCACCATCCACGAGACCGTCACCGCCAAAAACGGAGACCGCTGGTATCGTATCAGCAAGGATAGCCTCAGCGGCTACGCCCACTCCGACTATATCACCATCAACGCCGTCTACGAGACAGACGAAGAGTTTGAAAACTACCTGACTGCTCAGGGCTTTCCCGAATCCTACAAGAGTGCTCTGCGGCAGATCCACGCGCAATACCCGAACTGGATCTTCCGTGCGCAACACCTGTCGATGACGTGGGCGCAGGCGTATGCCGCCGAATGTGCGGTCGGTCTGAACACCATCACCACACCCGACGCATGGAAATCGATGGAATACGGCGCCTACGACTGGGAAACCGACTCCTACATCGCCTTCGATTCGGGCGGATGGGTTACCGCCGCCCCTGCCGTAGTCGCGTATTATATGGACCCGCGCAATTGGTTGGATTCCACCTATATCTTCCAGTTCGAGGATCTCTCCTATGCCGACGAGCAGACACTGGACGGCATCAAGGCGATCCTCCCCGCCGCGCTGGACAAGCACGCTTCGGATCTACTCAAGGCATCCAAAGCCACCGGCGTGAGTGCCTATTTCCTAGCCACCCGTATGGCGCAGGAAGGCTCGCACCTCAACGGACTCGGCACCGGCACGGTCAAGGGGTACGAGGGATATTATAACTTCTTCAACTACGGTGCCTATGCGGCAAACGGCAAGACCGCCGTCCAGAACGGCGCGATCTACGCCAAAAACCAAGGTTGGGATACCCCATACAAATGCCTCAAGGCCTCTGCTGAGCGCATCGGTAAGTACTATATCAATCTCGGGCAGGATACACTGTATTATCAAAAATTTAATTTCACTAACACCACCAGCGGGCTATACGCCCATCAGTATATGTCCAACGTAGCCGCGCCCTCCTCCGAGGGTCGCATTCGCCGTAACGCCGCGACCGAAGAACAGCTGAAGAACAACATCACATTTAACATTCCCGTATTCAAGTCGATGCCCGCCAAGGTCGCGCCGATGCCGTCCAAGGAAGGGAACAACGACAACTTCCTGACCGACATCAACATCACCGCCGTCGCCGACCTCACCGTGGCAAGCGACTCCTCATCCTCCGCCGCCGATAAAACCGTAAGCACGGCAAGCAGCAACGAGGAAGACATAAGCGAAAGCGCCACGTCGATCGACACGACAACGAGCGGCACAAGCAGCACCGATGCCGACACGAGTAAAAGCGTCGTTTTAACCGACACGACTGCGGTGGATACGTCCACCGCCGCCGCGAACGCGCGCGTGGGCAGCAGCGAAACCTCGACCGCCGACACCACAGACACAAGCAGCACAAGCAACACGAGCAGTACGAGCGGCACAAGCAACACGAGCAGTACGAGCGGCACGAGCGGCACGACGACCGCAGTGAAGCAAGAAGAGACAAGCCCCATCGTTCACGCATCCCTGACCCCCTCGTTTGATCGCTATATGATGACGTACTCCACCCACGTGGGCACCGCTACCTCGATCAAGATATCGGCGACTCTGAGCAACAGCGAAGCGACACTGGCAGGCGACGGAACGATCCAACTGTATAAAGGCGATAACGAGGTCTCCTTGACCGTCACAGCCACAAGCGGTGAAACACGCACCTACACCGTCATCGTCACCACCACCGGCGGTGTGGAACGGCCGAACGCCCCCGTGATCACCGGTAAGACGTATGCCGTCAGCGACACGATTACCAAGGTCGAGCCCGACACGGCGGTTGCCGACTTTATCAAAAACCTCGCCGTGGACAACGGCGAGGCGATCGTCACCGACGCCGACGGCAAGCAAAAAAGCGGCATCGTCGGCACAGGAGATATCGTGCGTCTGTACAGCGGCAAAGTGCTGTGCGCGAGCTATCCCATCGTCATCTGCGGCGATGTCAACGGAGATGGGAAGGTGTCATCACTGGATCTGCGCATCGCGCAAAAACACATCCTAAAGCTCAGCACCATCGACGGCTATTATCTCACCGCTGCTGACAGCAGTAAGGACGGCAATCTCACCTCGCTGGATCTGCGCGTGACGCAGAAATTTATTCTGAAAATCACCAAAACCCTGCAATAAGAAAGGGGTCATCGTATGAAAAAATCTGTTTGTCTGCTGCTTGCCGTACTGATGCTGCTGATCAGTTTCAGCGGGCTGACCGCGTATGCGGCAACGGGCAGTCTCACCGCCACGGCGAGTGCCGCCAACGTCACCGTCGGAAACACTGTCACCGTCACCCTCAAATACGACGGCGGCGGCGCGAAGATCGCCTCCATCGAACCACAGATCTCCTATAACGCCAAGACATTCCAATATGTGAGCTGCACAGGTGCCTCCGCCAGCGGCGGCGCGGGTGTTGTGCGTATGTCGTATTACGCGACCACCGCCACGCCCCCCACCTCGGTTTCCATCACACTGACCTTCAAGGCGATCGCGGCAGGCGCGGCGAACTTCTCCGTGACCACGTCGGAGTTCTATAACGACGAGGATTATTCCTCGCTCGGCACGCCGTCAAAAACGATTGCCGTCTCTGCGATGAACCCCACGCTGTCTGCCAACGCCGATCTGGCAAGCATCAAGCCCTCCTCGGGCACGCTGACGCCAAAATTCAGCGCCAATGTCACCAACTACACCATTTCGGTGCCCTATACCACCACCTCGCTGTCGCTGAGCGCGACCGCACAGGAGGAGGGCGCGAAGATCACCGTGTCGGGTAAAAATGTGCTCGCTGTCGGTGCGAACACGCAAATCATTACCGTCACCGCCCCCAACGGAACAACAAAGAAATACACCGTCGTGATCAACCGCTCGCCTAACCAGACAACCACAACCACCACGACCACCCGAAAGCCCGATTCGTCCCTCAGCACGACCGTCTCGACCACCACGACCGCACCGCAGGAAGATCCGCTGGAGGTCGCCGTCGACGGTGTGCTGATGGTAGTATCCGACACGCAGACAGATACAACTCTGCCCGAGGGCTTTGCTTGGACGCACATTACCATCAACGACATCAGCGTCGCCGCCGCGGTCAACGAGACCATCGGACTGACGTTGGTGCATCTGACCAACGCGCTGGACGACACGGCAGGCTTCTACCTTTATGACGAAACAGCGCAGACCTTCCACATCTTCTGCCCGCTGAAAGTCAGCGGCGGCGAATACGTCCTGCTGGATATGCCCGCCGGTCTGGTCCGCCCCGTCGGTGCCGTCGCGGGAACGCACAACTTCGGCTCGATCGAACGCGAGGTGTTCCTGTTTGAGGACACCACGCTAGAGGATGTTGTGCTCGTCTACGCGACCTCCCCCGTGGGCAAAACGGGACTGTATATGTATGACACCGTCGATGGCTCGATGCAACTCTACCGCGAGATCACCGTTGCGGCAGACAACGAGCCGCAGACCGAGCCGACGACCGCCCCGAGCGGTGCATTTGCACAATTTATCACCCAAAACCGTCAGATCATCCTGATCTGCTCTGCGGCGGCGGGCGGTGTCGCCCTGCTCATCGCCGCGATCGTAATGCTGCTCATCACCACCCGAAAAGATAAAGACTGTAAGCATTGATCCCGCATAAACGAAACAACGCCCAGTGTGCCGTACGGCACGCTGGGCATTTTGTGCTTTGTCGAATTATTTCTCCTCGATGACGGTTTTGCCGCCCATATAGGGCTGCAGTGCCTTCGGAATGGCGATCGAGTATTTCTCGCCATCGAAGCGCAGGTTGTTCTCCATAAACGCAATGAGCATACGTGGGGGCGCGACCACGGTGTTGTTGAGGGTGTGCGCGAGGTACTTGTTGCCATCCTCGCCCTTCACGCGGATGCCCAGACGGCGCGCCTGCGCGTCGCCGAGGTTGGAGCAGGAGCAGACCTCGAAATACTTACCCTGCTTGGGAGACCACGCCTCCACGTCGTAGGATTTGACCTTGAGATCCGCGAGGTCGCCCGAGCAGCACTCCAACGTGCGCACAGGGATGTCCAGCGAGCGGAACAGCTCCACCGAGTAGCTCCACATCTTATGGAACCACTCCATACTCTCCTCCGGCTTGCAGATAACGATCATTTCCTGCTTCTCGAACTGGTGGATGCGGTAGATACCGCGCTCCTCGATGCCGTGCGCGCCCTTCTCCTTGCGGAAGCAGGGAGAATAGCTCGTCAGCGTCAGCGGCAGTTCGCTCTCGTTCGTGATGGTGTCGATGAACTTACCGATCATCGAGTGCTCGCTCGTGCCGATGAGGTAGAGGTCCTCGCCCTCGATCTTGTACATCATCGCGTCCATCTCTTCAAAGCTCATCACGCCGGTGACGACGTTCGAGCGGATCATAAAGGGCGGAATGCAATAGGTGAAGCCCTTGTCGATCATAAAGTCACGGGCATAAGACAGCACCGCGCTGTGCAGACGGGCGATATCCCCCATCAAATAATAGAAGCCCTCGCCCGCCACGCGACCTGCCGCCGCCTTGTCGATGCCGTTGAACTTCGCCATAATATCCGTGTGGTAGGGGATCTCGAAGTCGACCTTCGTCTGCTCACCGAACTGCTGCACCTCGACGTTCTCCTCGTCGTTCTTGCCGAGCGGCACGGAGGGGTCGATGATGTTCGGGATCTTCATCATAATATCGGTCACGCGGGCGGCGAGGTCGGTCTCCTCCGCCTCAAGGCGGCTAAGCTCCGCCGCCTGCTCGGCGACGAGCTTCTTTTTCTCCTCCGCTTCGTCGCGCAGTCCCTTGCCCATCAGCATGCCGATCTCTTTACTGACCTTGTTGCGGTTGGCGCGCAATTCATTCGCACGGGTGTTGACCTCACGCTTGCGGGCATCCAGCGCGATGACCTCGTCAACGAGCGGCAGCTTCGCGTCCTTAAATTTTTTACGGATGTTTTCCTTGACCAGCTCGGGATTTTCCCGAATGAATTTCATATCCAGCATAATGGGGCTCCTCCAATGCGTTCAAATTCCTCTTAATTGTCAAGTATAACACGCCCGCGGCAGTTTTTCAAGGGGGTTCGTGTGTAAATTGCCGCAATTTCGGCAAACAAAGCCGCGCGACGATGCCAATGAGCGCACCCGTGAGCACGCCCGACAGCAAAAGAAGCGGCAAATACCACACGATCTGCGGGGTGCGCAGCACCGCCGCCGCGACCGCAAGCTGGGCGAGATTATGGCTGACACCGCCCGCGATGCTTATCCCAAGCAACGAAAATTTCTCCGTGCGGCGGCACAGCACCATCACCCCAAGGCTGACGAGCCCGCCCGCAAGGCTGTACAGCATACTCGCGGGGCTGCCGAAGGTGAAGCCGACGAGCAGGATACGTAGGCAGGAGATCGCCAGCGCATCCCGCGGGCGCAACAGATACAGGGTCACGAGTACCACGAGGTTCGCAAGCCCCAGCTTCACGCCGGGAATGCCGACCACGGGCAACAGGGTCTCAACATAGCTGAAAATGAACGCCAGCGCGATCATCAGCCCGTACAGGGCAGTCTTTCGTTTCATCCGCATCATCCCGCCTCCGCATCCACGGTCGGCTCGCCGACCACACGCACCACGACCTTGTTCGGCAGGCAGATGATGCTCTGACCCGCTCGCTCGATCGCCCGATGGCGCACGCATACCCCATCGGGGCAGGTTGCCGCGGTGACGGTCGCTTGGCCGTCCGCGATGACAAGGGTGTTATGCCCGCCGTCCGCACCGTCGATCATATAGGTGGTATCGGCATCCAGCGGCAGGACTGCGGCGATCACACCGTTCACCTGTACCTCAACGGCTCGTCCGTCCGCCGACCACCGCGACAGTGTGAAAAACAGCACCGCCGCCACGACCAACAGACCGGCGACCAAAATAAAGTCGGCAGTCTTAAAGGGTAAGCGGGGTGACGTGTCTTTCATATATACTCCTTTAGTATGTAGCGGCGATCACGCCGCCCGAGATTGCAAATACGCGTAAGCGTTGTTGACCGCGTCGATCACCGCCTGCGACGACACCGTCGAGCCGGAAATCGCGTCGATCGGCGAACCGACTGTCGCCGTCCCCCACAGCTTCATCGGTGCCAGTCGTCCCACAAACAGCGAGGTGAAATCCACCGACTCGATGCGGTTTCCGAGGTATTCCGTCTCGTTCTGCGACAACACGTGGATACCCGCGATCGTCTCGCCGTCCGCGGCGAAAGTGGTCTGCACGCGGATGTCCGATTTATACCCCCGCACGGTGGTGATGATGAGATACCCCGTCACCTGCCCCGAGGTATCCTCCGCCTGCGCGGCGGAATCAATGTGGTAGGTGTCCTTCTCCTGCGCGGTAATGGGAATGACTCGCGCCACCGACAGTGGCACGGTCACCCCCTCAGTCGAGGTCAAATAGTCCGCACGGGCGGCATGATACCACACAGCGGCAGCAAACACCGTCCCGACTGACACCGCCAGCATCAGCAGTGTGGCGAGCAGACGGCGCGAACCGCGATAGCGCCGATCCTGTTTGTTCTTCATCGGACATCTCCTATATAAGCAGTAAAGCCATCGGAATACCGTAAACTGCCGTCCGAAAGCACCCACACCGCGTGGGCGTTCGGCGTTTTGCCCAGCAGGATCTCGCCCTGCTCCGGCGGCAGGCAAAACAGCGCCGTCGACAGCACATCTGCCTGACCGCTGTCCGCGCACACCACCGTCACCGCCCGCACATAAGCGGCGGGATACAACGTTTCGGGGTCGATGATGTGGGCGTAAGGCTTACCGTTCACCGTATAGTATCGCTGATAATCTCCGCTCGTAACCACCGCCATATCGGTGATGTTCACCGTGGTGAGATAGGTCTTCGCGGAAGATGTGTCGGGGTTTTGAACTCCGACGGTAAAGGGCGTGTCGCTGTCCGTACCGCCCTTACCACCGATGGCGCGAATATTGCCACCGACGCTGAGCAGTGCCGACGTCCATCCGAGTTCTTCCTCGGCGGTGCGGGCGACCTGCTCGACAGCGTAGCCCTTGGCGATCGCACCGACATCAATGCGTGCCGCCGGATCGGTAATGCACACCGTACCCGCCGTTCGGTCGATGATCAGCGCGTCGGGCGACACGTGCGCCCCCGCCGTCGACAGTGCCGCCGCATCGGGCAGTGCCGCCGTGTCGGGGTCGGCGAGCCCCTGCTCGCGCGCCTCGTGCCACAAGGAAAGCACCGCACCAAACAGAATGTTCACCCGCCCGTCGGTGCGCTCATAGGCATCCAACCCGTATTCCAGCAGATCGAGGATGCGGCCGTCCACCTTAACAGGCGCGCCGCCCGCGGCATCGTTGACGGTCTTAAGATTGGTCATTTCGGGATAGGTGTTGTAGATGTCGTACAGCCGATGGTAGGCGGCAAGCTCCTCGTGCAGTTTCTGCACGTCCGCCTCAAACGCCGCCTCACTCATTCCGTAAGCGGTGATCTCCGTCACCGTGTCGAACACATCCATATAAGTCTGCGACCGCTTCGACGCAGACGAAAAAGGGGCGCAACCGACCAAGCCCCCTGCCATCAGCAGGGAAAGCAATACACACAATACGCGCTTTCGCATCACTCGCATAGTCGGTCGCGCCCTTTCGTTTAGGATGACACGCGCAATCCGCACCTTGTTTTAAAAAGGCGAATTTTCGCTCACGTTTATTCCTGCTCGGCGGCCTTGATCGTGTTCTTGTGCATCCCCGAGATCGCCATCGTGCATCCCGAGATCGCATCGGTCTTACCGTCGTCGCCGACAGACAACTTCATAAGCTCCGCGGCGGTCTTACCGACCGCGTAGGCATCAAAAGCGTCCGCCTGCTCATACCATTCCTTTTCGATGGAGGACGCCTGCTTCATTCCGTAGGCATCCCCCTGCCCGCGCTTGGTGTCCATCTTGCCCGCGGCGTGGCTGAAGAGGCTGTTTTCAACCGTCAGCTTCGCCTGCGCGGTGTCGGTCAGACACGCGGTGATGCGGTCGTCGCCACCGAGCGTTACCGCCGCCATTTCGATGTCAAACTGCGGCTTCGCGTCGGTGGACTCGCCGCTCTTCGCGACGGATACGGCGAGCTCGAGCTCGTCGCCCGCGCCGATATTCTTCACCTTTGCGTTGCGGGTCGCCTCGTGCACCGCCTGAATAAAGTCGGTGATGATAAGGTCACAGCCATCGATCATCTCGCTTTTGCCATCGGTGGCGGCAATGGCGCTGACCTGCGCGCCCGTCATTCCCTCCACATAGTCGCAGAAGGCGTCCACTTGATCTTCCCACGAGGCTCTGCTCGTGTTGCCTTCGCCGAGGTCACGGTCAGTGAGGGTATAATCCTCCGTCTCGCCCTTGGTGAGTAGGTCGACCGCGACCTGCAACACGCCGCTCTTCAGCTCGACGGGGAATTCCGCCTCGTCAAGCTTACATTCCGTGATCTTGCCGTCTTTGTCCAGCACCACCGCGGCAACGGTGGTCTTGACGACGGTCTTTTCCGTTCCCTCGACCGCCAGCGTGTTCACGCTGCCGAGCCCCAGACTGCGACTGTCGCCGTCGCCCAAGCCGCTCGTGGTAGGCGTTTCGTCCTTCTTCCCGCACGACGCAAGGCTGACAAGCAACATCAGTCCGCAGAATATTGCCCAAAGTTTTTTCATCATATTTTCCTCCATTTCATCGCGCGGCAGTATACCGCTGCGCAAAGAGCCTTGCTTGCTCTCACTGTTACTATGAGAAAAAACAAGGCTCTTATGCAGGAAAATGATGAAAATTTATTTCATCTCATTGCCGCCCTCGCGCACGGGTTTCGCAAGGAGTTCAATAACCTTGACAGGGCATTTCGCCGCGCAGGCACCGCAGCCGATACACAACGCGTGATCGATGCGGGCAAGGTGGTTCTCCACCTTCGCCGCGGCAACGGGACACACCTTCTGGCAAATGCCGCAGCCGATACAGCCCGCGGCGCACACCGCCTTGACTTCCTTGCCCGTATTATTCGACGAACAACGCACCTCCACGGCAGAGTTGTCGGGGATCATCGTGATAATGTGCTGGGGGCAGATCGCAACGCACTGTCCGCAGCTGATGCACTTATCTTCGTCCACCACCGCGATACCGTCCCGCAAGGAAATGGCGTCGTTCGGGCAGACGGTCACACAGGTGCCGAAGCCATAGCAGGCAAACGAGCAAGCCTTACCCGCATTGCCGGGGGACATCGCCGCCTGACGGCAGTCTCGCGTGCCGTAATAGTGCGCGGAGATCTGCGCCTTATCGCAGGTGCCGGCACACTGCACATACGCCACCTGCCGTAAAACGGCACCCGTCTCGACACCCATAATGTCGGCGATCTCCTTCGCCGCTGTCGAACCGCCGACGGGGCAGGCGTTGGGGGGCGCTTCACCCGCGGCGATCGCCTGCGCGAGTGCGTCACAGCCCGCGTAGCCACAGCCGCCGCAGTTGGAGCCGGGCAAAGCAGCACGCACCGCCTCGGCTTTTTCATCCACCTTGACGACAAAGATCTTGCCCGCAAAACCGAGCATCAAACCGATGAGTAAGCTGACACCGCCGACAATGGCGGCGGCAATTCCGATCGCTTCAATCATCTCTTGCCACCCCCTTAAATTGACAGCCCCGAGAAGCCGTAAAACGCGATCGCCATCAGTCCCGCGGAGATCAGCGCGATCGGCATACCCGAGAACGCGTGGGGAATGTTGTTGCACGCCATCTTCTCACGGATACCCGCGAGAATGATGATCGCAATGGCGAAGCCTGCCGCCGTACCGATACCCGCCACCACGCTGGTGATGAAGTCGTTTCCGTCCTGCACGTTGGTCAGCGCAACACCGAGCACCGCGCAGTTGGTGGTGATGAGCGGCAGATACACGCCGAGCGCGGCGTACAGACCGTGGCTAAGCTTTTTGAGCGCCATCTCAACGAGCTGCACGAGCGCCGCAATGACGAGAATGAAGACGATGGTCTCCATATACACAAGGTTCAGCGGCACGAGCACGCTGTTATACAGCACACTGGTGATCGCGGACGCTACCGTGATGACAAAGATGACTGCGCCGCCCATACCCGCGGCGGTCTTGACATTCTTCGACACGCCGAGGAAGGGGCACAGACCGAGGAACTGGCTGAGCACAACGTTGTTGACCAATGCGGTGGTCAGCAGGGTGAGTAATAAGGTCTTGATCATCCCTGCTCACCCCCTTCCTGCTGTTTCGCGGCTTTCTTTTCCGCGGCGATCTTCGCCCGCTCTTCCGCGAGGCGGCGCGCCTTCTCGGCGGTCTGCTCCGCGATCTGACGGTGGTTGAGCGCGCACGCCATCCCCACACAGCCGTCGCAGTTGCCGCCGCAAGCGAGATCGCTATCGTGCTTGACGTTTGATGCGCTGGGCGCCTTAAACTTGTTCTGCAGCGCCGCGAGGATCGCCAGCACGAAGAACGCACCGGGTGCCATCACGAGGATGCCGATCGGCTCATAAAAGTCAGGCATCACCGAGATGCCGAACACCGCGCCGCTGCCGAACAGCTCGCGTACCAGTCCAAGGATGGTCAAGGCGGCGGTAAAGCCGAGGCCCATACCGATGCCGTCAAAGATCGACAGAAACACATTGTTTTTCGACGCATACGACTCGGCGCGACCGAGAATGATGCAGTTGACCACGATCAGCGGAATGAAGATACCGAGCGAGCGATCCAACGAGGGGATATACGCCTTAATAAGCAACTGCACGATGGTCACGAAGGATGCGATGATGACGATATAGGCAGGCATACGCACGCCGTCAGGGATGATCTTACGCAAAAGTGAGATCATCAGGTTGGACATCACCAGCACCGCCGTCGTCGACAGACCCATTCCGAGACCGTTGATGGCGTTGGTAGTCACCGCGAGGGTGGCGCACATACCCAGCATCAGCACAAAAATGGGATTTTCTTTGAAAATGCCGTTCCAGAGGCGTTCCAATGCTTTTTTGATCATCTCGCCTCACCGCCTTCCAAGGATCTCACAAAATCGATCGCCGCCTGCGTCTCATTCTTGAGCGCATTGGTGGTGATGGTCGCACCCGTAATGCCGTCAAGCTGGGAGGCAGCGGTGATGCCGAGGAACTGCTGTTTAATGTCCTCGTTTTCGCAGTTGGCACCGAAGCCGGGGGATTCCTCATGCTCGAGTACCGCGTAACCGATGACCGTGCCGCTCTTGTCAATGCCGAGTGCGATACGTACGGGGCCCGCATAGCCCTTCGCGCTCACCGTCAGCACATAACCAAGGGAATTGCCCGCCTCATCGACGGTACGCAGCACCTCCTCCACCGCAGTGCCCGCGGGCAGGGTGGCGTTATACTCTTTCATAAGCGTCGCGGAATGATCGACATCCTCGAACGCCGCCGCGGCTTCATACACCGCCTGATACGCCTCTGCCTTCGCTTGTTGCTGAGCGAGGGCGATCGGCTCTTTGGTCAGCTCGTACACATAGGACAGCGCGATCGCCGCCACGACGGTGATCGCCAACAGGATGCCCGCGTTTTTGAAAATGGTTTTCATTTCACGGCACCCCCTTTGTGCGTCTGCCCGAAGGCGCGCGGCATCGTCGCCCGCTCAATGAGCGGCACGACCGTATTGCCGATAATGATGGCGTAGGACACACCCTCAGCGGACGAGCCGAACACGCGGAACAACGCCGTCAGGAAGCCGAGCAGGATCGCGTAGATCCACTGGCCGCCACGGGTGATGGGGCTGGTAACATAGTCGGTCGCCATAAACACCGCACCCGCCAGCAGACCGCCCGTGACGGTCTGACCGACGAGATAGTTGACCGACGCGACGCCGTTGCCCGCCAATAAATTCAGCAGGAATGCGAACACCACCGCGCTACCGACATACGCCGCGGGGATGCGGGGGCTGATGACCCCGCGCGCGATCATATACACAGCACCGATAAGGATCGCAAGCGCGCTCGTTTCACCGATGCACCCCGAATGAATACCGAGGAACGCCTGCAGCAGATCGACCTCGCCGCCGCTCTGCAACACCGCCAGAGGGGTCGCCGCAGAGGCGGCGTCCACCGTCAAGGTGCTCATCCGCTGAGCAAAGCCGCTAAGCGCATCCGCGCCGAAGATGTTGCCCACCGCCTGCCAGTTGCCGCCCATCATCGCGGGAAACGAGATGATAAGAAAGCAACGCGCGGCGAGCGCGGGGTTCATAAAGTTCTGTCCGATGCCGCCGAACAGCTGTTTGACAAACAAGATCGCGAACACGCCGCCCATCACCGGCACCCAGAACGGCACCGTCGAGGGCAGGTTCATCGCTAAGATCAGTCCCGTCACCAGCGCACTGCCGTCCGCAACGGTCACGGGCAGCTTCATCAGCCGCTCGTAGATGTATTCGGTCAAAACACAGGTCACCACGCTCAGCGCGATGATGATCAGTGCGCGCAGACCGAACACAAATGTGCCGAACAGCAAGGCAGGCATCAGCGCGATCGCCACATCCCGCATCACCGTGGAAGTGGACAGACCACTGCGCACGTGGGGAGAAACAGAAATATTCGTCATATTCTCACACTGTCCTTTCTTCTCACTTCTTAGCGTCGGCGGACTCCTTCGCCCGACGACGCGCGGCGTTCACCGCATTTTTCGCGAACTTAAAGCTCTGGGTCAGCCGCCGCTTCGCGGGGCAGACATAGGTGCAACAGCCGCACTCGATACATTCCATTCCGTTGAGGCTCTCGAACGCGGGAAGATCGCCCGCGTCCGCCGCCTTACCCAACATCGCGGGCACCAGCATCGACGGACACGCCCGCACACAGCGACCGCAACGGATGCAGGGGCTTGGATCCCACTGCGCGACCTCATCCTGCATCATCGCGAGAATGGAGGAGGACGCCTTAACCACCGGCACGTGCAGGTCGGTCATCGCGTTACCCATCATCGGACCGCCCGAAATGAGCTTCTCCGGCTCGCCCTTGAGACCACCGAAGGCTTCCATCAGCTCGGCGTGGTCGGTGCCGATCGGCACCGCGACATTACAAGGGGTATTGACGCCGTCGCCCGTGAGGGTCATCACCGTCGAGATAAGCGGTGTCTGACGGCAGACCGCCTGATAGATCGAAACGGCAGTGGATACATTGAGTACCACACAGCCCGCGTCGATAGGCAGTTTTTTGGAATGGATATCCCGTCCCGTGACGGCGTGGATGAGCATCCGCTCACCGCCCTGCGGGTATTTCGTTTTCAGTGAACATACCGAGATGCGCTCGTCGTCCGCCGTCAGATCGCGCAGCAGACGGATCGCCTCGGGTTTATTATTTTCAACGCCGATGACTCCGCGCGCCGCAGGGAACAGCTGCAGTACCACGCGTAAGCCCGCGAGCAGCTGCTCGGGGCGCTCCAGCATCAGTCGATAATCCGAGGTCAGATACGGCTCGCACTCGGCGGCGTTGATGATAACCGTGTCCGGAGACACGCCCTGCTTCATCGTCAGTTTCACGTGAGTCGGGAAGCCCGCACCACCCTGACCGACGATACCCGCATCGCGAATAATCGAGAGGATCTCCTTGTTCGACAGCGTCGCGGGGTCGCGTTCCTGCCCGAGCGTTTCGATTGGCGTGAACGCGCCGTCATTTTCGATGACGATGGCGGGCGATTTACGCCCGTTGATGGTCAGGCGAGGCTCGATCGCCTTCACCTTGCCCGAGACGGCACTGCAGATCGCCGCCGACACAACCCCCTCCGGCTCGGCGATCATTTGCCCAACCTTGACCTCGTCGCCGACCGCGACGATCGCCTTGGCGGGTGCGCCGATATGCTGGGAGAGCGGATACACCGTGTCCCCCGTCGGGCGATAATCTTGAATCGGCGCATCTTTGGTATAGGCCTTACCATCCCGTGCGGGGTGAATGCCGTGTCTGAATGTACGCTGGTTCATACGCTGCCTCTTTTCCTTAGTTTCAATATAGTATATCTTGTTTGTGAACAATTTATCAAACAATAAAAACACTCGGCAAGATGTCTTACAAAACACTTTGCCGAGCATATATTGGTGTATTTTGTAAGACGGGATATTGCTCTCTTCTTACGTAGTAATTCCGAACGATTACAGAAGCCATGCGGGCATAGCCTGCCCCACAGCCGTGGGTTTATCCGCCTGCGCGGGAGCGGACTTGTCCGCTGAGACGGCAAAGCGAGTGATCTCCCGCCGTGCGGCGGAAGCCTCGACGACGGTTAATCGCACGACCACCGCGGGTACGGTGTCCAGCCCCGCCTCTTTGGCAGCGGCAAGACGGCGCGCACCCGACAACAGCGTGAGCTTCTCCTCCCCTGTCTGCGCGAGGGTCAGCGGCTCAAGCACACCGTTTTTCGTGACGGAGGCGACCAAATCAGCCGATGCGACGGGGAGCTTCTGCCCCTTAGGCAGGCGAATAGCGTCAACCGACACCGCACACGAGGTCATCGTATCCTGTTTAGGCGCTGTCTCCGCACTCGGGCGGGCGGTTGCCGCCGCGGCACGGGCCAGGCTGCTTTTACCGATGGACAAGGGACTCCACCTCCTTGGCGAGCGCCGCGTACTCCTGCGCACTGCGGCTCGATGGCTTGTAGGCACCGACGGGCTTACTGCTGTCTTGCGCCCATTCAATGGAACTATCCACGCGGATGATGGACTCGAAGACGTGTACGCCCTCCATCTCCTGCAGGATCTCCAGTGTCTGCTTAAAATAATTCTTACGCACCGACACCTTGGTCAGCGCGACCCCCAACAGGGTGAGCGACGGATTCATCTGCTGCACCGTCGCGACGAACTCAAACATATTCGCCAGGCCAAAGAGCCCCCACGGGCTCGCCTCGACCGGCAGAATGAGCCGATCGGCGGCGCACAGCAGGTTCATCACCCAGCCGCCGAGGGTCGGCGGCGCGTCGATGAGTATGTAGTCATACTCCCCGCTGTCCCGCACGGGCTGTAAACATTTCTGCAGGATGTATTCCCGCTGCCATTTGGTGAACAACTCGTATTCGATGCCGCTCATCAATGTCGAGGACGGGATCAGATCCAAATTCTCATACGCGGTGGGAATGATGTAGTCGGTGAGCGGTTTCTGCTCACGGATAGCGTGGTAGAGGTTTTTCTCCCCCTGCGCCATCGCCAACACCTCTTCCTCCGGGAAGAAGGACAGGCTGAGGTTTAACTGCATATCGCCGTCGAGCAACAGCACCCGCTTTCCCTGCTGCGCGAGGGAATACCCCACATTCGCGCAGGTGGTGGATTTACCGCTGCCACCCTTGTTGTTGGCAAAACACAAGACCGTGGTCTGCTTTTTCGCTGATTTCGCCGCCATCATCATACCCTCCGCTTCGTCTATTGTCGTTTTTTAATCTCAGTCGCCGAAGAACTGACGGTGCACCGCAGAAACGGCACGGTCGGCATCCGCCTTCGCCACCAGCACGGAGATGCGGATCTCACTCGAGGAGATCATCTGGATGTTGATGTTGGCATCTGCGAGCGCCTCAAACATATCGGAAGCCACGCCCTCGTGGGTCTCCATACCGGCTCCCACTACGGAGATCTTCGCCACGTCCATATCGCAGCGCAGCTCCTTCGCGCCCTTCATCTCGCAGTATTCCTTGAGCGCGGCAACGGCATCCTCGCCGCTGCTGGCGGGCACGGTGAACGCGATATCCTTCGTGCCGTCGCGACCGATAGACTGCAGAATGTTATCCACCGTGATGTGCGCCTGCGCAATACGGGAAAAGATCTTGAACGCAATGCCGGGGCTGTCCGGCAGACCGATGATGGACACACGAGCGACGCTGTCGTCCTTCGCGACACCTTTAATAAGCATTTTTTCCACTTCAACTACCTCCTTGACCTTGGTACCGGTCGCTTTCTTCAGACTGGAAAGAACTTCTAATTCCACACTGTATTTTTTCGCCATCTCGACCGAGCGGTTGTTGAGAACCTGCGCGCCGGAGGTGGCCATTTCGAGCATTTCATCATAGGTGATCTCGGAAAGCTTCTGCGCGTTCGCCACCTTGCGGGGATCAGCGGTGTAGACGCCCTCCACATCGGTGTAGATCTGGCAGAGATCCGCGTGCATCGCCGCGGCGATCGCCACTGCGCTCGTATCCGAGCCGCCGCGACCGAGCGTGGTGATGTCTTCATACTTATTAAGCCCTTGGAAGCCCGCGACGATGACGATGCGCTTCTTGTCAAGCTCGGCGCGGATGCGCTCGGGGTTGACGCGCTTGATGCGGGCAGCGCTGTATTTGCTGTTGGTGGAGAAGCCCGCCTGCCAGCCGAGCAACGAGATCGCAGGGAAACCCAGCGCGTCGATCGCCATCGCCAGAAGCGAAATGGAGATCTGCTCACCCGATGCCATCAGCATATCCATCTCGCGCTTGCTCGCGCGGGGGTTGATCTCGCGTGCTTTTTCGATCAGGTCGTCGGTGGTATCGCCCTGCGCGGATACCACGACCACCACGTCGTTACCCTCTTTGTAGGTGTCGGTCACGATGCGCGCCACATTCATCACGCGCGTCGCATCCGCGACCGAACTGCCGCCGAATTTTTGTACTACTAACATATCAGAACCTCCTTAAGGGATATCCCTTGTTTAACCTATGTAGATCTGCAGTGCCTTGACGACGGTAATGCCATCGAGGGCGGCAAGTGCCGCGTCGAGCGCCTCCCGCGTCATCGCGGGGGACACGAACGCGAGTTCCTGCGCGGGCGCGTCAGGCACGGTCACAAATGTGACCTCACCGAACACTTCGGTGATCTTCGCCTTTGCCGCCGCGGCATCTGCGCTCGACACACGCACCAGCTCAACCACGGTCGCCTGCCGATGACTGATCACGCGACCTGCCTCGTGCGGCTCCCAGAAGAGATATTTGCGCGCGGTGAGATGCTTGACCTCATCGATGACATCCGCGACCACCGCACTTGCGGTAGGCAGCTTGCCCGCACCGCGACCGACAAACACCACGTCGCCGACGCTGTCTCCGCGCACCATCACGGCATTAAACACATCCGTCACGTCGGCAAGCAGATTATCCTGCGGCAGGATCATCGGGGACACCGAGCAGTAGAGGCGGTCGTCCTCGGCGCGTACCGCACGACCGATCAGCTTGATCACACCACCGTAGGCTGCCGCACAGCGTACATCCTCTTTGGTGATCTCGGTGATACCCTCAGTGTAGACCTCCTCGGGCAACACGTGCTTGCCGAACGCCAGCGAAGCAAGAATACAGATCTTGCGGCAGGCATCCATCCCCTCCACGTCCGCGGCGGGGTTGCGCTCGGCATAACCGAGCTGCTGAGCAAGGGCAAGGGCTTCATCAAAGTCCATCCCCTCAGTGAACATCTTAGTGAGCATAAAGTTGGTCGTGCCGTTGAGGATACCTGCGATCTCCTCGATGTTGTTCGCTGCGAGGCACTGATCCAGCGGACGCAGGATCGGAATGCCACCGCCGACCGACGCCTCAAAAAGGAAATTGAGGTTGCGCTGACGCGCGATGGCGAGCAGCTCATCGCCCTTCGCGGCGACCAGTTCCTTGTTCGAGGTGACAACGCTCTTGCCCGCAAGCAAGCACGCCTTGACGAAGTCGTAGGCGGGATGAAGTCCGCCCATCGCCTCAACGACAATGCGGATATCCGCGTCGCCCACGATGTCATCAACATTGGCGGTGAACAGGTCGGCGTAAGGTAGTTCGGGGAAAGTGCGCAGGTCGAGGATGCGCTTGACCGCGATCTCCTCCCCCGCCTTATGCGCGATGTGGGCGGCGTTATCCCTCACGATCTCCACAACGCCCGAGCCGACCACGCCGTGGCCCAAAACGGCTATTGAAACCAAATAATATCAGTCCTTTTCTTTTGCTATTGTTGCTGTTTTCGTTCTAACCTATATCATCCGTCGGTGATGCCGGTGACACGCTCCACGCCGTCCACCGCCTCAAGCAAGGTGAGGAACTCCCGCAACGGTATCGCCAACCGGTCGATGCACACGCAGACAGAAGCATGGGCAAAACCGCCGGATGGAATATTCTGATTGACCGTAAGGATAGTCGCGCCCGCGCGGGTAAACCCGTCGAGCACCCGCGAGATCGCGCCGGGGCTGTGCCGCAGCACCAGATGCACCGTGACGGTGCGCCCCGCGGTCTCTGCATCATACGGCAGCACCGCATGGCGGTATTTATAATAGGCGGTGCGGGACAGTCCCACAGCCTTGGTCGCGCCCGATACGGTCTTGACCTCGCCCGACTGCAGTAAGCGGTTAGCCTGCAGGGTGCGCAGGATCACCTGCGGCAGTACGCGGGTGTCCACCAGCACCAGTCGGCTCTGGTTGGACGGCTCTTTACCGCGCATTGTTCGGCGGCTCACTCGGTCTCTCCCGCGACGGTTGTGGTGGTCGCAGAAGTCGTCGAAGCGGTCGTCGAGGTCTTTGAACTTGCAGAAGTACTCACAGAAGTACCCGTAGACGAGCCGCTCGCCGCCGTCGTGCTGTCATCGGACGACGGCGCGGTGGTGGTTTCGGGCAGGGTGCCGTCGGGGTTGAGCGGCGTTCCTTTATGCTCTGTGCAGAAGTCGGGGACATTGCTCGACTTATACCAGCCGGTATCGGTCTTGGGACAATCAGAGGTCGCCAGCTGACCGGTCGCGGTGCAGTATTGCCACTCCTGCACGCCCTCGGGAACGGTAAATTCCTTGATCTCGAGGTTCTTATGCAGAGCCTTCATCGCCTTATTCCACAGGCTCTTCGCATACCCCGTCTGGGTGCTGATCATCACCTGATTATTATCATAACCAAACCAACTCGCCGCGGCGTAATATGCCGTGCCGCCGGCGAAGTACACGTCACGCTTGCTCTCGGACGTACCGGTCTTACCAAAGACCTCCCAGCCCGACCACGATTTACCGATGTCAGCGGCGGTACCCAGCGTGGTGACGCGCTGCATCAGCTTGACCATCACATAACAGGTCTGTGCGTCCAACACCTCAACAGAGCTACGCCCGCCCTCGAGCAGCATCGTCTCATCTCCGAGATCGCCGGTGGTGACGGAATAATACGTGAACGGCTTATTATGATAGCCGCCGCTTCCATAGACGGCGTATGCCGTCGCCATATCCCGCACGGTCACGCCCTCAGTGAATGCACCGAGCGCGAGCGGGGACAGGTCCTTATCGGTGAAGATGCTGCCGCCGATCGCCTTGTTTTCTACCAGTGTAGACAACTGGAAGATGTTGGTCGCATACTCAAAGCTGCGCTGCGGCGTGAGCTGCTGAACCAAACGGGCGGAAACCGTGTTGAGCGATTTCTGCAGTGCCACGCCGAGCAACACATCGCCGTTGTCGGGGGTGGTCTTCATCTCGTAGTTGTGCGGCCATTTTGAGCCGTCGGGCAACAGGATCGGCGCATCCCGCATAAGCGAGGAATAATGCACCAGATCCAGCGCGATCGACGGACCGTATGCGGTGATGGGCTTAATGGACGAGCCGGGAGAACGCACCGACTGGGTCGAGCGGTTAAGCACGCGGTTGCCGTCCTTTTCGCCGCGACCGCCGACGGTCGCGACCACACGCCCCGTGTAGTCCACCGCAAAAAACGCCGCCTGCGGATGCTCCTCGTCCTTCTCGCGTAATGCGGGGTAGTTACTCTCATCCGCATAGATCGCCTCGACCGCGCCTTGCAACTCAGGGTCCTCCGCGGAGTAGATGTTCAGTCCGCCGTAGAACACCAAATTCTCGGCGTAATTATAGGAATAGCCGTATTGCTCCATCAGATCGTTGATGACATCCTCGATGACCTGATCGACATAATAATCCTGAATCGACTGGTGTGCGGCACTGCTCTTAAACACCAACTCTTCATTCAACGCCTGCACATATTCGTCCTCGGTGATAAAGCCGAGCTCGAACATTTTCGAAAGCACGATCTTCTGGCGAGTGCGGATATTCTCGGGGTGGGTATACGGATCGTACACACTGGGGTTATTGGTGATGCTCGCCATCACCGCGCACTCGGCGAGCGAGAGGTCAGTCACCTCTTTACCGAAATAATACCGCGCGCCGATGCCGACACCGACGAGATCGCCGGTCAGCGGCATATTGTTGAGATAGCCCTCGAGCACCTGATCCTTGGTGTATTCACTCTTCTCAAGCTCAATAGCGAGCAGGATCTCGTTGATCTTACGCTCGATGCTGTGTTCGTTGTTCTGTGTCGTGACCTTGATCAGCTGCTGGGTGATACTCGAGCCGCCGTATTCGGTCGTACCGAGATTAAAGACACGGTTAGCGACCAAATTGACCATCGCGGCGATGGTACGGTTCCAGTCAACGCCCTCGTGCTCGCGGAAACGCTCGTCCTCGATCGCAATGACGGCATTCTGAAGGTTGACGGGAATCTTTTCCAGATCGACCCACACCGTGTTGCCGCCGAGCAAGTTCTGATATTCCTCGTATTCACCCTCGTCGTTCATCACATAGATGACCGAACGATTTTCCATCGAGAATTTGCCAAGCTCCGGCAGTTTGCCGGTCGCATCAAACGTGCCGACGACATACACCACCAGCACCGCGCCGACGATGACCGCCGAGATCAACCCGACAAGTCCGACCGTCAACACAATCTTACCGACGCCCTTAAGGAGAGCACGGATCGGACGTTTATTCTTTTTGCGGATGTCGCGGGCGAGCTGTTGCAGCTTCGCAGCGATCGTTTTGGCCGCCTTGCGCACCCACTGCTTCGCTTTATCCGCGAACGAACGGGAGTCGTTTGCCATGTGCCTGTTCTCCTTCCGTGAAATCGGTTACTATCGTCAATCGCTATTATATTATTTATACTAAAAGACATACCACAATAATAGTATTGCAAAAACCGTAAAAAGTCAAACCTAAAATGCAAAAAAATTCGCAAAAACCGTGACTTTTTCCAAAAAATCCGTTTTTAAACTATGTAAGCCGCTTGTAAGATCTCTGCGCGCATATTTCGCCCCCTGACGGACACGCTAAAGAAAAAGACATTCTCAGGAGGGCAAACGGTATGCACACAACGACACGAACCGTTCTTTTGGCGTTGGCGGCTTCTATGACGGTGGCGGCGGTGACGCTGTTTTGCATCTTTCGGTTCATCCTGCCGGCGCAAAATCATCCGTTTTCCGCACCGCCCGCCTACACCATCGGCGTATGGGAAGGGAAACTGGCGGTGTTCGAGGGGACAGACAGCTATCCGATGCAGATCTTCGACACCGACGTTGCGGGATTGCCCGAGGAGCAGCGCACACAGGTAGAACTCGGCGTGCGGGTGGAAAAAGCGGAGGAATTATATCTCGTGCTTGAGGATTATACGAGCTGACGCGCAATCAACAGAAAAGCCCCGTGCCGCGGCACGGGGCTTTTGCTGTTTAATACATCATTTCTTCAAACTTTTGGGGATCGCACTTCTTGACAGCGGAAGCCTTCAAGTTGACCTGAATAGACTCCGCCAGCTCGGCGATCTCTTCCTCCAGCTCTTCGCTCTTCAGCTTGCTGATGATCGCCTCGTTGGACTCCGTAAACAGATCCTCGTCGTCGTTGGGATCAAGGCGCAGGATAAGCGCCGCGGTCGGGGTGGAGCCGCCTGCCTCATATTCGACAACAGCCGCCTTACCAACCTCAATGTTGCGAATTTCTTTGACGAGATACTCATCCATATTGGTCGCATCGGCGCTGCGGCGATTATCCTCGTCCTTGGACGCCTCGACCTCTTCACCGTCCGCGGCATTGTACTGATCCACGACCGCCTCAAAATTCTTATTCTTGTTATAGTCCGCGAGATAGCCGTTGAGCAGATCCGTATACACCTTCTTGTCGGTGTCGCTGAGCTCCTCGCCCTCGTCGTCGGTCAGGCTGACGGAAATGATCTTATAGGAGAGGTAATTCTCATCAAAATACTTCTTAAGATCCTCTTCGGCGATCTCACGATCGCCGCCTTTTCCGTACAGACCGTTGAGCAATGTGGTCTGGTTGAGGCTGATACTCTTATAGGCGTTCAGCAGGTTAGCCTTGCTGATACCCAGCGAAAGGAATTCCTCCTCATCGGCCGTGGCAAGGCTTTCCTCGAGGTTTTTGAGTTCCTCCTCATCCCAAGAAAGGTTGTGCTTCTCCATCAGCTGACGCGCCGCCGCCTGCGTGATCATCTCATCGCGGGTGGCAAGACGGATATACTCCTGCACGGACACCGTCTTCGCTGCATCCCCCTCGCCGTAGGTCAGCTCCTGCGACCAGACATCCAGCCCATACTGGG
>CAZVSE010000015.1:0-33322 GCA_964629445.1 uncultured Ruminococcus sp. | reverse complement strand
CTCGGCACGCGGTTTTGGAGACCGCTGCTCTACCAACTGAGCTATACCCCTATATAGGACGATCCGCAAACAGATCGCTTTATGAAAAACGGACCTTCATCCGAGTGTTAACTGGTGGGCCTTCAGGGACTCGAACCCGGGACTGACCGGTTATGAGCCGGCTACTCTAACCAACTGAGTTAAAGGCCCATATCGCGGCTACTCGCCGATCACGAATAGTATTTTACCATAAAAAAGGCGGATGTCAAGTGCTTTTTTACCTTTTATGGGTTTTCTTATTCCTTGTCGCTCTCTCGCCCGTGCAAACGGCGTAAAAACGGCTCAAACATCACGCCATCCTGCAACGGCGTACCCGCTTCGGCAGTGAACGCCGTTACCTCACGCACAAATTCCGCGGTACGCTCGATTGCCGCAACCAGCGGTGTGCCGTGCAACAACTCGCCGCACAACACCGAGGAAAACACATCCCCCGTGCCGGCAAAATTCTTGCCCACGCGCGGCACCCGCACGATGCGCGGCTCTCTCCCGCGCTCAAACACCCAATTCTCCAGTAATCCCTCTGCGCTATGCACGCCGGTGATCACCGCCGCGCCGCAGCCGAGCGCAAGCAGACGCTCGCCAAGAGCGTGTAAGCGCTTACAATTCGCTATTCCTGCCTCGTCGACCACGTCCGCATACGGCGTATCCGTCAATAGGCACGCCTCGGTAAGATTCGGGGTGATCACGCTCGCGAGCGCGACCAAACGGCGCATTTTCTGCGCCAGTTCGGAGGTACAGCCGCTATACAGCCGTCCGTGATCCGCCATCGCGGGGTCGACCACGCACAACGCACCACGCTGCTTATGCTCTCGCAAGAACGGCTCGATCACATCTACCTGAGCCTCGTTCCCCAAAAAGCCGGTATACACTGCATCAAAGGACAGCCCGAGCTGATCCCAGTGCGCCAAAAACGCCCCCATATCCGTAGTGAAATCTCGCACATGCGGGTGGGGGTAGCCGGTATGCGCCGACAGCACCGCTGTCGGCAGCGGGCACACCTGATACCCCATCGAAGATAAGATCGGGATCACGACGGTCAGGGAACAACGCCCGAAACCGGACAGATCATTGATCGCCGCGATGAGCGGTACGCGTTTCACTTATCGTCACTCCCTTTCAAAACAGCACTCTTCCTAAGCTTATTTGATCCAGCTACGCTCCGTTTCGTAGCACAGCGGGCGATCGAGCAGCTCACGCACCGCCTGCCGCGGGTCAAGCCCCTCATAGCAGACACGGTAGCACTGCCCGACGATAGGCATTTCCACGCCGTGACGGCAGGCGAGCTCCCACGCAGCACACGCCGCCCAGTAGCCCTCCACCGTGCCAACCCGCGCGACCGTCTTATCGATCGGCGTGCCCTGCCCGATGAGAATACCCGCGCGGCGGTTGCGGGAATGCATACTCCCGCAGGTGACCATCAGGTCTCCCATACCGCTGAGCCCCGCGAAAGTGCTCTTATGCGCGCCCATCGCCAAACCAAGCCGTGCAATCTCCGCAAGACCACGGGTCATCAGCGCCGCCTTGGTGTTATCTCCCATATCCAGCCCGTCCACGATGCCTGCACACAACGCGATGACGTTTTTTAGCGCGCCGCCAAGCTCGACACCGATAATATCGGGGTTCACATACAGACGAAAACGAGGCATACTGAAGGTCTTCTGCACACGCTCCGCCGCCGCCAGATCGGTGGATGACACCGCCAGCGATGTGCATACACGGCGTGCAACCTCTTCGGCGTGAGACGGGCCGGAGAGGATCACGATGGGGTTGTCCGGCAGTTCCTCCGCCAGCACCTCAGAAAAGCGCTTGAGGCTTCCGTCCTCGAGCCCCTTGCCCGCATTGATGACGACCGCGTCCTTACGCAGCATCCCACGCAGACGCTTCGCCGTGTCGCGGATCGCGAAAGACGGCACCGCGAGGATGATATAGTCCATCTCGCGCGCGGGCGCAAGATCGTTCGTCAGCAGGATACCGTCGGGCAGAGAAACACCCGGCAGGCGCTGGCGGTTCTCATTGTGCCGACGCAAGGTGCGAATCTCCTCCTCCGAGAAGGACCACAGCGTCACCTCATGTCCGTGCTCATAGGCCACCATCGACAGGGCGATACCCCAGCCGCCGGCACCGAATACCATTGTTTTCATAGACGCATCCTTCTTTCCTGCGTTACGCGCGTTCACCGATGCGGCGCTCCTTGCCGGCGGCGAGACGCTTGATGTTGTCGGCGTGCTTGACAACGATGATCGTCGCCACAGCGGCGGTCATCACGGTGGTGAACGCCACCATCGGTGCCGACATCTTATCGACCCACACGTGCAGAACAAAGACCAGCAGCGGACCATAACCGATCGCAACCACCGAGCCGAGCGATACCAAGCGGCTGACCGCGACGATTGCGATAAACAGCGCAAGACACATCAGTGCAACGCGCCAATCGGCGACGAGAAACATCCCCAATGTTGTGAGCACACCCTTGCCGCCGCGGAAATGATAAAACACCGGCAACACATGCCCGATAACGCAACAAAGCCCTGCCATATACCGCCCGATGAGGGTCAGCGTCTGTACATCAAACGCGACATCCGCCAAATGGACATTCGCCAGCAACCAGCCGCCAAGCCACGTCGCGAGTAAGCTCTTAGCGAGGTCGCCGACGGTCGTCAGCACAGCAGGCACCGTGCCCTGCGAACGCAGAACATTGGTCGCACCCGCATTACCGCTGCCGAACGAGCGGATATCCTTATGCGTAAACCAACGGGTGATGAGGATCGCCCAGTTGACACTGCCGAGCAGATAACCAATCACTGCGGCGAGCAACAGTGCCGCCCAGCTGTCCGTAAAAAACACTGCCATAGTTTAAACCTCCGAAAATGCCTATTTGGTGCTTCTGTCCCCTTTTTCGCGGATAACAAAGCGCACCGGCGTTCCTTCCAAACCAAATGTCTCCCGCAGCTGATTTTCCAGATACCGCTGATAGGAGAAATGGAACAGATCCGCCCGATTAACGAAAAACACGAACGTGGGCGGTTTGATAGACACCTGCGTCATATAGTAGATGCGCAGGCGTTTACCCTTATCCGTCGGCGGCTGCACGCGGGCGGTCGCCAGCGCGAGCACGTCGTTGAGCGTACCCGTGGAAATGCGCATGGCATTCTGCTCGCTGACAAACTTGATCAACTCAAAGAGACGATCGACACGCTGACCCGTCTTCGCGGACAGGAAGATGAAGGGTGCATACGGCATAAAGGAAAAATCATTCATCAGCTTTTTGCGCATCTGATCCATCGTCTTGTCGTCCTTTTCGACGGCATCCCATTTATTAACAGCGATGACACACGCCTTGCCCTTCTCGTGGGCAATGCCCGCAACCTTGCTGTCTTGCTCGGTGAAGCCCTCAACACCGTCGATCATAATGACGCACACATCCGCCCGCTCGACCGCCATCTCGGCGCGCAGGACGCTGTATTTCTCCACCGCGTCGTCGACGCGGCTCTTGCGTCGAAGCCCCGCGGTGTCGATGAAGATAAACTCCCCGTGGGCATTGCTAATGCGGGTATCGATGGCATCACGGGTCGTGCCCGCGACATCGGAAACGATGCTGCGTTCCTCCCCTGCGACGCAGTTGATAAGCGAGGATTTACCCGCATTGGGGCGACCGATGACCGCGACACGGATAATGTCGGGTTCGTCCTCGTCCTCGTCGTTCTCGGGCAGATACTCAAACACGGCGTCGAGCAGGTCGCCTGTACCCATACCGTGTACCGAGGACACCGCGATCGGGTCACCGAGTCCGAGATTGTAGAATTCATAAAACTCCACCGGCGGTGCGCCGGGGGTGTCGCACTTGTTGACGCACAGCACGATGGGCTTGCCGCTCTTCTGCAGCATCGCCGCGACGTCCTGATCGTTGGCGGTAACGCCCGTACGCAGATCAGTCACCAGAACGATGACATCCGCCTGCTCGATCGCCAGCTGCGCCTGACGGCGCATCTGCGCGAGGATAACGTCATCCGTCTTAGGCTCAATACCGCCCGTGTCCGCGAGCATAAAGGTGCGACCGCGCCACTCGCAGTCGGCAAAGATGCGGTCGCGGGTGACACCGGGGGTATCCTCCACAATGGACAGCCGCTGTCCGATGAGTTTATTAAATAAGGTCGACTTGCCCACGTTCGGGCGACCGACCACCGCCACAACGGGTTTAGCCATGGCTGTCCTCTCCTTCCTATTCTTCCGAGTTCATTAATGCGGCGAACAAGGTCACGCCGTCGGTTTCGGGGATGATCTCCACCACCACGCCGAGCTCACGCGCCAACTCACCCACCGTCACGTCGTCGAGAAAGCAGTCACCCTCCTGACGCAGCATATTCGCCGGGATGAGCAGGCGCTCCATCGGCACATCCTTCAGTTGACGGATCAGATCGCCGCCGGTCACCAGACCCGATACGGTGATATTCTCTCCGAAAAAGTCATTTTTGATCCCAACCACCTCGGCACTCAGTGTCGGGTGCTTGGCAGTCGCCTCCGCGATCAGCTCACGGATAAAGGGGGCCGCCGCCGTGCCGCTCGCAAGCACCGTATGGGCGGTATCGGGTGTCCCCTCCCACACGGCTAACTCCTCGCGGAAGCACTCGCGCAACAGGGCGATCATTCCCACGCCGTTTTCCAGCTGGGGGTAGTCCTCATAAAATTCGCTGTCGGGAACGGGCATCTCGGCGCGGATAAACCATTCATCCGAGGGGTAAAACACGCGGCTTCCTACCTGCGCAAGCATCTTGTCGCCCGCCTCGATCATCCGACGGATGACATCCCGAGCCTCCTCCTTGGTAAAAGGGCGGATGGGGGTCAGCCCATCGCGATATTTCGTTAGTCCCACCGGTACCGCCGCGACACTGCGCACCTGCGGTGCATACGCCGCAAGGTCATCGAGCGAGCGCTGCAGCTCCTCCCCGTCGTTATAATCGGGGACCAGCACAAGCTGACACTGGATGGTCAATCCCGCCTCGACAAAACGGCGCAGAATGGTGAGACAATCCCCCGCAAAGCGGTTGTTCATCATCTGACAGCGCAGCTCGGGATTGGTGGTATGCACCGAGATGTTGATGGGACTGATATGCATCTCTATGATACGGGAAATCTCGTGCTCTGTCAAGTTGGTCAAGGTGATGTAGTTACCGAACAGGAAGGATAAACGGCTGTCGTCGTCCTTAAAATACAAACTCTCCCGCATCCCCTGCGGCAACTGATCAATAAAGCAGAAAATGCAGTTGTTACGACAAGAGCGCTGCTTGTCCATTAGGTAGGTGTCAAACTCCAGTCCGATCTCTTCAAATTCCGCCTTGCGCAGACGCACGGTCTTGTGCTTACCGTCCCGCTCAATGACCAGCTTGAGTTTCGCATCGGGCATATAAAAACGATAATCCAGCACATCCTCGATGTCACGTCCGTTGATGGACACAAGCATATCCCCCGCCAAAATACGCGCACGCGCCGCGGGACTGCCCGCCTCCACCGAAGCGATTTTGACAGCCATTCATTACCCCTCCTTTCACTCCTCGTAATTACGCGCGCACGCGCGTATAAGAAAAAATCCTGCGGAAATAAAAATAGAGAAGGATCGCTCCCTCTCTACTTTCAAGTTCCTCACAAGGTGTCGGTGACAATTACTCGCCAACCTTGACGATCTGCTTGCCATCGTAGTAGCCGCAGTTGCCACACAGACGATGGGCGCGCTTGTACTCGCCGCACTGCGGGCACTTAGCCAGAGCCGGAGCAGTCAGCTTCCAGAGATTGTTACGTCTCTTGTCGCGCCGTGCCTTGGAAGTTTTTCTCTTGGGTACCGCCATTGTCAGCACCTCCTTGCATTGATCAAAGGTTTAGGGTGACAGGACCCGAACCCTGTCACGGTTTCGCACGCCGCCTTTATCCGCGCGGCATTGCGTTCATTTTTGCAAGGCGCTAGCCTTGCGACAAATTCACGCTTCACCGCACGAAAAATTCAGCGGCAGAAACGCTTTGCCCTTACAAAAAGAGGAATTTTCGTCTTGCCAAAGCCGCGGAGCGCCGATATCCTAACGGATTTCAAGCGACAAGGCAAAGGCGAACGGAAATTGATCTTTTGTAAGGCGTGACAGGTTCGAGTCCTGTCACCCTATAGTAACTGTTGGAGAACCGCCAGGCGAGGATCCACCGTTTTTGCGGTGCACCCGCATAGGCCTTCGTTCAGGTTTTTGCCGCATTGGGGACACAGGCCTCGGCAATCCTCCCGACAGAGGTTTTTATACGGCAGTTCCAGCAGGATGTCAGTCTGCACCAGTTCGTCCAGTGCGAGCTGATCATTTTCCAGCAGGACATAGTCGCTGTCCTCGTTCTCGAGAGAGGTCACCAAAATGTGCTCCACGGAGATATCGTAATCACGCGAGAACGGTGTCAGACACCGATCGCACTGCCCATCAAACGTGAAGGTCACCCGTAGGCTCAACTTCACCACACCGGCGCGAGCGGTGATCTCACCGACCGCGTGAACCGGCTGCTTAAAAGGACATATCCCGTAGAACTCCACCTGTGAAAAATCCCATTCTGTATCGATCGGAAGAGACTTTATCTCCCCCGTGAACAGAGATCTGCATTGCACAAGCATAGTTCACCTCAAGCGTCACGCAAGATATTATATCGGTTGCGGACTGTTTTGTCAATAGAAATTTTACTTTCTCAGCGTTTTTTCGTGAAATCTTTTATTCTGTCGGTCCTTCGACCGCCACAAGCGGCTCATACGGCTGAGCAGGCTCATCGCCGATGTCGCGAATGATCACAAACGGTGTCAGCTCGTCGTCCTGTCCCGCAGGGTTGTCGCGAATGCGATCGGCGAGCAGCTTGTCCTCAATATCGTTAAGGTCGGCAGACTTGCCGAGCACCTCAACGTCGATATCGTTCGCATCCACCAGCACACAGCTTATCCCGAGCTGTTCGTAAATCGCAGCACACACCTTGTCGGGTTCTTTGGGGTTGAGCACCGCAAGGGTGTGGTAGGTCTCGAACGAGGAATGGCTGTAGAAGCCGTCAATGCCCGCGACATCCTGTCCGACGATCTCGTAGAATACGCCGCGCTTGCCGAACACCCGCGCCACCGCACCGCAGAACACCGCCCACAGGATAAGCGGCAGACCCTTCATATTAATGGCGAGTTGCAGCTTGTACGGCTCATCCATCCCGATGCCGTTATGATTGCTGGTCGCGAATTTGGACAGGAACTTCGCCCAGAAGCCGAGGCGCACATCCTCCATCTTGACGGTGTTGTCCTGACACATCGAAATGACCTTCTCGCCAAGCGTCACCACATCCCCCGCCTTATACAGCGGCAGCACATAGCGGCGCAGGATCTCAATATAATCCTCCCCGCGCTCGATGAAATGGGTCTTGACGGCGTAGCGCTCATAGCGCACGCCCTCGACCTCGATCACGCCGCGGATATAGTAGGTGATATCACCCTCCTGCCGCTCATTGGCCTTTAAGTTGCGGTTGCCCTCATACCAAATAGCCATGGTAATACTCCTTACCTTTAAGAACGGCGGGAGATCACTCCCCCGCCGTCTGCTTTACATTCTGATTGTTCGCCGTCGACTATGGGTTTATACATCCGATACGATCATATCTCCTGCGCGAGCTCAGCAAGCTCGGCGGGGATATCCGCCTTGTCCGCAGAGATGGACATCACGATGTTCGCCTCGAGCTTCGTGAGCTTCTCGACAAAGGGCACGAGCGCGGCGAGGTCGTTGCCGCCGATCTTCAGCACAGAGTCAACGAAGATATCGGTGATGTCGTAGTTGCCGGCACACATACCGGCAATATAGCCGTACAGAGAATCAAACCCCTTGATCGCGTAATCCTCCGCCGCTACCAGACGGGCTTTATGGCTCAGGTCATAAGTTAAGGTGTTGTCTTTCTCGATAAAGACGACATTGCCGTTGGACTGCTGAACAGCGGCGTTACACATCGCCATCAGCTTTTTGGTTTTGCCGGAGCCTTTGAGACCGAGAATCAGAGTGATCATAGTGTTGTCCTCCTAAGTTTATATATATTGGAAACCGTCACAAGACGGTACATCCCGAATGGTTTACTGACCCAGTCGAGCCAGCAGCACGGCACGGGCTTCTTCGTAGCCCGGCTTGCCCAAAAGGGCAAACATATTCTTCTTGTAGCTCTCCACACCCGGCTGATCGAAGGGGTTGACACCCAACATATAGCCGGAGATGGCGCACGCCTTCTCAAAGAAGTAGATGAGCCAGCCGAGCGACGCCTCATCCATCGCGGGGACGTCCAGCACCAGACTGGGCGTGCCGCCGTCGGTATGAGCAAGCACCGTGCCCTCGAACGCCTTTTCATTAACAAAGGACATCGAGCGGCCGGCGAGGAAGTTAAGCCCGTCGCCGTTTTCGGCATCCTCTTTGATGAGCAGCTCACACGGAGCTTTACCGAACTTGACGACCGTCTCGAACAGAATGTTGGATCCATCCTGCACGAACTGACCGAGGGAATGCAGATCCGTCGAGAAGATGACCGACGCGGGGAACAGCCCCTTACCGTCCTTGCCCTCGCTCTCACCGTAGAGCTGCTTCCACCACTCACTCATCATCGCGTACTGCGGCTCGTAGCTGACCATCAGCTCGATGGCGCGTCCGCGGCGGTGCAGTGCGGTACGGGCGGCGGCATAGCGGTAACAATCGTTGTTCGCCAGATCGGGGTCAGCAAGAGCCTCACGGGCGTCAGCCGCGCCCTGCATCAGCGCGTCAATGTCACAGCCCGCGACCGCGATCGGCAGAAGACCGACGGCGGTAAGCACCGAGAAACGACCGCCCACATCATCCGGCACAACAAAGGTCTCAAAGCCCTCGCGATCGGCAAGTGCCTTAAGCGTGCCGCGCGCCTTGTCGGTGGTGACATAGGTGCGGCGTACCGCCTCCTCATGTCCGCAGGTGTTCTCGAGATACTCGCGCAGCACACGGAACGCGATCGCCGGCTCGGTGGTGGTGCCGGACTTGGAAATGACGTTAATGGACACGCGGCGACCCTCACAGATCTCAAGCAACTCAGCGAGCTGTGTGCCGGAGATGCTGTTGCCCGCGAAATAGATGTCGGGGGTGTCCTTCTTCTTAGCATTGTAGTTGTTGGATTTGAGGAATTCGATCGCGGCACGCGCGCCGAGATACGAGCCGCCGATACCGATAACGATAAACACATCGGTATCTTCCTTGATGCGGGCGGCAGCCGCCTTGATGCGGGCAAATTCGTCCTTATCGTAATTTACAGGCAAGTCGAGCCAGCCGATAAAATCGTTACCAAGCCCCGTGCCGTTATGCAGCATCTCGTGCGCGACATTCACCTGTGCCTGCAGGCTCGTCAGTTCGTGCTCCCGCACAAAGCCCTCGAGATAGCGCGTTTCCAATTTAACTGCCATAATACTCCAACCTTCCTATTTACCGTAGTTGCTGTTCTACCTACTATTATTATCGCGAAAAATCGAACTATCGGCAATAGACGATTGTTGCAAACGATTAATAAATTTGATACATTCATTTTACACTACTTGTGCTAATTTTGCAACTGGTTTTTCGCAATTCTTATAATTTTTTCACAAATTATTCCAGTAAAGCCGCGACTAATAGCGAATAAGCATAGCGGAAGGTTTTTGACAACACGTCGGCGGTCGCTCGCACGGCATATTCACACAGCATTTCCTCCCCGCTTTTGAGCCGCCACGTGCCAACCACCTGCCCCGCGTGCACGGGCGCTTCGAGGTCGACCGCGAGCTCAGCGGACGGCTCGACGGTGTTCTCGGTACCCTTTTTGAGCAACAGGGACTGCGGCATATCCACCGCAATTTCCACACAATCCGCCTGCCCGCGCAGAACAGGGATGGGGGCGAGCCGCATCAGCTCCTCGGGCGGGGTATAGGATACGTAATTCGAGAAGCCGTAGTCCAGCATCGCCCGCGCGCCGTCAAAACGGTCATTGGTGGTCGCACAGCCGAGCACCACCGCGACAAACGACGTGCCGTCCCGCGTGGCGGTCGCGGACAGACAATGCCCCGCCGCCTGCGTTGTACCCGTTTTCAGTCCCGTCGCGCCTTTGTAATGGCGCACGAGCTTATTGGTGTTGACGAGTTGAGATTTGCCGCCGCGCAGGGAGTCCATCCAGATGGTGGTGTATTGTTGTATATCGCTGTGCATCATCAGTTCACGGGACATCACCGCCACGTCATAGGCACAGGAATACCCACTGTCGTCCAGCCCACTGCAGTCGACAAAATTCGTGTCGTTCATCCCAAGCTCCTTCGCCCGTGCGTTCATCGTCGCGACGAACGCCTCGAGCGTGCCGCTGATATGCTCGGCGAGGGCGGCGCAAGCATCATTCGCTGACACGACGGCGGCGGCCTTGACCAGTTCCTCCACCGTCATCACCTCACCCTGCTCAAGCCAGATCTGCGAGCCGCCCATCGACGCCGCCTTTGCCGAGCAGGTGACCGTTTCGTCCCAATCCAGCCGTCCGCCCTCGATCGCCTCCATCACGAGCAGCAGAGTCATCACCTTAGTCACCGAGGCGATCGGCAGGTGTTCCTTTTCCCCTTTTGCATAAAGCACCTCGCCGCTGCCCTGCTCCATCAACACAGCCCCCTTAGCACTTACCGTCAGCCCTGCCGCCGACTCCGGCACAGCGACCGTCGGCCACGCCGCATCATCCTCCGCAAGCAGGGCGGATAGATTTTCCCCGCTGTCCTCATCATACAGCACCGTGCCGCCCCCCGAGGCACGCACCGTCATCCCGCCGCACAGCAAAACCGCCGCGCACAGCACGGCGACCGATCGTTTAAAAAACACGTCACATCACCCTTTGTTCATAGATTTATTCCATATATATCCCCCGCACAAGAAAAATTTTCCTAAATCGGCGGAAAACTATTTATTTTTTGTCACAAAAGCAATATAATAGACATAATGAACCAGAGAGGAACGATCAACGATGACGGATATGAACAAGACCGATCTGCTCGCCGATGTGCGGCGCATCCATTTTGTGGGCATCGGCGGTTCGGGGATGAGCCCGCTCGCCGAGATCCTGCACGCGAAGGGATATGCGCTGTCCGGCTCGGATAATAACGAGTCAGACAACCTCACCCGCATCCGTGCCCTCGGCATCCCCGTGTCGATGGGACACGCAGCAGAAAACGTCGCGGGGGCGGATATGGTGGTATACACCGCCGCTGTCGCCGAAGATAACCCCGAACTTACTGCCGCCCGTGAGCAGGGCATCCCGCTCATCGAGCGCGCCATCCTGCTCGGTCGGATCACGCGGCAGTTCAAAAACACTGTCGCGGTCGCGGGCACCCACGGCAAGACGACCACCACCTCGATGCTGTGTCAGATCCTGCTCGACGGCGGCACCGACCCGAGCATCTTCATCGGCGGTCGCCTGCCCGCCATCAACGCCAACGGTCACGCGGGCAGCAACGACACGATGGTGTGCGAGGCGTGCGAGTTTAAAGATCACTATCTCGAGATGACCCCCGCGATCAGCATCATTCTCAACGTCGACGCCGACCACCTCGATTATTTCGGCGACCTCGACGGGGTCATCCGTTCCTTTAGACGTTTCGCCGAACAGACCACCGACGCGATCATCTATAACGCCGATGACGAAAACACCCGCCGCGCCGTCGAGGGGATCGGCGGCAAGCAACTCATCTCCTACGGACTATCCGACGGCTGTGAATGGCAGGCGAAGAACGTGCGCACCGTGCGCGGCTCGTACGGGCAATATGATCTCTACCATAACGGCGAATACCTCGGCGAGATGGAGCTTGGCGTCCCCGGCGGGCACAACGTGCTCAACTCTCTTGCCGCCGCCGCGGCCGCCACCCTCTGCGGGATGACCCCCGCGCAGATCGCCGACGGCGTGCGCGCCTTCCACGGCGCGGGACGGCGGTTTGAGTTCCTCGGCACGTATGCGGGGGTGACGGTGGCGGACGACTACGCCCACCATCCGACCGAGATCGTCGCCACTCTCGAGGCGGCGAAAAAGCTCGAGCACACCCGCGTGTGGGGCATCTTCCAGCCCTTCACCTTCTCCCGCACCGTGCGGCATCTCGACGAGTTCGCCGCCGCGCTTTCCATCGCGGACATCGCCGTGGTCAGCGATATTATGGGCTCGCGTGAGGTGAACACGTGGGGCGTGCATTCCACCCAGATCACCGAGCAGATGGCAAACGGCGTGTACCTCGCCACTTTCTCTGAGATTGCGGACTATGTCACCGCCAATGTCAAGGCAGGCGACCTCGTGCTGACGATGGGCGGCGGCGACGTCTACAAATGTGCGCGGATGATCATCGCAAAACTCAAAGAGAAAGAATAATGTAGAACAACAGAGGCGCAGGCTGATGCCTGCGCCTCTGTCTATTTTACTTGGCGGCGCCCACGACGCCCCGTCACATTCACTCCTCACCCCTCGGTAGTGTCCGTCCCCAAGCCGAAGCTCACCTGCAAGGCACGGTCAACTCGATTCATCGACACCTCATCGAGCCGCCCCATCCGCTCGCGCAGGCGCTGTTTATCTAATGTACGGATCTGCTCCAGCAGTACGATGGAATCCCGCGCCAGCCCGCTGCCGACCGAGTGAAGCTGGATATGGGTGGGCAGCTTGGTCTTGCCCGTCTGGCTGGTGATCGCCGCCGCGATGACCGTTGGGCTAAAGCGGTTGCCCACATCGTTCTGTACGATGAGCACGGGGCGGATCCCACCCTGCTCCGATCCCACCACAGGGCTGAGATCGGCATAATAAATATCTCCGCGATGCACCATCATCTTTCTTCTCCCTCTCTGTTGTGCATAACTTTTCCTGCATTAGCAGTATGGGCGGCTTGTCCGCCTTTTATGCAAGGCTTGTCAATCCATCTTATGCACACACGCGGGACAAGGTGAAAAAAGTAAAACAGCGGCGACAGGCTAAAAATACCTGTCGCCGCGTTTATTTATTTTACTTCACCGTATCCGTCAACAACGCGGTCTCGCTAAATGTAACCGTTAACCCGTCATCCGGCACGGACAGTGAGCGGATGAGCCCTGTATCGGGCGCGCACACGATGGTATACGTCTTACCGTCCGCCTCGCCCTGTACCACATAACCCTCGTCGGTGATCTCCCCCGCGGTCGGCGCGGCGGTGAGCACCGTGAGCAGGCTCTTGATGAGCGCGCCCTGCGGCACATTCTCCGCATTGACCGGCACGCGCAGACCGCCAAGCTCCATCGCCATCTCCTCGCCGTCCCAGCTGATCGCCATCCCGCTAAGCGACGGCGGCTCGGAAAGCGTCACAAGCAAGCGTCCGTCCTGCACGCGACTGAGTTGTCCCTTAAGTGCCATATCACGGTAGGCAATGCTCACCTCGCAGGTAAAACCCGCCGTCACGGGCGTTACCTCGTCGTCGCGGCTCTTCCCGCAGCCGAACAGCATCGTCACACAGAGCACAACTGTCAAGATCCAGAAGAATATCCGGTGTTTCATCGTCAAGGCTCCTATTTCTCTAATTTCAGAAACAGGCCTCCCAGCTCCTCCAGTATGTCGCTCGGCAGCATCGCGTGCTGCGACAACCTCTCTGCCGCACGATCGCCCGCCGTGCCGTGGATATACACACCGCACATCGCCGCGAAATACGGGTCCATCCCCTGCGCCGCCAAACCGCCGATCAGTCCCGCGAGCACATCACCGCTGCCGCCCGTCGCCATCCCGGGGTTACCGGTGTCGTTCTGCATCAGCGGACGTGCGGGAGCAGTGACCAGCGTGTGATAGCCTTTCAGTGTCAGCACCACGCCGTAGTCGTCGGCGAACCGCCGCGCGATCTCCTCGCGGTGGCACTGCACCTCGTCGATCGTCGAATCGAGCAGACGCGCCATCTCGCCGGGGTGCGGGGTCAGGATCAGAGGAGCAAAAGCCGTCTCCTCTATCAACATATGCGGTTTGACGGCATTTATGCCATCCGCGTCGAGGATCAGGGGACAGGTCGAGCGACGGCGCAGCTGTAAGAAAAGCTGTGTTACCGCGACCGATCGACCGAGTCCGCAGCCGAGCACCACCGCATCGGCGCTCTGCGCGCGCCGCACGATCGACTCGACCGCATCAGAGGAAAGTCCGCCATCCTCGGTCTCGTCAAGCGGCAGGAAGATCGCCTCCGGCACCGCCGCCGCGACGATCGGGTAAATACTGCGGGGAGTGGCGACCGTCACAAGCCCCGCGCCGCTGCGCAGAGCCGCTTTGGCAGCTAATATCGCCGCGCCTGCCATCCCGTAGCTGCCCGCGACGAGCAGCACGCGCCCGAACGTCCCCTTATGACTATCCAGCGGGCGGGGCGTAAAGCAAGCACGCACCATTTCCTCTGTGATCACCTTCTGTCCGAGCACCTGCCGCACAATGTCGGCGGAAATGCCGATGTCCAACAGTTGTACATTGCCGCTGTTTTCACTGTTTAAGCCTTCCTTGAGCGCGGTAAAGGTCAAGGTCACGTCCGCCGCAAACGCCCCCTCACAGGCGGCGCCGCTGTCGGCGTTCACTCCGCTGGGCATATCCACCGCGATCTTGTAGCCCGCGGCGGCGTTCATCTGACGCAGAAGCGGCAACAAATTCGTCGGCAGTTCGCCGTGAAAACCGATACCGTATACGCAGTCGACGAGCATATCCGCCTGCCGCACCGCGGCACTGCACAGATACGGCTCCTGCGTATAGTCGAGTACGGTCAGCGCATTTGTCGGCAGGCGGGAGAAATTCTCCGTCGCGGTGTCGGTCGCGGGTTTTCCCGTGGCGAGCACCACCGTCACGTCCGCGAACACCGCGAGCCGCCGCGCAATGACAAAGCCGTCACCGCCGTTATTCCCCTTGCCGCAAACCACCGCGATGCGGGTGTCCAGCCCCTCGGCGGTGCGAGCGTCCAGCCATTCGCGCAGAATCCATTCCGCGACCGTCTGCCCCGCACGCTCCATCAGCGACACAAAGCTGTCGCCCCGATCAACGGCAAGCGCTTCAATGCGGCGCATATCCTCGGCTGTGGCTTTTTTCATACGATCTCCTCCTATGAAAAAACGCTATGCGCAGAGCATAGCGTTTTTTGTTTACTCAAAGATAATGCCCTGCTCCTGCATCGCACGGCGGGTCTCGATCTTGACGAGACTCTGCAAGCCGTCAAAAAAGGCGCGAAGCACCCGCTGTTCGGGCTGAAACACCACGAGGGTGTGTCCGTTCTTCTTGCTGTGATAGGTGAAATACCACAGACCCGACTCCTTCTTCGACGGAGCGGCAATGACGACGCGCTGATACGCCTTTTCATTCACCTTCGCGGCGTCGTAGGGAAGCAGGCTCTCCACCTTGCGCCCGACCACCGACACAATGCGCTTACGCTTGCGCTTCGCGGTGATGAGGTCGATGTCAATATCCCCGTTGGTGACGCAATACTCAAACTCCATATTTTGACCCGTGATGAGCCACCATCCGCCGTAACCGATACCCACCATTATGAGGGTCGGCAGGATCGGCATCGCCATCAGGATCGGGATGTTCAGCATCGCAAACAGCAACACAATGGCAACGGCCAGCGTGCCGACCATAATCGCCCATTCCGCGGGAGATTTTTTCTTTTTTACAATTTGCTCAAAAAATGTATCCATCGGTTCATTCACTCCCAGATTTTTTTAACGCGGTGTTTTCGCTCGTATAGATAAAGGCTCAACGACTTGTTGGTGAACAGCAATGCCGAGGTGATGATGTCGTACAGAACATACGCCGAGATCAGCAACGCCGACAACACGGTGTATCTTGGATCATCAAAGCCGATGTGGTAGCTACAGACGACAAACAGCACCAATGTCGCGTCCACCGCCGCAAAGGCGGCAAGCACGTACCGCGACCATGCCACCCCGCACAAGAGCAGCACCGCCGGCACAAACTGACAGATCAGCCGAAGAAATTCAAAGTCGGCGATCACGAGCAAAGCGGCGTTGAGCAGATGCAGCACGCTCACCGTGATCGCGATCGCACGACCGATGCGGCAGCGGCGATCCTGCGTCTCATTAAACGCGCTGATCGCCTGATCCTGCATAAGCCGCAACTGCTCCTCACGCTCCTGTGTACGCACCGCCACCACCTCCTATTCTATTTCTTTCTCTTACTTTATCATAATTCATCCGTTTTTTCAATGAATTTCCGAAAAGTTTACAAATTTTCATCATTTGTATGAACTTTATGTAAAAATCCTGCCATATAAAAAATTTTGCACGTAAAATATTGGCTTTTTTTATTAGGATATGGTATACTAACCATTGATCTATAATAAAAACGCAAACGGAGGGCTTCATTTATGATCTGGCACAGCCATAACGCCGAAGACATTTTGCGCGAGTTGCGCACCGATGCTGTCAACGGTCTTGACGACACCAACGCGGCCGAGCGCCTTGAAGAATACGGTGAAAATCGCCTGCAAGAGAAGGCTCCGCTGACCCTGTTCCAGCGGTTTATACGGCAAATGAAGGACGCGATGGTCATCATCCTGCTCATCGCGGCGGCGATCTCACTCGCGCTCTGTCTCTACGATCATTTCGTCCACGGTAAGCCCGCCGAATGGATCGAGCCGTTGGTCATCGTCGCCATCGTCGTGCTCAATGCCGTGCTCGGCGTGTTCCAGGAGAGCAAGGCAGAAGCGGCACTGCAGGCGCTCAAGAATATGTCCGCCCCCAACGCCCGCGTGCGCCGCGGCGGCAAGCTCACCACCATCCCCGCCTATTCCCTGGTTCCCGGCGACATCGTCGAGCTGGAGGCGGGCGACCTCGTGCCTGCGGACTGTCGCGTGCTGGAGGCGTATTCCCTCTCTTGCAACGAATCCGCACTGACAGGCGAATCTCTGCCTGTGGAGAAGAACGCCGGCGGTGTGTTCGAGGACATCACCCCGCTCGCCGAGCGCACCAATATGGTCTATTCCGGCTGCGGTGTCACTAATGGTAAGGCGGTCGCCGTCGTCGTCGCGACGGGGATGAGCTCCGAAATGGGGCACATCGCCTCAATGCTCGAGGGCGAGAAGGACGACTCCACCCCCCTACAGCAGAAGATGGCGCATCTGAGCAAAATGCTCGGCTTCCTCGCGCTCGGCATCTGCATCATCATCTTCATCATCGGCCTGCTGTTCCGTATGAATCTGATGGAGATGTTTATGACCGCGGTATCGCTCGCGGTCGCCGCCATCCCCGAGGGTCTGCCCGCCATCGTCACCATCGTGCTCGCCCTCGGTGTCCAGCGGTTGGTCAAAAAACAGGCGATCATCCGACGCCTGCCCGCCGTAGAGACGCTCGGCAGCGCCTCGGTCATCTGCTCAGATAAGACCGGCACCCTCACCCAGAACAAGATGACGCTTCGCCGCGCCTATGTCGGCGGTAATATGGTCGATCTGAACGGCGAACAGCCCGAAGGCGGGCTTGCACAACTGCTGCGTCTGGCGGCACTGTGTACCGACGCCTCGGTCACCGAGGAGGACGGCAAGGAGGTCGCCATCGGCGATCCGACCGAAACCGCCATCCTTTCCTATCTGCGCCGCATCGGCTCGGAAAAATCCGAGCTACTGATGGATATGCCGCTCATCGGCGAGATCCCCTTCGACTCTGACCGCAAGCTGATGACCACCGTGCATCAGGCGGACGGGCAAGTCATTGTCATCGTCAAGGGCGCACCCGAAATGGTGTTCGCCCGCTGCACCCGCGGTCACATTGAGCAGACCGCCGCCGCTAACACCGCGATGGGGCAGGATGCCCTGCGCGTGCTCGCGGTCGCGTTCAAGATCCTCGATGTCGCCCCCATCGACTACACCTCTGAAGCACTTGAGTGTGATCTCACGCTCGCAGGTCTGGTCGGTATGATCGACCCACCGCGTCCCGAGGTCAAGGACGCCATCTGCGAATGCGACACCGCGGGCATCCGTACTGTAATGATCACCGGTGATAACGTCATCACCGCCTCCGCGATCGCCAAGGAGCTTGGCATCCTGCACGAGGGCGAGCTCGCCATCACGGGAACGGAATTGGAAGCGCTTACAGAAGAGGAACTTGACAAAAACATCACCCGCTACCGCGTGTATGCGCGCGTCACCCCCGCGGACAAGATCCGCATCGTCAAATCGTGGAAAAAGCGCGGCGACATCGTCGCGATGACGGGCGACGGCATCAACGACGCGCCCGCGCTCAAGGCCGCCGACATCGGCTGTGCGATGGGCATCACCGGCACCGACGTCGCCAAAGGCGCGGCGGATATGACGCTGATGGACGATAACTTCTCCACCATCGTCGCCGCGGTGCGCGAAGGCCGCGGCATCTACGATAACATCCGCAAGGCAGTACATTTTCTGCTGTCCTGCAATCTCGGCGAGATCCTCACCGTTTTTGTCGCCATGCTGCTGTGGCGGCAGACTCCCCTGCTGCCCATTCAGCTCTTGTGGATGAATCTCGTCACCGACAGTCTCCCCGCACTCGCGCTCGGTATGGAGCCGCCCGAGGCGGACATTATGCATCGCAAGCCCCGCCGCCGCGAGGAAAGTCTGTTCAGCGGCGGTGTCGGTGCGCAAGCGATCTGGCAGGGGGCGATGTTCGGCGTGATCACGCTGATCGCGTTCTGGCTCGGTTTTAAGGTCTGGGGTGACCTCGCGCTCGGCGAAACAATGGCTTTCTCCGCACTGGCGATGGGTCAGCTCGTGCATGCGCTCAACGTCCGCTCCTCCCATTCGCTGTTTAAGGCAGGCTTGTTGTCTAACCGCTATATGATCGGGGCTTTCCTCGGCTCGCTGACACTGCTGCTTAGCGTGCTGCTCATCCCCGGTGTGCAGAATGTGTTCTCCCTCGTCCCGATGGGTCTGAACGCGTGGCTCGCGGTCATCGGACTTGCGCTCGTGCCGCTGGTCATCGTGGAGATCTATAAGCTCATTGTGCATCTCATTAAGAAATAACAATACAGGAAGGAGGCGGGCGTATGTTTGCCGGTCTCAAAAGTATGGGGCTTCGCGGCATTGACGGCTTTATGGTCGAGGTCGAGGCGGATCTGTCGCAGGGTCTGCCCGGCTTTGACGTTGTCGGTCTGCCCGATGCCGCAGTGCGGGAATCCCGCGACCGCGTGCGCGCAGCAATGAAAAACGCAGGATTTACCTATCCCGTCAGCCGCATCACCGTCAACCTCGCTCCCGCCGACGTTAAAAAGGAAGGCTCGGTCTACGATCTGCCTCTGTTGCTCGCGCTGCTGTGCGCGAGCGGACAGCTTAAGGCGAATCTGCGCCACGCCGCCTTTGTGGGCGAACTGTCCTTACAAGGGGCAGTACGCCCCGTACGCGGCGTACTGCCGATGGTCATCGCGGCGCGGGATGCGGGAATACGAGATGTCTACGTCCCTGCTGACAACGGCACCGAGGCCGCCGTCGTCGACGGCATCACCGTCTACCCCGTCGCGGACATCGCCTCCTTGCTCGCGCATCTGCAGGGGAATACCCCGCTGATGCCTCTCACCGCCGACGCGTTTTCGCCGACGGTTGACGAGGACGCGGTGGACTTTGCCGATGTCATGGGGCAAGAGACCGCCCGCCGTGCGATGGAGATCGCCGCCGCGGGCTCGCATAACATTCTGCTTCTGGGCACCCCCGGCTCGGGCAAGAGTATGCTCGCCAAACGCCTGCCCACTATCCTGCCGGATATGACCCGTGCGGAAGCGCTTGAATGTACTAAGATCCACTCCATTGCAGGGGAGCTGTCGGGGGGCGGACTACTCAGCCGCCGCCCTTTCCGTTCCCCGCACCACAACATATCCGCGCAGGGTCTCGCGGGCGGCGGCGTCGTGCCGCGCCCGGGCGAAGTGTCCCTCGCACACAACGGCGTCTTATTCCTCGACGAATTACCGGAATTTTCCCGCGTATCAATGGAATGTCTGCGCCAACCGCTCGAGGACGGGCGAGTGACCATCTCCCGTGTCAGCGCATCGCTCTCCTACCCCTGCTCCATTATGCTGGTCGCGGCGATGAACCCCTGTCCCTGCGGCTACTACGGGCATCCCACCCGCGCCTGCACCTGCTCGGCGCAGGCGGTACAGCGGTATCTCGGCAAGGTATCGGGACCGCTTCTCGACCGCATCGATCTGCATATTGAGGTGCCACCGGTGGAATATGACCAGCTCTCCTCGCAGGCAAAATCCGAATCCTCCGCCGCTATCCGCGCGCGTGTCAATGCCGCCCGCGCGATCCAACAGCGGCGTTTCGCGGGCACCGATATCGTCAGCAACGCCCGCATTCCGACAAGCAAGCTTAAGGAATACTGCCCCCTCACCGACGCGGCGAACGCTCTGCTCAAAGGCGCGTTCGAACGAATGGGGCTGTCGGCACGCGCCTATGATCGCCTGCTGAAGGTCGCACGCACCATCGCCGACCTCGCGGGCAACGAGGTCATCGACACCCCGCATATTGCCGAGGCGATCCAGTACCGCAGCCTTGACCGCAAATACTGGCAGACGAGGCAAGAAGTATGAGCGGGAACGATAAACTGACCGCTCTGCGCAAGCAGGCAATGGCACTGCCGCAACAGCCGGGCGTGTATCTGATGAAGGACGCCGCCGATGCCATCATCTACATCGGCAAGGCGAAAAAGCTCAAAAACCGCGTCAGCCAATATTTCGGCTCACAGACTAACCACGCGCCGAAGGTGCGGCGAATGGTGACGCTTATCGACCACTTTGACTACATCGTCGTCGGCAGTGAATTTGAGGCGCTGGTGCTGGAATGCTCGCTCATCAAACAGCACCGCCCGAAATACAACATCCTGCTCAAGGACGACAAAGGCTATCACTACGTTCGGGTGTCCCCGCCGCCTTATTCCCGCCTGAGCGAAGCCAATCAACTCGTCGATGACGGCGCGCAGTATATCGGTCCGTTTATGAGCGCCTACACCGTCAAACAGGCGGTGGACGAGGCGAACAAGATCTTCTCCCTCTCCACCTGCAACCGCACCCTCGCCCACGGCAAGAGGGCGGGCGACCGCCCCTGTCTCAATGCCCACATCGGGCAATGCTGTGCGCCCTGCACGGGGCGTGTCAGCCCCGAGGAATACGGGGAACGGGTCGCGCAGGCGATCGAGTTTCTCACCAAGGGCAGTGCCGACACGATGGCGGCACTGCAGAAGCGCATGGAGCAAGCCGCCGAGCGGCTCGACTTCGAGCAAGCAGCACGCCTGCGCGACCGCATCACCGCCATCAAACGCATGGGAGAAAAGCAAAAAGTCATCCTTTCGCGTATCGCCGAGCAAGACGTTATCGCGCTCGCACAAGGCTCGGGCGCGGCGTGCTTCGAGGTGTTTCGCTTCAGCGCGGGACGGCTGTGCGACCGCGAACATTTCCTGATGGATGAGCTCGACGAGCTGTCTGCCGCACGCGGCGCGTTCATCGAGCAATACTATACGATGCGCGACCGCGTCCCGCCGCAGATCACGGTGGATGGCGAGGTAGAAGACAGCGAACTGCTCGAACAATGGCTCGGTGAAAAAGCGGGGCGGCGGGTACACATCGTCCGCCCGCAGATCGGCGAACAGGCACATCTCGTCGAGATGTGCCGCGCCAACGCCGCCGAGCGGGTCGCGCAACAGGTCGGGATGACAGGACGGGAGTCCGCCGCACTGGAGGATATCCGCCAGCTGCTCGGGCTTGCCGACACCCCCGCCTATATTGAATGCTACGACATTTCCAACACCGCCGGCAGCGACAACGTCGCGGGGATGGTGGTGTTTGAAAACGGTAAACCGCTCAAAAGCGCCTATCGCCGTTTTCGTATCAAATCCGTCATCGGACAGGACGACTATGCCTCGATGAAAGAGGTGATCACTCGCCGTCTGGACGAATATCTCGCCCACAAGGACGAGGGGATCGGCTTCGGACGCAAGCCCGATCTCATCCTGCTCGACGGTGGCGAGGGACACGTCGCGACGGTAAAGCCTGTCGTCGACCAATACGGGCTGGACATCCCCGTGTTCGGTCTGGTGAAGGATGACCGCCACCGCACCCGCGCCGTTGCGCTTGCGGGCGGCGAGATCGCCATTCACCTCAAACGCGCGGCATACACCCTGCTCTCCAACATTCAGGAGGAGGTACACCGCACCGCCATCGCCTACCACCGCAAACGACGCAAAAAATCCACCATCTCGTCTGCCCTGCTGTCCATCGACGGCATCGGCGAGACCCGCGCCCGCGCCCTGTTGCGGCAGTTCGGCTCGGTGCGCAACATCGGACGCGCATCCTTCGAGGAACTGATGCTCGTCAAAGGGATGACCCGTCCCGCCGCCGAAGCGATACAGCGGCATTTCGATGGAATAGAGAAAGATGACCCACAACAGCAAGGAGACGAAACGCTATGAAAAACAACCTTATTTTTATCGGGATGCCCTCGAGCGGAAAATCCACCCTCGGTCGCTTGCTCGCCCGCGAGCTTGGTCGTCCCTTTCTCGACACCGACGATGTCATCCGTGAGATCAACGGCTGTGAATTGCACGAAATTATGGACCGCGACGGTCTGGACGGATTTTTACAGCGCGAGGTGGAAGCCATCTGCACCGTGGGTGTGGACAACACCGTTATCGCGACGGGTGGCAGTGCGGTCTACTCCCCCGCGGGAATGGCGCATCTGAAGACGCTCGGCAAGGTGATCTACGTCGCCATCAGCTACGAAACGCTGGAAAAACGGGTGGGCGATCCGCACCTGCGCGGCGTGGTGCTTGCCCCCGGTAAGACCCTGCGCGACCTCTACGAGGAGCGCGTGCCGCTGTATGAGAAATACGCCGACCTCACCCTCGTGCAGGCGGACAGCGAAACCACCCGCGAATCCGTCGCGCGGCTGCTGGAACTCATAAAATAATGGTCTTATTCCCCTTTCCCGTTCATATATAGAAACGAGAAAGGGGAATTTTTTATGGCTATTAAGATTTTCATCGATCAGGGACACAACCCCGAAGGCATCAACGCGGGCGCAGAAGGCAACGGCATCCGTGAACAGGATATCACCTACCCCGTCGGCATCTATCTGCGGGATATCCTCAACCAAGACGGGCGGTTTGAAGCCCGCACCTCCCGCAACTCCCCCGACGAGGTACTCGGCACGAGCAACGCGACCAGCCTCGCCGCGCGCGTTAATATGGCGAACAGCTGGCCCGCGGACTATTTCATCAGCATCCACTGCAATGCAAACGTCGATCCCGATGTCAACGGCAGTGAGGTGTATGTCTACCGCGCCGACAGCGTTGCGGGACAGCTCGCGCGATTTGTCTTGGATGCCATCGTCGAGCGGGTCGGGACAAAGAATAACGGCGTGCGGGAAAATCCCGCACTCTACGTCCTGCGTCGCACCTCGATGCCCGCCATTCTCGTCGAACTCGCCTACGTCACCAACGCCGAGGACGCGCAGAAGCTCATCAATGACCAATACGCCTTCGCCTATGCCATTTACGAGGGGATATTGGACTATCTCGACCTCGAACCGAATGTACCGTACGACAACTAAGCCGATCAAAAAAAAGGGAACGATGACACCCCGTGTCATCGTTCCCTTTTTACGCTTATTTCTTATGACCGGACACCCAGATCGGGCTGCTCCAAGCCATACGGCCGTCCTTGAGCTTCACGCGCAGATAATAATAGTCCGTTTCATTCTCTTTCCGATAATCGAAGAAAAGCTGCTCGCTTTTCTTTTTCATCATCACGTAGTTACGGCCGTTCTTCACCACCGTGACCGAGTCGATCTCACCGTCCGCTTCAACCTTAAAGTAGATGCTACGGTCGTCGTCCGTCGTGATCTCCTCACCCATATAATGCCCGTTGATGCGGAAATCAAGATAGATCCTGCCGCCCATCAGCGCATAACAGCGGCGCGCTTTGAGCGCCTCAAAGATCGCGGGTAGGGTATTCTCCTTCGCCAGCACCGCCGTCAGCCCGGGGTGCATCCGCGAAAAGCCCATCGACTCGACGGTCTGACCGGCAGTACCCTCGTGGTCGTCGCTGCAGGCGATACAGCCCATTTTCGCCCCCCGTTTGAGCGCATCCTGCCAAAAGCCGCCCTCACAAGCCGAATTTCCCACGAAATCCGGATCCATATATTCTGCGCAGTTGCCGCGCCAATAGACCTGAATCAGCGGGGTCATATCCTGCGGCTCCATCGAGAGAAAATCCGCGCCTGCCGACAGCGTACACGTCTCATGCGGCACCAGCAGAATGTCCTCTCGCTGTAAATACCGATGCAATTCCTCCCGTGTCATCTCGCCGTCGTGTTCGCCGCGCAACATCTCCCCTGAATGGGCATTGTAATACACCACCAAATTGTTGTACCACGGGTAGGAATCCCGCTCATACGCCAGAATGGTCGTAAACTTGCCCGGCTCGTAGTATTCAGCCGCCTTTTTCTGTATGATGTCCCATTTCCCGTTCCACAGCGGATCGTGTCCGACACCGCCGTGGTCGTGATCGGCGAGTGCCGCAAAATCCAGACCCGCGACATCCCGCAGACCGCTATAATAGTCGTCGATCGTCGGTTTGCCATCGGATAAGTTTGAATGTCCGTGAATATCACCGAAATAGATCTGATATTCCGACGGCGGCGGTAAAAACCGCTTTTGCGCCTCGTTGATCCGATCCCACACGGCTTGCGGCGAATCGCACTCGCCCTCATACACAGGGTCCGTAAAGCACCGTGCTCGCCCGGGCATATCAATGCGCTTCGCGATCTTACGTTCCTTATGCGTCATAATAGCCTTCCCCTCCTTATTTCGTTCCCGTCGAGCCGAAACCGCCCTCACCGCGCACAGTGTCGGAAAGTTCCTCCACCTCAACATAGTCCGCCGTCAGATACGGCACGAGCATCAGTTGCGCGATCCGCTCACCGTGGTCGATGGTCTGCGCCTCGGTGCCGTGGTTGTGCAGGGCAACCATAATCTCCCCGCGATAGTCCGCGTCGATGACCCCAACCTTGTTGGCGGGGGCAAGCCCGCGCTTGGTCGCGAGCCCGCTACGCGCGCACACCAGCCCCACGAAGCCTGTGGGGATCTCCATCGCCAGTCCCGTGTGGACAAGCACCGTCTGCCCCGCCGCGAGGGTGAGCGGCTCGTCGAGGATCGCATAGAGATCCGCGCCCGCCGCCGCGGAGCTGCCGTATTTCGGCGTGACCGCGCGGGCGTCGAGTTTCTTAAAGTTCACCGTCTGTGTCATTGATAATCGCCCCATTCCTTCATTATTACTTCGCCTGCCTGCAAGGTGGCAGGCACGTCGATGATGCGCTGATTGGATGACCCGCGAAACCGCAGGCGAATGTCCTTTTTATCTTCCTCGAAGCGCCCGTCCACCACCACATCGAGCAGACTGACCAGCTCGTCGGTGACCTCGGTGTGGGCGCGCCCCGCGGGATCGAGCAGCTCCGCGTCGAGCAGATAGCCCGTGTAGCACCAGATGTTCTTGGTGGGAAACCGCTCTTTAACCTCTTTCAAGAACGGAAACAGCGCCCGCTGATGGGCGGGCTCCATCGGCTCGCCGCCGAGCAAGCTAAGCCCGTCAACGTAGCCGTGGTCCAACGCGGCGAGGATGGTCTCCTCCACCTTGCGCGTGAACGGCTCGCCGTAATCAAAATCCCACGCCTCGGCATTAAAGCAACCCTTGCACCGGTGGGTACAGCCGCTGACGAACAGCGACACCCGCACCCCCGTGCCGTTGGCGATGTCGTTAAATTTTATGGTCGCGTAATTCATACACATCCGCTCCTATGTTGCTATTGTAGCACATTCAATCCTGCGTTTCAAGCAGGGCTTCGACCGTCTCGCGGGTCGCGAGCCCATCCGAAAACGCGGTCGCACTGCCCGCCGCCACGGCAACGCGTAGTGCCTTTTCCGGCTGTGCGCCCTGTTCAAGTGCGGCAAGATACCCCGCAACCGTCGAATCCCCCGCGCCGACGGTGCCGCGCACCTCGCCGCGATAAGCGGCGCGGCGAACGACCGCACCCTCCTCGGTGAGCAACAACGCCCCGTCTTCGCCGAGGGATACGAGCACATTCCGCGCACCTTTCTCTTGCAGGTCTCGGGCGGCGGCAAGTACACTCGCCTCGTCGGGCAATTCCCGTCCCGCGAGCGCGCTCAGCTCATCGCGGTTGGGTTTAATCAGATACGGGCGATATGACAAGGCGCATAACAGCACCTTGCCCGTCGCATCTACGACGGTACGCACGGCTTTATTCTCCACGCATGCCAAAAGGCGCGCGTAGGTATCAACGGCACAACCCGGCGGCAGACTGCCGCACAGACACAGCGTGTCGCCGTCGGCAAGCGTCGCCACCTGCGCCGCCAACCGCTCGAATGCCGCCGCGTCCACCGTCGGACCGACGGCATTGAGTTCGGTCTCATTTTCAGCCGTAATTTTCACATTGATGCGGGTGTTGCCCTCGGCAAGACACACGAAATCGGTATCCACGCCCAGTCGGCGAAGCCCGCTCTCCAGCATCTCGCCGACCTCGCCCGCGACAAAGCCGAGCGCACGACTCGACACGCCGAGGGCGGTAAGCACGCGGGACACGTTGACCCCCTTACCACCAAAAGACAGCGCCGTATCACTCGGGCGGTTAAGCTCGCCCACTGAAAGTTCTTTCACTCGCAGGGTGTAGTCCACCGCAGGGTTACACGTCACGGTATAGATCATCCATTCTCCTCCGTCTCGCCGATCGTACCCCCACCGAGCACCTCGTCACCGCTGTAAAGGACAACCGCTTGTCCCTCGGTGACAGCGCGCTGCGGCTCGTCAAATACGACCTCCACCCGTCCGTCATCACACACGGCAACGGTGGCGGGGGCTTCTTTCGCCGAATATCGGGTGCGCGCCGCACAGCGCACAGGCTCGGTGGGCGTTTCGCCCGATATCCAGTTGACATTCTCCGCCCACAGGCGGCGGGTATACAGCGCCGCCTCGGGGGCGAGCACCACGGTGTTGGATGCTGTATCCTTGCGACAAACATACAAAGGCGCCGGCAAGGCAAGACCTAAACCTTTACGCTGACCAATGGTGTAGCCGATGATGCCCTTATGCCGGCCGAGGACATTTCCCTCGCGGTCGACAAAGTCGCCCGCAGGATACTCCCGTCCTGTGCGGCGGCGAATAAAATCCGCATACTTGCCGTCGGGGACAAAGCAGATATCCTGGCTGTCTTTCTTATGAGCATTCACAAAGCCGTACCGCTCGGCGACCGCGCGCACCTCATCCTTGCTCTCAGCCTCGCCGAGCGGAAAGCGGGTGTGCGCGAGCTGCTCCTGCGTGAGGAAATACAGCACGTAGGTTTGATCCTTAGCAAGATTTTTCGCCTTTTTCAGCGTCCATTTGCCCCGCGCGGGGTCATACGCTACGCGAGCATAATGCCCTGTCGCGAGGATGTCGCATCCGAGCGATTTCGCCGCCGAATACAATTCGGCGAACTTCATATAGCGGTTGCAGTCGATGCAAGGGTTAGGAGTGCGTCCCTGCTCATACGCCGCCACAAAGCGATCGATCACCAGCGAGGAAAAGTCGCCGGTGTAGTTGAACACGTGATGGTCAAAGCCGAGGCTGTGCGCTACACTTCGGGCATCCTCGACCTCGGATGCGGAGCCGCAGGTGCCGCCGCAGTCTTGATCAAACAACTGCATCGTTGCGCCGACGCAGGAGTAGCCTGCCTCGGCCATCCACGCCGCCGCTACCGACGAATCCACGCCGCCGCTCATCGCGACAAGGGCTTTTTCACTCATTGGCTCCGAACTCCTTTTTTAATAATGAATAATATCCGCGAGCTTCGCCCGCGTGACCTTTACAAGATCCGCGGGGTTTAACAAAATCTGCGCGCCGATGCGTCCACCGCTGATAATAATGGTGTCAAACCCCGCCGCGCTTTCGTGAATAACGGTGGGAAACGCCTTCTTCATCCCTATAGGAGTACAGCCGCCGCGGATGTACCCCGTGAGGGCGAAAATATCCTTAACGTGGATCAGCTCGACCGACTTCTCGCCTACCGCGCGAGCGGCGGCCTTGAGATCCAGTTCCTCGGCGATCGGCACGACGAACACGTAGTGCGCACCGCTCTTGCCCACCGCGACAAGAGTTTTGTAAGAGCTTTCATACGGCTGACCGAGCTGATCGGCGACCGTCACGCCGTCGATAAACTCATCGCACTCGTAGGTGTTGACGGTATAGGCGATCTTGTTCTTATCAAGGATACGCATGGCATTGGTTTTCTGTTCTTTTGCCATTATTCTTCCTCCGTCTGCGCGGCTTCGAGTGCCTCACGCAGAGTGTCGAGTACGTCCTTGCCGCCCGTGCGGTCGATCTTCACCGCATAATACGGCTTGCCCGCGGCGCTGATCATCACCCGCCCTTTGAGCGCGGCGTTCATCCGCGCACCGAGCGCCATATCGAGGCGGTCGGTATACAGCAGCAGCGTTCCCTGCTGCTCCTTGATCTCGTGAATCCCCATCGCCGCCGCCATATTGCGCAACAGGGCGATGTCAATAAGCCCCTGCACCGCCGTCGGCGGCTCGCCGAAGCGGTCGATAAGCTCGTCAAACACGTCCATCGAATCCTCCACCGTGCGGATATCCGCAATGCGGCGATAGATCTCCAGACGCTGAGCGTTGCTGCCGATATAGTCCTCGGGAATGTGCGCCGAGATGGGCAGATCCACCGTACAGTCGACGTGGGGCGCTTTACCGCTGCCCTTCTCCTCCTCCACCGCCTCAGCGAGGAGCTTCAGGTACATATCGTAGCCGACGGCTTCCATATGCCCGTGCTGTTGCGCGCCGAGCAGGTTGCCCGCGCCGCGGATCTCCATATCCCGCATCGCGATCTTAAAGCCCGCGCCGAATTCGGTAAATTCCCGCATCGCCTCCAGGCGCTTCTCTGCCACATCCGACAGCACTTTGCCACGGGTGAAAGTCAGATACGCATAAGCCCGACGGGACGAGCGACCGACGCGCCCGCGTAGCTGATGCAGCTGCGACAGCCCGTAGCGGTCGGCGTTTTCGATAATGAGGGTATTGACATTCGGGATATCGACACCCGTTTCGATGATGGTCGTACACACGAGGATATCCACCTCGTGCTCGAGTACCTGCCGCCAGATCTCGGAGAGTTCCTCCTCGTTCATCCGCCCGTGGGCGACGGTGATGCGTGCCTCGGGGATGCGGCTCTGGATCGCCGCGGCGACCGTGTCAATGTTTTCAATGCGGTTGTGCAGGTAATACACCTGCCCATCGCGACGCAGTTCCTTGCGGATGGCATCGGTGATGATGCCGTTGTCGTGCTCAAGCACATAGGTCTGCACGGGGCGGCGATCCTGCGGCGCTTCCTCAATGACCGACATATCGCGAATACCGCTCATCGCCATATTCAGCGTCCGCGGGATCGGAGTCGCGGACAGGGTCAGCACATCCACGTTCGGGGTGAGCTCCTTGATACGTTCTTTTTGCGTGACGCCGAAGCGCTGCTCTTCATCAACAATGAATAAGCCGAGATCCTTAAACGCCACATCTGCCGACAACAGTCGATGCGTGCCGACGACGATATCGACCTCGCCCGAGCGGATACGGCGGATGATATCCGCCTGCTGCTTCGGTGTGCGAAAACGGGAGAGCATCTCGATGGTGACGGGAAAGCCCTCAAACCGCTTGACTATCGTCTGATAATGCTGAAACGCCAGAATAGTCGTCGGCACAAGCAGCGCACATTGCTTACTCTGGCTGACACACTTGAATGCCGCGCGCAGGGCGACCTCGGTCTTGCCGAAGCCAACGTCGCCGCAAAGCAGGCGATCCATCGGCACGGGACGTTCCATATCGCTCTTGATCTCGTCGATGCACCGCATTTGATCCTCGGTCTCCTGATATTCAAAGTGGCGCTCAAAATCGTACTGCCACTCCTCGTCGGGACCGAACGCAAAGCCGGGGGACGCCATCCGCTTGCCGTAGAGCGCGATGAGCCCCTTGGCGATATCCTTGACCGCCGCGCGCACGCGAGTCTTGGCCTTCTGCCACTCCTGCCCGCCGAGGCGGTGAAGCTTGACGGTGACCTCGTCCTTGGTGCCGATATATTTCGACACCATATCCAACTGGGTAACAGGGACATACAGCGTGTCCCCCTTGGCATAGGAGAGCTTGATATAGTCCTTGACAACACCTTGAATTTCCACCTGATGCACGCCCTCGTAAATGCCGATACCGTGGGCGGAATGGACAATGTAGTCCCCGATCTGCAGTTCCGACAAGCTGTGGATCTCCAGCCCTTTTTCCTTGCGGGCACGGCGGGGACGGCGCACAGTCTGCGCCACCCGTCCGTGGGTAATGACTGCGAGATGCGCGTCGGGCAGTTCGATGCCCGCAGATAGACCGCCCACCGTCACCAGCACCTGTCCACGCACGGGAGCGTCGGGCGATTTGGCGTAGATGGCAGGAAGTCCCGCCTTACGCAGGTCGTCCGCAAGAGTCTGCGCCGCCTTTTCTTCCCCGCCGGCGAGCACCACACACGCCATGCGACGGGCGAGCAGATCCTGCAGGTCGGTGACCAGAAGTTCCACCCGTCCCGACCAGATCGGCAGCTGCCGCGCTTGAATGGTGTAGAGGGCTTTCGGGCGGATATCGCCCGTCGCGCGGGCGAAGGCGTCGAGCAACACCGTACCCGCCCGCTCAAGATGCAAGGCGACCTGCTCCCACGCGGGGGCATAGGCGGTCAGCCCGCGACATAGCGTGCCCTCCTCGAGCATCGCCTCAATGTCTTGATTTAATTGCCAATGATAGGTACGCACCCGCTCCTTGACCTTGGCAGGCTCGCTGACAAGGATCAGCGCATCCCGCGCATAGGTAAAGAGGTTGGCGGGCTCATACATCAGCGGGATATAACGGTCGACCGACGCGGGAACAACGCCGCCGCGCAGGCGATCGACATCCGCGAGCAAATTCTTCTTCACCGTGTCGGCGAGTTTCCCCCGCTGAGCGGCGGCAAGTGTCTCGATCTTCGCCGCGAGGGCGGCGGGATCGTCGTACATCACCTCTGCGGCGGGTGGGATGCCCACCGATGTCAGCGAGTCGGTGCGCCGCTGGGAGAGCAGATCGAAATATGCGATGGTGTCCACCGTGTCGCCCCACAGCTCCACGCGGATGGGGGCGGAACTGTCGGCAGGATACACGTCGACGATGCCGCCGCGCACCGCAAACTGCCCCGCGCCCTCGATCTGATCGCACCGCTCATAGCCCGCCGCAGCAAGTGCTGTCGGTAGGTCATCCACCGGCAGGCGCACGCCTGCGGTCAGTTCAAGGGTGCGCCCGAGCAAGGTGTCGGGCGGAATGGTATACTGGATCGCTGCGTCGACACAGGCAACCACGCAGTCGTAGTTCCCCTCCGCCATCGCGGCGAAGGTGCCGAGCCGCATCTGCTCGTATTCCCGCGAGGCAGACTCCACCAGTCTCAGGGATAATTCGCGCGCGGGCAATTGTAGAGTGCGCAACCCGAACGCGCGCACATCTTCCGTGAGCCGCGCCGCCTCCGCCTCGTCGGATACGAGCAGCACGATGCGGCGGCCGAGGCTCTGTTTCAGTCCCGCCGCCAGTAATGCTTTATGGATGTGCGCCGTTCCGATGACCGACACGGGTGTGCGTTCAGCACGGATATCGGCACACACATTATCGTAGGCGGGCAACTGCGCCAGCCCTTTGTCCCATAAGCTCATATTGTCACCTTAAGGTGACACGAATAATCCGAACCTGTTTTAAAAAGGCGGATTTTCGTTCACCCGTCGTTAAAATACTCGCCAATGCGCCAGCATTGGCTGCGTGTTATGCCTTGGTCGACCTAAAATCCGCTCTTTTTAAAATCTTCGACCTCAACGAGAGAAGATTTCGAGGGATTTTTGTTCTTCTTTTGTGCCGATTGGCTGGCGCCAATCAAAGAAAAAAGGGCGAAAAGCGCCGAAATATGCCTCGTTGAGGCACGTTCGGATTACTCGCGTTACCTTAATGCGAAAACTTGTTCATCGCCTCGTCGATGCGACCGGCGACGATCAGTTCAGCCGCCGCCGCGGCACGCTCGTACGCCTGCTCCATCGTGGGCAGTTCGTCTTTCTGAAACTTCGATAGTACCCAGTCGGCGAGATCATAAGCGGGATGCGGCTTTTTGCCGACACCGATGCGTACACGGGGGAACTCCTGCGTGCCGATGTGAGCAATGATGCTGCGCAATCCCTTTTGTCCGCCGTCGCTGCCCTGTTTACGCACCCGCACGCCGCCGACATCCAACGAGATGTCGTCCGACAGCACCAAAAGCTGCGCAGGTGTCAGCTTATAGAACGCCATCGCCGCCTGCACCGCCTCACCGGAGTTGTTCATAAAGGTCTGCGGAAACAGCAGAAGCGTCTTCTTCCCCGCGACCGTGCCGATGCCCGTGAGCGCCTTAAACTGCTTTTTATTCAGCTCGATGCCGCCCCGGCGGGCAAGCTCCATAAGCGCCGCACAGCCCGCGTTGTGCCGCGTTCCCTCATATGCCAACCCGGGATTGCCGAGACCCACTACAACAAAGTCGATCCCACCGCTTTTTCTGCCGAACAGCATACGCCGCCCTCCTAAATACGTGAAATTAGTCAACACAAAGTTATTGTAACAAATTCCCGCCCTTGCCGCAAGAGTTTTTTACCGCCAATGCCCCCATATCGGCAAAATGCCTTTATTTTATCCTATTTATAATAGTAAATTCGGTCAAAAGGGAATAATTACACATTTTTTCAAAAAAAGAGTAGCCAAAACGGGTATCTTCTGTTATAATGTTAGGTGGCTTTATGGGGCTTAGGGGACAAGCCCGCGCACCCATAAGGAAAAACGTTTTTTTGGAGGTAAAAACATGAGTCACAAGTTTGTCTACCTGTTCAAAGAGGGCGACGCGTCGATGCGTGAGCTTCTCGGCGGTAAGGGCGCGAACCTCGCGGAGATGACCAAGATCGGTCTGCCTGTTCCGCAGGGTTTCACCGTCACCACGGAGGCTTGCACGCAGTATTACGAGGACGGTCGCAAGATCAACGATGATATCCAGGCGCAGATCATGGAATACATCGACAAGATGGAAGAGATCACCGGCAAGAAGTTCGGCGACAAGGAGAACCCGCTGCTGGTTTCCGTTCGTTCCGGCGCACGTGCTTCGATGCCCGGTATGATGGATACCATCCTCAACC
>CAZVSE010000014.1:0-34072 GCA_964629445.1 uncultured Ruminococcus sp. | reverse complement strand
TGTACTCCAACACCGGCGGTCAGGCTTCTAAGGCTTCCAACATCGGTCAGGTGGCGCAGTTCGCCGCCGCCGGTAAGGCTATCGCCAAGAAGAGCCTGGCGGAGATCGCCATGAGTTATGGCTACATCTATGTGGCTCAGATCGCCATGGGCGCTGACATGAACCAGACCATCAAGGCGATCGCGGAGGCCGAGGCCTATCCGGGTCCGTCCCTGATCATTGGCTATTCTCCCTGCGAGATGCACTCCATCAAGGGTGGTATGGTCAACTGCCAGGCTGAGATGAAGAAGGCTGTGGACTGCGGCTACTGGAATATGTTCCGCTTCAATCCTGCCGCCAAGGCTGAGGGCAAGAACCCCTTCACGATGGACAGCAAGGAGCCCACGACCAGCTATCGTGACTTCATCATGAACGAAGCTCGTTATTCCTCGCTGACTCGTTCCTTCCCGGATCGCGCAGATGCGTTGTTCGACAAGGCAGAGGAGACCGCTAAGGCTCGTTACGAGCATCTGGTGCGTCTGGGCGAGCTGTACGCGCAGAACGTCTAATCGGCATAATCGCTTAAACAAAAAATTCCTCCCGCACCTGCGGGAGGAATTTTTTTTGTAAAAAGGCTGTTCAAATCGGCAAAAGTCGTGTATACTGGTACAAGACTGTGTAAAGGACGGATGACGTTTTGTATATAGGGAATGTAGAGATCAAGGGCCACGCGGCGCTGGCACCGATGGCGGGCGTTGCCGATCGGGCGTTTCGTCGGATATGTATGGACTACGGCGCGGCGTTTGTTGTCGGTGAGATGGTCAGTGGAAAGGGGCTGACCTTCGGTGATCGTAAGAGCGCGGAATTGCTGGAATTGGATGAGGATATTCGTCCTGCGGCGGTGCAGTTGTTCGGCGATGATCCCGCCATTCTTGCCAAGGCGGCGGTGATGGCGCTAGAATATAAGCCCGATTGGATCGATATTAATATGGGCTGTCCTGCTCCGAAGATCGTCGGCAATCATTGCGGTAGTGCGTTGATGCGCGATCCTGAGCTTTGCCGCCGCCTTGTGCAGGCGGTGAAGGACGCGGTGAGCGTTCCTGTGACGGTGAAGATCCGAAAAGGGTATTCCAAGGATACAGTCAACGCTGTGGAGGTCGCTCGCGCGTGCGAAGCGGGCGGTGCGGATGCGATCACGGTGCACGGGCGCACCCGCGACCAGATGTATGCGCCGCCCGTCGATTGGGACATCATCCGTCAGGTCAAAGAAGCGGTGAACGTGCCTGTTATTGGCAACGGCGATGTCGTCGACGCGAAATCAGCGGCGGCGATGTTAGAACAGACAGGGTGCGATATGCTGATGGTCGGCAGGGGAGCACTGGGCGCGCCGTGGGTGTTTGCGCAGATCGAGGCGTATCTTGAGCACGATCGCATTTTGCCCACGCCGACGATTGCGAAGAGGATGATGGATCTAATGCGGCAGGTGAATCTCGCTGCGGAATATAAAGGTGAACGCGTGGCGTTGCTCGAAGCGCGCAAGCACGCCGCATGGTATATGAGCGGCTTGCACGGCGCGGCTGCGATGCGCCGCGAGGCAGGGCAGATCAGGAGCTTGGATGAACTCGCGGCGCTGTGCTGTCGCGTGATTCAGCTGGCGGAGGAGAACGGCGATGAAGGATAAGAGGATTATACTGGCATCCGCCTCTCCGCGTCGGCGGGAGATCCTCACGCTCGGCGGCGTGCCGTTCGAGGCGTGCCCCGCATCAGACGAAAAAGCATCCGATCATCTTCCACCCGCGGAATTGGTACGCGCGCTTGCCCGCAGTAAGGCGGCGCAGGTAGCGGTACAATTTGCTGATCGCGTGATCCTCGGCGCGGACACGATGGTTGTGCTGGAGGGCAAACTGCTCGGCAAGCCGACATCAAAGCAGCAGGCTGTCGATATGCTGATGAGCTTGCAGGGTAGGGAGCATCAAGTAATGACCGGTGTGTGGCTAGTGCGCACAAACAGCGATAAAATAATCGTAAAGGAAGATGGCTTTACAGATATTGTAACCGTAAAATTCTTCTCGATGACTCGTGAGGAAGCAGAAGAATACGTTGCAACGGGTGAGCCGATGGATAAGGCGGGTGCTTACGGTATCCAAGGCTACGGAATGCGGTTTGTGGAGGGTATCTGCGGCGATTTTTACACCGTGATGGGATTGCCGGCGGGTCGGCTCTTCCGCTTTTTGCAGAATTTTACCGCTGATTTCGAATGAGAATGAGGAAATAGAGGCATTTCTGTAAATTTTTTCAAATTTGTATTGAGATTTTCTTGTAATCGGTATATAATATTGTAATGAATGAAAAATAACGTCAGCGTAAAATATTGGAAGGGAAGTTTTGTCTATGTTGTTTGATTTTTTGAATCGCGATATCGGTATTGACCTAGGTACGGCAAACACGCTCGTGTATATGCGCGGCAAGGGCATTGTGATGCGTGAGCCGTCGGTTGTCGCTGTGGATGTTAAAAAGGACGAAGTGATGGCTGTCGGTAGCGAGGCGAAGGAAATGATCGGCCGTACTCCCGGCTCGATCTCCGCTGTTCGCCCGCTCAAGGACGGCGTTATTGCGGATTTCGAGGTAACGTCGGCGATGCTGCGATATTTCATTAAGCGTTCTCTCAAATCGACGATGTTCCATCGTCCCCGCCTGATCGTGTGCATTCCCTCCGGCGTGACCGAGGTTGAGCGCCGCGCGGTCGATGAGGCGGCCCGTAATGCGGGTGCGCGTGACGTTCAGCTGATCACCGAGCCGATGGCGGCGGCGATCGGCGCAGGGCTTGAGGTTTCTGAGGCGGCGGGCTGTATGATCGTCGATATCGGCGGCGGTACGTCCGAGGTCGCGGTCATTTCGCTCGGTGATATCGTGACGGCGCAGTCCGTGCGCGTCGCGGGTGATGACTTTGACGAGGCGATCATCTCCTACATCAAGAAGAAGTACAACCTGCTTATCGGTGAGCGCACAGCGGAAGAACTGAAGATCACGCTCGGCTCAGCGTTCCCGTATGAGAACGAATCCTCGATGGATGTTAAGGGTCGTAACCTTGTAGACGGGTTGCCGAAGAACATCGTGATCTCCGCCGAGGAAGTGCGCGAAGCGCTGGCGGATCCCGTCGGTGCGATCGTCGATGCGATCAAGTCCACGTTGGAGCGCACGCCGCCCGAGCTGAGCGCGGATATCATCACAAACGGCATTATGCTGACCGGTGGCGGCGCGCTGCTGCGTGGTCTGGATATGCTCATCAATCGTGAGACCGGTATGCCGGTACACGTGGCGGAGAATCCGCTCGACTGTGTGGCGATCGGCACGGGTAAGTGCCTCGATATCGGTATGGTCAGCAATTTCCGCGCGAACCGCCGAATTTAAATCACCAAGCGGAAGACGGCTTGTCTTCCGCTTTTTGGTATTTTTACAGAAAGGAGCGAAACGGTGTGAAGAACTTTTTTAAAAGCTTTTTTGTGCGTGTTTTGGCAGTGGTCGCCTTGATCCTAATTGGTATAATGATCTATAGTGCGTCGACAGGCGGCCTTGTCAGCCTGCCGCAAACGATTGCCGGCGCGGTGATCACGCCGTTTCAGTCCTTGATCACCGGCGTATCGAACGGCGTTTCCGGCTTTTTTAACGGCTTGGTCGGCGGTGACGATCTGCAGGCGCAGGTCAATTCCCTGCTGGAGGAAAACGCCTCTCTGCGTCAGCAGATCGTGGATTATGACGAGCTAAAGCAGCAAAATGACTGGTATAACGAGATTTTGGGCCTGCACGAGGAGCATTCGGATTATACGTTTGCCTCCGGTCGCGTGATTGGACGTGATCCGTCAGATGCCTATGGAAATTTCACCATTTCAGCGGGTAAAAACGCCGATGTGTCGGTTAATGATCCGGTTGTGACCACCAACGGCGATCTGGTCGGCGTGGTGTATGAGGTCGGCTTGACTTATTCCAAGGTGCGCACGATCCTTGATCCTGCAACGAAGGTGTCTGCGCAGATCAGCCGCACGGGCGATACGGGCTATACTGCGGGCAGTACGGTAGGTATGGCGCGTGAGCACCGTATGCGCTTGACGACGCTTGAACGGTCTTCCGGTGTGGCGGTCGGGGATTATGTCGTGACCTCGGGAATCGGCGGGATCTATCCCAGCGGACTGCTCATCGGCACGGTTAAGCAGATCAACAGTGCTTCTGACGGTATGACACTGGATGCGGATGTTGAGCCTTTCGCGGACATTTTTAATCTCAAGCAGGTGATGGTGATCTCGTCCTTTGACGGGCAGGGAGCGTCCACACAAGGAGAAAACTAAGCAAAGGAGAAGCGGTATGAAGACGCGTGTAAATGTCAACCCATTGACGCAGCTGTTGCAGCAAAAGAGCTATTTGCCTTGGCTGATCTACAGTCTGAGCACACTGCTGGTATTGCTTCTCCAGACGGCACCGAATATATTTCCCACGGTATTTTCTGCGCGTCCGATGCCGCTGACAACGTTTGTTATTTGCGTCGCCGTTCTCGGTGGCGCACGAACCGGCACCGCGGTCGGTGTTCTTGCGGGACTTCTCTGGGGCGTGTTTTCGTCTCGCGTGTTTGGGTTTGATGCGTTCGTTTTACTGCTGTTGGGCTTGGCGGCAGGCTTGCTCGTCGAATGGTATCTGCGGGCGAATTTCTTCACCGCGGTGCTGTTGTGCTCGGGCGGTGTGTTCGTCCACGTGCTACTTGAATGGTTTTTTTGCTGTGTGATTCCGCAAAAAGAAAATTTAGGCGAGTTGTTGTTCAAGGTGTTGTTACCAAACGGGCTGTATACGGTTCTTTTGACACCGATCGTCTACTGGTTCGCTTATGTGATCGCCCGTTTTGTACGGCAAAAAGCAAATAATTAGAAGTGACTTTCTTTCCGGAGGTGATGCCTATGTTGAATACAGACAGAGCGAGCGGCTCACTGAGTATGCGTCGTGTGCTGGCGCTGTTTGTCACGTTAGCGGTCATCATCGGGATTTTTTCTGTCCGTCTGTTTCATATACAGATCATCGATGGGGAGGAATATGCCGGTTTGGCTGAGGCGGGGACAAAGACGACTATCTCGATCGCTGCATCCCGCGGTGAGATCCTCGACCGCAATCAGATCCCGCTCGTTTCCAACCGCACGAGCTACGCGGTGGTGCTGGATTATAACTATTTTCCCCACAGCGATTATCAGGAGCAAAACGACTGCCTTTTATCGCTTGTGAAGCTGTTGCGCGAGCAAGGGGAGACGTGGAACGATACGCTGCCGATCTCCGAAACTGCACCGTACACGTTTCTTGAAGAGCGAGAATCGGGCGTCAGCCGACTGAAGAACTATTTGCGTATGGCAACCTACGCCACGGCGGAGAATTGCCTCAGCCAGATGATCGAACTCTATGAGCTTGAGGATTACTCCGCTGAGGAACAGCGCTATTTGGCGGGCATTCATTACAATATGTCGGTCGCGGGCTTTGGTCAGCGCACGCCGTATACCTTTGCCAGCGATGTTTCGAGCGAGACGATGTATCGGATCCTTGAGAATAACGACCGTTTCCCCGGTGTGGATGTCAGCACGGTGCCCGTGCGCGAGTACGTTAGCGGGGAGATCGCGTGCCACATCATCGGCAGTGTCGGCCCGATTTACGCTGAGGAATATGAGGAGCTGTCGCAAAAGGGCTATTCCTACAATGATACGGTCGGCAAGAGCGGAATTGAGGCTGCCGCCGAGTCCTATCTCCGTGGTGAGGACGGTGCGCGCATTTTGGTTAAGAACTCCAGCGGTACCGTCACCTCGGAGGAGGAAAGCGTTGCGCCCGTCCCCGGTCAGACGGTCATCCTGAGCATCGATTCCAAACTGCAAAAGACCGCACAGGACGCGATGGACGCGATGATAAAGGAACTCCGCGCAACCGCTGCCGAGGGAAAGGGTAAGGACATCAAGAGCGGCGCGACCGTGATGCTGGACGTGACAAACGGCGGTGTAATGGTGTGTGCATCGTGGCCGAGTTATGATTTGTCTACGTATTCGACGAATTATAATGAACTGGTCAGCGATGAAGATAACCCGTTGTTTAATCGCGCGTTGTACGGCACATTTCCCTGCGGCTCCACCTTTAAGCCGGGAGTAGCCCTTGCGGCGATTACCGAAGGCGTGATTTCGCCAACTGCCACTATCGACTGTACAAAAACGTATATGTACTATGCACCCAGTTATACGCCGAACTGTCTTGGTTTGCATCGCCATCTGACGGTCATCGAGGCGCTGGAGAAGTCTTGTAACTATTATTTTTATGATGTTGGACGCTTGCTTGGCAGTAACTTGTTCAGCTATCTGTCCTTATACGGCTTTGGACAGCGCACCGGTGTCGAGATCGGCGAATCCACGGGTGTTCAGCAAACGCCTGAATCTCTTCAGGCGGCCGGAGGCACGTGGGTGCCGGGTGACTATTTACAGTTGGCAATCGGACAGCGAGGCTCGTATACACCCATTCAGTTGGCTGCGTATACGATGATGATCGCAAACAAGGGCGTGCGTTATAAAACGCACTTTATCCATTCTCTGCGTAGTTTCGACAGTGCCGCGGATACCGTTATTCAGCCCGAGATCGCGGCAACCGCTCAGTGGAGTGAAGACGCGATGGAGTACGTCAAGCAGGGTATGATCGCCGTTGGTAAGTCGGGTACTGCCAGCCGATATTTTGCTTCGGTCGATTATACGCTGGCATGTAAGACCGGCACGGCTCAAACAGGTATTAGCAACAGCTCCGATCACGGCACGTTTATTGCGTATGCCCCTGCGGATGATCCGGAGGTCGCGATCGCAGTAGTAATGGAGCACGGCACATCGAGTGCGGCGGCTTCGGTTGCCCGTGAGGTGTTGGATGCTTATTTTGCCAACAAGGAATCAGGCGATGCACCCACCGATTACGGCGTGATTTTGCCGTGATTTTGCGGATGTTGCAAGAATTTTCTGTTTACAATTATGTTTCTTTATGTTATACTAACCTATAATCGGTCATTAGCGAGAATAAATGACAAAACGAGGAGGTGGGACAATGAGCCGCATTACTGTGGTCACATCCGGCAAGGGCGGCGCAGGGAAATCGACGGTTTCCGCGGGTCTTGGCTACGCGTTGTCCCGCTCGGTCGGTCGGGTGCTGCTCATTGACACGGATGCGGGTCTTCGCAGTCTTGATTTGATGTTGGGCGTCGGCGGTGCGACAATGTTCGATCTGGCGGATGTATTCGCCGGCAACTGCGAACCAGTTAAGGCGATATACCCGTCGCCCGTGTGCCAGAATGTGTTTGTCCTGCCTGCACCGATCAGCCTTGAGGAGATGTGTAGTCCCGAGGAGATGCGTGCTCTGTGTCAGGGGCTGACGAAATACTACGATCAGATCATTATCGACTGTCCCGCCGGAGTGGGGCGCGGCTTCAAGACGGCGATTGCGGCGGCGGATCTGGCACTGGTGGTGACCACACCCGATATGGTGTGCGCCCGCGATGCGCAGATCATCTCACGTCTATTGGAGGACTGTGATATTCCGTCGCGGCTGATCATTAATCGTCTTCGCCCGTCAAAGGTGATGGACGGTTCGATGCCGGATGTCGACGAGATCATCGACACCGCGGGCATCCAGTTGCTCGGCATCATTCCGGAGGATGAATCGGTTGCCGTTGCCAACGCGAACGGTCGTCCGTTGCCGAATGACTGTAACGCGGCTGTTTGCTTTGCGAATATTGCCCAGCGCTATCTTGGCGCGCATATTCCGCTGGCAAAATTAGAAAAAATGTAAGAATGTGTGTTAAAATAAGGAGGTTGGTTTCATATGAATGTTGCATTGATCGCCCATGACGCTAAAAAAGAATTGATGGTCCAGTTTTGTATCGCGTATTGCGGTATACTGAGCCGTCATAATCTCTGCGCTACCGGAACGACCGGCAAGCTGGTCGCTGAAGCGACGGGTTTGAATATCACCCGTTATATGAGCGGCTCTCAGGGCGGCGGGGAGCAGATCACGGCGCGTATTTCCTGTAATGAGATCGACCTGTTGCTGTTCTTCCGCGATCCGCTGACGGTGAAGTCAAACGAGCCGAACGATTACGATATGCTTCGCCTGTGCGATATCCGTGGCATTCCTGTGGCGACCAATATTGCCACGGCCGAGGTGCTCATCCACGGTCTGGAGCGCGGCGATCTTGATTGGCGCAACATTGTAAATCCCGCTGAATAAAACTTTAGGCAGTAAGGGTGCATATAGTATATGTGCCCTTTTGTCGCGTAAATACCTAATTACAGGAGAGAATACCTATGGATATGATCACACAGGCACCTCGCGGCACGTTGGATGTGTTGCCCGAGGACAGCCATAAATGGCAGTATATCGAGAACACGGCGCTGTCGATTGCGCAGGATTTTGGCTTCCGCGAGATCCGCACACCCGTATTCGAGCATACGAACCTTTTTCAGCGTTCGGTCGGCGAGACCACCGATGTTGTGCAAAAGGAGATGTACACCTTCGAGGATAAGGGCGGTCGTTCCATCACGCTTCGACCCGAAGGCACTGCCGGTGCGGCGCGCGCAGCGCTTGAACACGGTCTTCTTAACAATGCGTTGCCTGTAAAGGTTTCCTACGTTACATCCTGCTATCGCTACGAGAAGAGCCAAAAGGGGCGTTATCGCGAGTTTCATCAGTTCGGTGTCGAGTGCTTTGGTGCGGCGGCACCGCAGGCGGACGCCGAAACGATCTCACTGGCGTTGTTGATCCTCAAGTCGCTTGGACTGGAGGATGTAAAACTGCATATCAATTCGATCGGTTGCCCGACCTGCCGCGCCCGTTATCATGAGGCACTGCGCGCGTATTTCGAGGCGCATAAGGAGGAATTGTGCGGCACCTGTCTCGGCCGTTTAGAGCGCAACCCGATGCGCATTCTTGACTGCAAATCGCCCGTTTGCCATGAGATCGCCGCGACGGCGCCGGTGATGATCGATTATTTGTGTGACGATTGTGCCGCGCACTTTGAGTCGGTGAAGGGTTGTCTGGACGCGGCAGAGATGCCTTATGAGTTAGACACTCACATTGTACGCGGTCTGGACTATTATACTCGCACGGTGTTCGAGTTGGTCGCGCCCAACGGTTTGGTCGTTGCGGGCGGCGGTCGCTATGACGGTTTGTTGCAGGAGCTCGGTGGGGTGGCACAACCCGGTCTGGGCTTTGCGATGGGGCTCGAGCGTCTGCTGATGGTGATGGAGGAGAACGGCTGTAAGTTTCCGCCCGCACCGCAGTGTGAATTATACTTTGTGTCGATGGGCGCAAAAGCGGCACAACATTGCTTCGCGATGGCGACAAAGCTGCGCGAAGGCGGTGTGGCAGTCGAGTGCGATATCGTCGGCCGCTCACTGAAAGCACAGATGAAATACGCGGATAAGCTCGGTGCGCGCTATACCATTGTGGTCGGCGATAACGAGCTTGAGACCGGCTTGGCACAGCTGAAGGATATGACCACCGGCGAGACGGAGGAGATCCGTCTGGATGACAGTCTATATACGACGTTGTACCGCAAATCACTCGATCGCGAGCTGGCGGATATGACAGATCTGTTCGGTACGGTTGCCGAAATCGGTTAAAGGAGATAATACTATGGCAGAAACCATCAATGGATTAAAACGCACCGCTTACTGCGGCGAGTTTCGTGAGGAGCACGCGGGTCAGGAAGCGACGGTGTTTGGTTGGGTACAACGTCAGCGTGACCTCGGCCAGCTGATCTTCGTCGATCTGCGCGATCGCACGGGTATCGTGCAGTTGGCGTTTGATCAGGATACCGATAAGGCGGTGTTTGATAAGGCGTTTTCTCTGCGCAGTGAATATGTTGTCGCCGCGCGCGGCGAGGTGCGTGTGCGCTCGTCCCGTAACGCCGATATTCCCACCGGTGACATCGAGATCGCGGTGAAGGAACTGCGCATTCTCAATAAGGCGGAGACCCCGCCCTTCGAGATCGTCGAGAACTGTGTGACTGCCGAGTCCACCCGCCTCAAATATCGCTATCTGGATCTGCGCCGTCCCGATCTGCAGAAGAATATCCTTCTTCGTCACCAGATTACCAAGGTGATTCGTGATTACTTTGATTCCAATGGATTTATTGAGATCGAGACCCCCATTTTGATTAAATCCACGCCGGAGGGCGCGCGCGATTTTCTCGTGCCCAGCCGTGTGCATAATGGGCAGTTTTACGCTCTGCCGCAGTCGCCGCAGTTGTATAAGCAGTTGAGTATGGTCGCGGGTTTTGATCGCTACATTCAGATCGCCCGTTGCTTCCGCGACGAGGACCTGCGCGCTGATCGTCAGCCCGAATTCACCCAGATCGATCTCGAGATGTCCTTTGTGGACGTTGAGGATGTTTTGGCGATGGTTGAGGGCTTTGTCGAGACCTTGTTCAAGAAGGTGCTGGATGTTGATGTTCCGCTTCCGCTGCCTCGTTTGACCTATAACGAGGCGATGGAGCGTTACGGATCGGATAAACCCGACACTCGTTTTGGTATGGAGATCATTGACCTGACCGACACGGTGCGCGGTTGTGGTTTTGGCGTGTTTGCCTCGGCGGTCGCAGACGGCGGCTCTGTGCGCTGCCTCAACGCAAAGGGAGCGGCGGCATCCCTGTCTCGTAAAGAGATCGACAAGCTCACCGAGATGGTCAAGGGCATCGGTGGTAAAGGACTTGCTTGGGTGCGCTGGACGGCTGAAAACTGCACATCTTCGTTCGGTAAATTTCTCACCGAGGACGAGATGCAGGCGGTGCTCGCTGCGGCGGGTGCTGAGCAGGGCGACGTGGTGCTGATCGTCGCAGATAAAGTGAAGAAGAACGTGCTCACCACGCTCGGCGCACTGCGCCTGGAGCTGGCGAATAAGCTGAATATTCCGCGAGAGGGGAATAACCTCTTATGGATCACCGAGTTCCCGTTCTTTGAGTGGGACGATGAGAGCCAAGGCTGGCTTGCGATGCACCATCCTTTCACCTCGCCGCTTGACGAGTGCATCCCGTATCTGGACACCGACCCGGAAAAGGTGTATGCCAAGGCATACGATCTGGTATTTAACGGTATTGAACTGGCGTCCGGCTCGATCCGTATCACCGATCCCGAGCTGCAGAATCATATGTTCCGCGCCCTTGGGATGTCCGAGGAGGAGGCGCATCAGAAGTTCGGCTTCCTGTTAGATGCGTTCCGTTACGGCGCACCGCCCCACGGCGGTATGGGCATCGGTCTTGACCGTTTGGTGATGCAGATGCTGGGCGCGACCAGCCTGCGTGACGTGATTGCCTATCCGAAGGTACAGAATATGGCAGAGCTGATGACCGATTGTCCCTCTGCTGTGGATGAACAGCAACTGACTGACCTTGGCATTGCGTTACTGAACACGGATTAAAAATAATAAGCAAGTGCCCGTAAAGTCTAACGACTTTACGGGCACTTTTTTGCATCTAACTATGAAATAGATCATTTTTTCTGCGGCAATAGGCGAAAGAGGGTCTTGGTTGCTGCGGCAGCAATAATAACGCCGAGTGCCAGCGCGAGTGCGAGTTGCAGCGTGTCGATGCCTTTTTCGAGGAAGCGGGTCAAATCACTCTCAAACGCATATGCCATCGTGTAATACAGTGAACCGCCGGGAATGAGAGGGATGAGCGCGGTCATAATGAAGGTCGTGGTGGGGGTGCGCAGGACACGAGCCATCATCTCGGCATAGATCGAGATTGAGGCGGCAACGATGAAATAGCGGATCGGTTCGCTTTCAATAAGAAAACCGAGAAGCACAAACATCGACCACGAGACAAGGCCGCCGAGTGCGGCAAAGATCAGTTTTTTGCCGCGAACATTAAATAGGATCGCGAAACCTAACGAGCCGATAAAACCGGTGATGATCTGGATGATCTCAGCTTTTGTCATAACGCAACACCTCCCGCAATAAACGCGCAGAGGAAATAACCTGCGCCGATGGCGAGCGCGATGAGCACCGCTTCGATCGAGCGCAGAAGCCCCGAAATACTGTCGCCGGTGAACAGATCGCGCAACGCGTTGGTTAGACCAATGCCGGGGATGAGGGTCATAATATTGCCGATGATGATCATATCCACTGTCTCTATAATGCCGAGACGCACCGCAATGAACGCCATCGCGGTCGCGATAAAGCAACATAGAAACTTGGCGAAGATCTTGTTCATCGCACTCTTGTCCGCTAAAAGCACCACAAAACGCACGACAGCGCCGACGATCAGTGACACGATCGACTCGATTCGGTTGCCACCGAAGAATAGGGTGAAGGCACCTGCGATTACGGCATAGGCAATACATTCTACCCAAAACGGATAGGATTTTGTTTGCATTACTGTGTCGAATTTTTCGCGGATCTCTGCCACGCGGAGGTTTTTGTTGCAGATTTCCCGGGAAAGTTCGTTGAGAAGGTGAAGCTTCTCGATATCTGTGCCGGTGTTGAGCACACGTCGTGTTTGCGTAATTGCATCACCGTTCGCATCGTGTACCGTCACCACCATACTGCTGGTGATGATGAACACATCGATGCGTTTTGCGCCGAGTGCGTAGCACATACGCTCCATACTGTCTTCTACACGATGAATCTCTGCGCCGCAGACCAGCATCTGCTCGCCGATATCCATCACACAGATCAATGCTTCTTTCATATGTTGTCACCACTGTTTTGTAATTTCATCATCGTTATACTGCATTTGCGAAATAATGCAAGAACATTCTGCTGTTTCAGTGGTTATTGACGATTTTCCACGTTTCTGTCAGCCGCTCGACTGACCACGCTGCATTCGCGGGTGATGTCGACGGTAGGCAGATCGCCTCGCGTCCGATCGTCGAACGGATATAACGGTTGTAGTATTGCTCGGCGGTCTTGCCGTTGACGAAGATCTGACGAATGTTCGCTGTGGTCAGGATGGGTGACAGATCATTCGCTTGTACGTTTTTGATTGTGCTGTCTGCACTGCCTTCAATGTCGCAAGAGGCGATAACATCCCACAGCGCAATGTGATTTTTTAGCAGAAAATGCCGTTTTTCCTCGATTGTTTTAGGCTCTCTGCTCTCGTACACCGCCGCGATCACCCTCCAGAAGCGGTTTTGGGGATGGCCATAGAAGAACATTGCTTCACGCGATTTGACCGACGGAAAGCTGCCTAGGATAAGGATCTCAGAGGAGTTGTCATAGAGCGGGGGAATGGGGTGAGAGAGCATGGGATCACCTCGATATGGATTGAGTTTGGGTAGGCGGAACAAGACCCTCAAAGCACCGCCTGTACCAACACAAGAGGGCGCCCGATGGGTGCCGAATGTGTGGCGGGACTTTGAACCCCTGTTTTCGCCGAGGGGAGTTGGATGTGCTGTGGTTGGTCTGAGCTTCGGCTGAAAACAATGATATTTTTCCTTGCGGAAAAATATGGCGGAACAAGACCCTCAAAGCACCAGTTGCACCAACACAAGAGGGCACCCGATGGGTGCCCTCTTGTGTTGGTGCAGGCGGCGGGACTTGAACCCGCACGCACAAAGCATTGGCTCCTAAGACCAACGTGTCTGCCATTCCACCACGCCTGCACATAATTGATTGGATAAAAGTGTATCACATTTGCCCGAAAAAATCAAGCGTTTTGGTCACGGTTTTTGTCCTTATTTCGATGAACGGCATCGCGCTTAGAGTAAACACATCCACAATAATCTTGCCGATATAATCCATACTCGGCGGACAGCTGGCACGAGCGTTTGTATCCCTCGCGTTTCTTAAAATCGGCGTAGAGGTAGGGAACACCGTAACGTATAGAAAGCTCCCTGCCGATCTCATTGAGTTTGGCGGCGTTTTTTAGAGGGCTGATGGATAGAGTAGTGGTGAAATAGTCAAAATCGCCGTCCGTTGCCGCTCGCGCGGCTTCCTCAAGCCGCAGACGGTAGCAGGCGAAACACCGCTCGCCGCCTTCGGGGTCATTCTCGTGGCCTTTGGCCAGTTCGGCGAAACGTTGGGGTGCGTATTTGCCGACGATCAACGAAATGGGGTGGTGATGCGGCATTTCGCTGATCAGCCGTTGCTGCTCCTCTGCTCGGCGGTTAAACTCCTCGGAGGGGCTGATATTTGGGTTATAATACAGTACCGTGATGGTGAAATAACGGCTGAGATATTCTAACACATAACTCGAGCAAGGTGCACAGCAGCTGTGCAGGAGTAAGCTCGGCACGTGTCCGCTCTCGGTAATGCGCTGTAGCTCATTATCCAGCATCCGCTGATAATTCTCCGCCATAACGATACTCCTTTCGACAATATTACTCACGAATAATACTCTCGTATCATAGCGCGATTTCGTATATATGTCAATCCAATTACATATTTTATCGAATAACTTCACAAGATAACCATCTGCACAAAAGCTCGGAACCATCTTGACAAAACCCCAACATATAGGTTAAAATAGGTAATTGTAATACTGTATCTAGTAAAGGATGATGCTTTACATGGCAACGAAAAAAACTGCCTATACTAACGAGAGTATCACCGCTCTAAAGGGTGCTGACCGCGTGCGTAAGCGCCCCGGCGTTATGTTCGGCTCGGACGGGCTGGAGGGCTGTGAACACGCTATATTCGAGATCCTCTCCAACTCTGTGGACGAGGCGCGTGCGGGCTACGGCAACAAGATCGTTATCACCCGCTATGCAGACCATTCCATCGAGGTGCAGGATTTCGGTCGCGGTGTGCCTGTTGACTTTAACCAGAAAGAACAGCGCTACAATTGGGAACTGATCTTCTGTGAGCTATATGCGGGCGGTAAATACGACACCGAGGACTACACGCTTGGTCTTAACGGTTTGGGTGCCTGCGCAACGCAGTATGCATCCGAGTATATGGACGTCGAGGTCAAACGCGACGGTTTTCTGTACACATTGCACTTTGAGCACGGAGAGAATGTCGGCGGCCTAAAAAAAGAGCCGTATGCCAGGAAAGATACCGGCACTCGTATCCGCTTTAAGCCCGACATTCAGGTGTTCACTGACATCGACGCGCCTGTGGAGTATTTTGACGACATTTTGCGCCGTCAGGCGATCGTCAATCCCGGCTTGTTGTTCCATTTTCGTGATCAGCACGGCGGCAGCTTTGATGTGAAGGATTATCAGTACGAGAACGGCATTGCGGACTATGTCAAGGAGATCGCGGGTGAGGATACAATGACCGCCGTGCAGACCTGGACGGCGGAGCGCGTCGGTCGCGATCGTGAGGACAAGCCTGAGTATAAAGTCAAGCTCAATGTTGCGATGTGCGTGTCCAACAAGGTCAATCTGCTCGAGTATTATCACAACTCCAGTTGGTTGGAGCACGGCGGCTCGCCCGATAAGGCGGTTAAGAGTGCGTTTGTCTCGCAGGTGGACGCCTACTTAAAGAAGAACGGCAAATACCTCAAAAACGAATCGAAGATCACTTTTCAGGATATTCAGGACTGCTTAGTTCTGGTGTCGTCCTCATTCTCGACGCAGACCTCGTATGAGAACCAGACCAAAAAGGCGATCAACAATAAGTTTATCCAAGAGGCGATGACCGAATTTTTGCGCCACAGCCTTGAGGTGTATTTCATAGAGAACAAGATGGACGCTGACCGTCTGTGCGATCAGGTGCTGGTCAACAAACGCAGCCGTGAAAAGGCGGAGACCACCCGTCTTAATCTCAAAAAGACCCTGCAGTCGAGCAACGATCTTGCGTCCCGTGTTCCCGGTTTTGTGGATTGTCGCAGTCGCGACGTGAACGAGCGGGAACTATTCATCGTGGAGGGTAAATCGGCTATGGGCGCGTGCGTGCAGGCACGCGATTCCGAGTTTCAGGCGATCATCCCGATCCGCGGTAAGATCCTCAACTGTCTGAAAGCGGAGTTTGATAAGATATTCAAGAGCGAGATCATCGTCAACCTGCTCAAGATCATGGGCTGCGGTGTCGAGGTGCGCTCCAAGGCGAATAAGAACCTCGCGACTTTTGATCTGTCGCTGTTGCGCTTTAACAAGATCATCATTTGTACCGATGCGGATGTGGACGGATTTCAGATCCGCACACTGGTGCTCGCGATGCTGTACCGACTGACTCCCACGCTGATTGAAAAAGGGTATGTCTACATTGCAGAAACACCGCTTTATGAGATCAACACCAAGACCGATACCTATTTTGCCTACAACGACCGAGAAAAAACGGCGATCCTCGAGGGTATTGACGGGCAGAAATTTACCATCCAGCGCTCCAAGGGACTTGGTGAAAATGAGCCCGAGATGATGTCGTTGACGACGATGAATCCCGCCACCCGCCGCCTCGTGAAGGTCACACCTACCGACGTTGAGGAGACGGCGCAGGTCTTTGATGTGCTGCTCGGCGACAACCTTGACGGGCGTAAGCGCATTATCGCTGAGCACGGTGCGGAATACCTCGATATGCTGGATCTGGAGTAAAGGAGGGAAAGACAAATGGCTGGTAAAAAGAGCAAAAAAGAACCCGAAAAGAAGGTCAAAGGTCTGCCCTCTAACGCCCACATCACAGGTGCGGGCGAGGTGGAGCATCAGATCATCACCGACACGTTGCGCGAGAACTATATGCCTTACGCGATGAGCGTCATTATGTCCCGTGCGATCCCTGAGATCGACGGCTTTAAGCCCTCGCACCGCAAGCTGCTGTACACGATGTACAAGATGGGCTTGCTCAAAGGCAATCTGATTAAATCCGCCAACATCGCCGGTCAGACGATGAAACTCAACCCCCACGGAGACGCGGCGATCTACGACACGATGGTGCGTCTGTCTCGCGGAAACGAGGCGTTGTTGCACCCCTATGTAGAGTCAAAGGGGAACTTCGGTAAGGCATATTCCACCGATATGGAGTGTGCCGCTTCACGTTATACCGAGGCAAAACTCGCACCCATCGCAGAGGAGCTGTTCCGCGACATTGACAAAGATACGGTGGATTTTGTTGACAATTACGACGCGACGATGAAGGAGCCGTCCCTGCTGCCGGTGACCTTCCCGTCAATCTTGGTGAACAATAACCTCGGCATTGCCGTCGGTATGGCGAGCAACATCTGCTCGTTTAATCTGCAGGAGGTGTGCGAGACCACCATCGCGCTGATGAAGGATCCTGAGCATGACATTCTCTCGACCCTCAAAGGTCCCGATTTCCCCGGTGGCGGACAGCTCATCTATGACCGCGACTTGTTGCAAAAGGTTTACGAGACGGGACGTGGCAGCGTCAAGGTGCGCGCGGTCTATTCCTACGATAAGTCCAATAACTGTATCGACATCACCGAGATCCCGTATTCTACCTCGATCGAAGCGATCATCACTAAGGTTGCGGAGCTCGCGAAGGCGGGCAAGGTGCGTGAGATCAACGACATCCGTAACGAGACTGATCTGCAGGGCCTTAAGATCACCATCGACCTTAAGCGTGGCACTGATCCCGATAAGCTGATGAACAAGCTGTACGTGATGACTCCGCTGGAGGACTCCTTTGGCTGCAACTTTAACGTTCTTATCGGCGGCGTACCGCAGGTGATGGGAGTCGCAGGTCTGTTGGATGAGTGGATCGCGTTTCGTATGGAGAGCGTTCGTCGTCGCACCTATTTCGATCTGTCCAAGGCAAAGGAACGTCTGCATCTGCTCAAAGCGCTCGAAAAGATTCTGCTCGACATCGACAAAGCGATCAAGATCGTGCGTGAGACCGACGAGGAGGACGAGGTCGTCCCGAACCTGATGATCGGCTTCGGCATCGATGAGGTACAGGCAGAGTATGTCGCCGAGATCAAGCTACGCCACCTTAACCGTGAGTATATCGTCAAGCGTCTGGCGGATGTCAGCGATCTCGAAAAGGCGGTTGAGGAACTCGAGGAGACCCTCAAAAGTAAGGCGCGCATCCGTCGCATTATCATCGACGAGCTTGGCGCTGTCGCGAAGAAATACGGACAGCCGCGCCGCACACAGCTCATCTATGCGACCGACATCGAAGAGGTGCAGGCAGAGGAAGAGACGGTTGTCGACTATCCCTGCACGCTGTTCTTCACCCGCGAGGGATATTTCAAGAAGATCACCCCGCAGTCGTTGCGTATGAGCGGTGAACACAAGCTCAAAGAGGGCGATGAGATCATACAGACGGTTGAGAGTTCGAACACGAAAGAGCTGCTGTTCTTTGGTGATCGTTGCAACGTCTACAAGAGCCGTGTCGCCGATTTTAAAGACACTAAGACCAGCGTAATGGGCGACTATATCCCCGCTAAGCTCGGCTTCGACGAGGGGGAGGGAACGCGATATATGGCGGTACTCAGCGAGTATACGGGCTATATGCTGTTCTTCTTCGAGAACGGCAAGGCGGCAAAAGTGGAGATGAGTGCCTACGCGACCAAAACCAACCGTCGCAAACTGATCGGTGCTTATTCAGACAAGTCGCCCGTTGCGGCGATGTTCTATATCCCTGCGGACACTGAGTTTGTGCTGACGGCTACCTCGGGTCGCCGCCTGCTGGTGCACACCGGCGCGATCACGGCGAAATCTACCCGTAACACCATCGGTGTGCAGGTGATGACCGTCAAAGGTAAACACCATCTGCAATCGGTGCAGCCGTATGTTGTCGGCTCGCTGACAAAGGAGAACCGCTACCGCACGAAGACACTGCCTGCCGCAGGTGCGATGCCGCAGGCGGAGGATTTCGGCGAGCAACTGTCTCTGCTGTAAAAAGAAAACCGCTGCCGACGATAACTCATCGATAGCGGTTCTCGGCAGCGGTTACGGCAAACGCTTTCGAATCAATAACCGTTGCTGACCGTAGTTTGTGCAGGAGAAAACCGAATATTCGAAAAAATTGAAGATTTTGCTTGCATTTCATAAAAATCTATGGTAATATATCTAGGTGTCTATATGAGCAAAATGTTTCTGGAGGGAAATGTATGTCTGTTTATGAGTATATTATTGGTGCGATCTTGATCGTGTTTTCTTTGCTGATCATCGTGGTCGTGCTGTTCCAGGAGGGCCGCCAGGCGAACCTCGGCGTGATCTCCGGTGCCGCTGATTCCTTTATGGATAAGACGATGGCGAAGACGTGGGATGCCCGTCTGGCGAAGTGGACGAAGATTATCGCGATTGCGTTCTTCATTCTCGTGTTTGCCGGTATGCTGGTGACTCAGTTCCTTAACCCGCAGGCTCTCGCAAGCTATAAGGAGAGCGACACCTCGTCGACCACTACCACGGCATCTACTACGACCACGACGACGGCGGCGACCACCACCACAACCACCGCGGCGAACTAATCGACAGAAAGCTGAAACCACCTATCACGTTTGATAGGTGGTTTTTTCTTTCTCTTTTGATTAGATTACGTCTATTCTGCCCATACTCAACATAGAATGACACAAGAGATGGGGTAGATAAGGATGGAGAATACGCTCAAAAAGGTGCTGTTGCGCGCGGACGAGGCACCGCATCCGACGATTGAGGCGATCCGCGAGGTTTGTCAGCAAATAGATCTGGTGGAGAACCGCTTTTCAATGGAGAGCGACCCCGACCTGATCGAGGGCTGCATCTATGAGATGGAGTCGCTGCGCGCGCGTTATCGGTATTTATTGCGGACGGCACGCGAGCAGGGTATTGCCTGCGCGGAGAAGAGCCATTTGTGGGGAGAATAGGGTGATAAAATGGGGATAATGTGGTTGCAGATAGGATTGATCACGGCATTGGTGCTCACGGCGATCGCAGTGTTTACCGCGGCTGTACGCAGCGATAAGCCGCTTAGGCGGCTGTGCGCATCAGGAGTGCAGGGGCTTGGTGCGATTGCGTTGGTGAATCTTACCTCAGGATTGACCGGGGTGTCGCTCGGCTTCAGTTGGCTTACCGCAGGATGCGGCACCTTGTTGGGTGTACCGGGCGTCATCGGATTGTTGCTGATGCAGATCGTATTGCCGCTAAAGTAATACCGCCTGATGTGCGCTGCTGCGTGCGTTCGGCGGTTTTTTCTTACCACGAAATAAATGCGCAAAAACCGAAGAAAAATGCGAAAAAAGTGTTGACAAATGCGGCTCAATCCAGTATAATAGCCAATGTTGTCAGCGACAACCACAAATATGGCCCGGTAGTTCAGCTGGTTAGAACGCTAGCCTGTCACGCTAGAGGTCGACGGTTCGAGCCCGTTCCGGGTCGCCATATGCTGCTATAGCTCAGTCGGTAGAGCGCATCCTTGGTAAGGATGAGGTCACCAGTTCAAATCTGGTTAGCAGCTCCAAAAAGAAAGACACGATGAAAATCGTGTCTTTCTTTTTGTGTTTGTGTCCGTAGGACACAACATCGTTTTGCGGTGAAACCGCAAACATCATTTGACCGATAGGTCAACATCATTCCGCTTGCAGACACAAAACGATGTTGCCTTACGGCAAACGGTGTTACACCTTGCGGTGTAAACGATGTGATGCTTCACATAAACGATGTTGCACTTCGTGCAAACTGATGAATAATGAATAATTAGGATTCGCCCTTGCGGCTCCGCCGCTTTATGCTATAAGAAAAAGCCGTGAATTTCACGGCTCATTTTTGTATTTTAGGGTTGTTTGTTCTTTCAAGCAGGTAATCGACGGAAACATTAAAATAATCTGCAATTTTCATAAGGTCATTTATGCCAGGCTCTCGTTCACCGGTTTCGTATCTGCTAATGGTGTTTTGATTAGTATTTAAATCCATTGCCATTTTGAGTTGGGAAATGCCTTTTGATTTTCTGATTTCTCTTAAACGCACGAAATCACCTCTTGACATTATTATCCCACACTGGTATAATACTAATATCCCAATTTGGTATATTAGGAGGAGAGATTATGATTTCGTACGGTCAAAAAGATTTTAGAGAGTGGGCAGAAGAAAGAAACTTTAACGATGCTGATTTGAAACTAATCAAAAGAACAACAGCAAAACGGGCATTGCTTTGGATTTTAATACCTGAAGCATTTTGTCTGTTGTCATTGATTCCCGGTCAGGAATCATGGGCTTTTGTGGGTCAGATGCTATTCTTCGTTTTTTTCTTGCCGTTTTTTGTTCAAGCATGGACTCTTTATAAATGTATAAAGCAGGGAACATTTGATAATGTTAGGCCAGGACTCATCTTGAGTTTATTCTCTTTTTTAATGGTTGTTTCTTACATAACCATCATTCCGCTGGTGCTTAAAATTTTTACTAAAAGAGGATATGGGACAGGTCTTAATGGCTTGATAAAAAAAGGCAAGGTTGGCGGAAATCAATAAATTATAGTATAGAAAAGAATAGATTGGCAGAACAATTGAAAATTCTTGGCGTTCAGGCACATTAAATTCGTGTCACTTAGTTCAAAACACACAAACAAAAATCCGTTCTCTCTTGAGAACGGATTTTTGTTTGTATTATTCATTCTTCAATATTCATCATTCATTATTCATTAAACGAGAACGGATTTTCAAATGAATAATGAATATTGAAGCCGCTTCGCTGATGAATAATGAATAATTAATGCGTCCTTGCCGTTTTTATGCTACTACGGCGAATCTCTGATTCGTATCATTAAGCCCAAATGTCCTAAAACGCCTTATTCTACGAATCAAGGCGTACCCAAAAAGAGAGAGTACCCGATCGGGCACTCTCTCTTTGCACTATTTGCGGTGGGCATTTTTCCATTCCTGCGGAGTCATATGCTTGTGTTCGTAAAATATACGGTTAAATGAGCGAACACTGCCGAATCCGGCCTCGTTTGAGATTGCAGCGATGCGGCGATCCGTTTGCAACAGCAGGGATTCTGCGTAGTTGACGCGCATAAGGATAATATATTTCTTGATGCTGATATGCATCTGCTGGATAAACAGTTGCTCAATACGCGAACGACTGATAAATAACTCCTCAGCAACCTTTTTAGCGTTAAAATCAGCTTGATTGAATCCTGCGTTACAGATGTCTAGCGCCTTCTTGCAGAGTTCGCTTTTAGCCTGCGTTGCCTTTTTTATGCCAACAATATTAGCCAATGAGTAGCATAGGTTGACCAAGTCGTTGTATGCATTAAGTTGTTTTAGAGGATTCTTGTTATTCACCTTCCAACGTAGATCACGTATGAGAGATTCGCAATTCGGCAGAACAGGATCCAATTGATCCTTTCGGATCAAATAGGATGAAAAACGGTTGTTTTGCATAAGATCACCGATGAGTCCAAGGTCCTCCGGTTTAAACGCCACGATGAGACGTTCATATTCCTTGGTTTGCACTTGAAAACTGTGCAGTGTATACGATGGAAGAAAAATGATGTCGCCGGCTTGCAATTCGAAGCTTTTATCATCGAGCGAATAGATGTATCGCCCCTTAACGATGTAGTCGATCTCGATGTGCGGATGCAGATGCTGACTTGTGCGGGGAGTGAGAGAATTGTGGCAGTACGGAGTAGGGGATATACCGTTTTTTAAAGTGATAGAATTCTTATTCATATATCTCACCAGCTAAATTATTAGAATAGGTCTTTTCGTCTTCGGGTGTTCTGCGAGAAGGAAACACTGAGCACCAAGCCAATGCCGAGATACAGTGTAGCGACAGAACTGCCGCCCGCACTGAAGAAGGGAAGAGTGATGCCAATGACGGGCAGCAGACGCAGGTTCATACCAAGATTGATGATCGACTGAAAACCGACGAGCGCCAGCATACCAACGCTGATATAAGTGCCGAGCGGGTCACGTGCCTGCGTTGCGCAGCGGAACAGTTCGTATAGAAGCAGAGACAAAAGCAGAAGCAGCAGAATGGAGCCGATAAAGCCGAATTCTTCGCCGGCAACGGTAAAAACGAGGTCGTTATTTCTGGCAAACAGTGAGCCGTTATTTGTATTTAGATAACCGGTGCCCGTTAACTGTCCGGAGCCGATTGCTTTCAGAGCTTCGTATTGCTGCCAACCTGCTGTTTGCAGATACTTTTCGACGTAGGGGGGGAGGATGCATAAAATTCGCGCTTTTTTATCTTCGCTCATCATTGACCAGAGAATGGGGATGGCGGCACAGATGCCGGTCAGACCGATGACGTAATACAGTAGATTAACGCCCGCGGCAAAGAGCATAGACAGAAAGATCATGATAAATACGATTGCGGTGCCGTCATCACCCTGCAGAAAGACCAAACCGATCGGGATCATCGCGTGTATACCAAGCAGTAAAACCGTCTTGAAACGGCGAATCTTATCCTGTACTGCCGAAAGATGTACGGAAAACGTGATGATAAATGCGATTTTCATCAGCTCGGAGGGCTGAAAGGTCAGGCTGCCGATGCCTAGCCATGCCGTGTCGTCTGTTCCGCTGGCGTTGAGCCCAAGCGGAGTAAAGGTGAGTAGCATCAGCAGTATTGAGAGACCAGTCCAAACAGGCCACAGATTACAGATGCTATCATAGTCGACCTGAGAGATGAGTAATGCGGCGATGAAGCCGATAACGGCAGTGATGATATGGGTAGACGCGCCGCTAAAACCGTAGCCGTATCCATGGGAAGCGGAATAGACCAGCAGACAGCCGTATACCGTGATTGCGGCACAGATTAGAATGAGGCGAATATTTGAGTTTTGTACAAACGCTTGCAGAGAGCGTTTCGGCGAGCGTAGCTGCATCAGCATCGCCCCTTTCAGGACATTAATTCATTTTATTTAAACAGGTTTTTCTTTATTATAATAAACTTTTTGAAATTATGCAAGTTTCCTCTTCTATTATTAGAAAAAATGTGTTATAATAGGCTGAAATGTATATTAATGATTCGTCCGGGATGGGGTTATAACGATGAATTCCTGTTACATATCTGATTCTGTGGCAAAAACCGAGGAATACGGTGAACAGTTGGCAAAAGAACTGAAAGCCGGAGACATCGTGGCGATGTTCGGCGGTATGGGAATGGGGAAGACCCAACTTGTCCGCGGGATCGCGCGCGGTCTCGGCTTGGATGCGGAGGTTTCCAGTCCGACTTTCGCCTTGGTGCACGATTACGGCGGCGTACCGCCGCTGGTACATTTTGATATGTACCGCATCAGCGGATGGGAAGATCTGTATTCCACCGGTTTCTTTGAGTATCTGGAGACAGGTGCCATTCTTGCGGTTGAATGGAGCGAGAACATAGAAAATGCCTTGCCATCAAACGCCATCCGTCTGTATTTTACTCGCGTAGACGAAAACACGCGACAGATAGAAAGGAAGTAACACAATGCCGACGATTTTAGCGGTCGACACATCGGCGACGCCTGTTTCCTGCGCAATATTGCAGAATGAACAGTTGCTCGCTTCTTATTATGCACATACCAAATCGACACATAGCCAGACATTGATGCCGATGATCAAACACGCGCTCGGCATCAATGGCTTATCGATGAAAGACATCGATGCACTCGCGGTGTGCAACGGTCCCGGCTCGTTCACGGGCGTGAGAATTGGCGTTTCCGCTGTAAAGGGGCTCGCCTTTGCAGAAGAAAAACCCTGCATCGAGGTGTCGACGTTGGCGGCGATGGCAGAGTGCTTTCGCGGTTTGCCAATGGATGCAGTTATCTGTTGCGCAATGGATGCGCGCTGTCAGCAGGTGTATACCGCGCTGTTTTCAATCGACACCTGCGGTGTATTACAGCGGTTGTCTGACGATGAAGCAATATCGCTGAAGGAACTCAAATCGCGCCTTGAGCCGCTGAATAAGCCGATCGTTCTTGTTGGCGACGGCGCGCAGGTATGCTATGCGTCTTTCAGTAACGACGTGCTCAATGTATCTGTTTCACCGATTGCCTCACGGTATCAGTCGGCAGCGAATGTAGCGGCAGCGGCGATGCTTAAGTTGCGTGATGGTGAAGTGCTCTCTAATGAGATGTTACTCCCGTCGTATCTACGGTTGCCGCAAGCGGAGCGCGAGCTTCGTGCCCGTCAGGAGGCAAAATGAACACGCCGAACCTCGCTCGCTGTGCTGAACTGCTTAGTGAGTGGTATACAGCGCATTGTCGAGAGCTTCCGTGGCGCATGAGCATTGATCCCTATCGTGTGTGGATATCGGAGATTATGCTTCAGCAGACACGTATTGAGGCGGTTATTCCGTATTATCATCGTTTTATGGAGGCTTGCCCCGATGTGTTTCGGTTGGCATCTATCTCCGAGGAACAGCTGCTCAAGCTGTGGGAGGGACTTGGCTATTACAGCCGCGCGCGCAATCTGCAAAAGGCGGCGCGTATTATCGTGGAGAAATACAGCGGCGAATTGCCTGCTGATGTCGAGAAACTGCTTTCGCTGCCCGGTATTGGTGAGTATACTGCGGGAGCAATTGCGTCGATTGCTTATGATATTCCCGTCCCTGCGGTTGACGGAAACGTTATGCGGGTACTCGCGCGTTTGACGGGAGATGACACGGATGTGTTATCCGCCGGAGCAAAGAAGCATTATGCCGCCATTGTGCGGCAGATGTTGCCGGAGCATCACGCGGGACGGTTTAATCAGGCGCTGATGGAGCTTGGCGAGACGGTTTGCCTGCCGAAAGCATCGCCGAATTGCGCTGCTTGTCCGTGGAATACCGATTGCAGCGCTTATATAGATGGGACAGTTGCATCCTTGCCCGTGCGATCAAAGAAAAAAGCGCGCCGCATCGAGCAGCGCGTTGTTGCTGTGGTATGTGTGGCGGGAGATCCGCCGCGAGTTTTGCTCCACAAAAGACCGAGCGTGGGTTTGTTAGCCAATCTCTGGGAATTACCGAATGTACTGACGGAAAAAGAAGAGGCTTTACTGCCCGAGGAGATACTCAATCATTGCCGATTTGTGGATAATTTACCGTCAGCAAAGCATATTTTTTCGCACGTAGAATGGCATATGACGGGGCGGTTGTATCGAATGCCGCACAGCGCGATGCCGAGTGGTTTTGCCGCCGCCACTTTACGGGAACTGCAGGAGGAATATGCACTCCCCGGTGCATTTCGTCAATATGCGGCGCTGTTGCCGCAATTACTCCACAAGGAGGATATGTAAAATGGATCAAAGACAGGACTATTTAAGTTGGGATGCCTATTTTATGGGGATCGCTTTGCTGTCGGCTCAGCGCAGTAAGGATCCCGGCACACAGGTTGGTGCCTGCATTGTCGGGAAGGATAATAAGATCCTTTCTGTCGGCTACAATGGTATGCCGATCGGCTGTGCGGATGAGGAGATGCCGTGGGCACGTGACGGTGAGCCGATGGGTACCAAATATCTGTATGTTTGTCACGCTGAGCTTAACGCTATTCTTAATTATTCCGGCGGTAACATTCACGGCTCTACAGTGTATACGACGCTGTTTCCCTGCAACGAGTGCGCAAAGGCGCTTATTCAGGCGGGGGTAAAACGCATCGTTTATCTGTCTGACAAGTATGGCGACAGCGATTCGGTCAAAGCATCAAAACTAATGTTCCGTATGACCGGTGTGGTGTTTGACAAATATGAAAAAACCGCTCACGACATTAAATTGGAGCTGTGATTATGGGTAAGGTAGCGTTGGTGACCGGTGCCGCTCGCGGGATCGGTCGTGCGGTGGCAGTGCGTTTAGCCGGAATGGGCTATGACATCGCAGCGTGTTATCATTCTGCCGGCGATCAGGCAAATGCACTTGTCAAACAACTGCGCAATGACGGTCATACGGCGACGGCTTTTTGCTGTGATGTTTCCGATCGTACGTCTGTTGAAGCGTTGTTGACAGCGGTGACGCAACAGATGGGCGAGGTATCGGTGCTGATCAACAACGCCGGTATCGCACAACAAAAATTGTTTACCGACCTGTCTTATGAAGACTGGGATAGAATGATCGGCGTGCATCTCACCGGCACATTTCATACCTGTCGTGAGTTTTTACCGCAGATGATTCGCCGCCACGAGGGCGTGATCGTCAATATTTCCTCGATGTGGGGGCAGGTTGGCGGTTCGTGCGAGGTGCACTATTCTGCGGCAAAGGCGGGTGTGATCGGTTTAACAAAAGCACTGGCTAAGGAAGTCGGTCCAGCCGGTGTGCGCGTCAACTGTGTGGCACCCGGCGTTATACAGACCGATATGATGGCGGGCTATGACGACCAAACGCTGCGTGCGCTCGCTGAGGAAGCTCCGCTGATGCGGTTGGGGACACCGAACGATGTGGCGAATACTGTCGCATTCCTTGTGTCGGACGAGGCGACGTTCATCACCGGACAGGTCATCGCCCCGAACGGCGGGTTGGTTATATAATTAGATTTCGGAGGTGCGATATGATTGCGATTGCTTGTGATCACGCGGCATTGGAAATGAAGAGAGAGGTTGAGGAACTGTTGTCCGCGCGCGGACTGGAATATAAGGATTTCGGCACCTATACGACAGATAGTTGCCACTATCCCGTATTCGGTATGCGAGCGGCGCGCGCTGTGGCAAGCGGGGAATGTGAGCGCGGTATTGTCATCTGTGGCACCGGCATCGGCATCTCGTTGGCTGCCAACAAAGTGAAGGGCATTCGTTGTGCTTTGTGCAGTGATCCGTATTCTGCGAAGATGACTCGTGCCCACAACGACGCCAATATGCTCGCTTTGGGCGCGCGAGTGATCGGTGTTGAACTGGCGAGGATGATTGTAGAAGCGTGGTTAGACACACCGTTTGAAGGTGGACGCCATCAGACGCGCGTAGATATGATCACCGCGATCGAAAACGGAGAATCGATCGAATAAAGGAGAGTTACAGTATGTCAGCAAAGAACAAAAACAACGTGTGGAAATCTGCCTTCCAAGTCTGGTTGCGCTTGGTTTTTGCCTCGATCTTATGTTTTATCGTATGGCTGTCGATCGATGCGATGGGGCTTAGTTTTATGGGAGAAATATCCGGCTATGAGATATACCAGTATGACGAGAACGGAGAAAATCCGCAGCTGGTCATATCGCACACATATGCTGATGGTGAGGATCGGGAGGCGGAAATTCATCTTGAGGATAATCAAGTGATCATAAAGCTTCGCTCAATGTCGCCTAAGAATACGGCGGTCGTAGGTGTGATCTCCAGTATTTTCACTTGGCTGATTTACGGAATTTTCCCCTATAATATGTTGTGGAATATGGGTAGTCACGATGAAAACTATGTTCAACTCGGGCGCTTGCAGAAGGATGTGCGTTTCGGCCTTAAGGTCGGTCTTGTGGCATCAATTCCGCAGGCGATCCTGTATTTCCTTCTTATTCTTGGGAGATTTGGGACTTTTCCGTCGGTCATTCTCAAGTGGCACCGTCTGATCAATACTCCATTCATCCCGTATATTGATGCGGTAGAGTTGGGGGCAACGACGGCAACGGAATTGTCCGTTGGGTCGCTGTTGGCGGTCGGTGCGACGTTGCTGTTTGTGCCGATTGTGTGCTGGCTTGGGTACTATCTCGGATATCGTCAGATCTCCATTCGTGAACGGATGGTCTACAAAAAGACGGCTTCTAAATAATTTGCACGTATATTCCGCTGCGTTTTGCTCATAGGCTGATGTTGAGGTGAGTGGAATGCAACAATGGCTGAAATGGGTGTTTCGTACCTTGTTTTTTGTGTGCGTTGCGGTTATGATCGTGTGCGCTCATACCATAGCTGTTTCGCGTCGCACGCTGACACCGTCGGTTGATACGTATTTGCTGATCGATCCCGGACACGGCGGGGAAGACGGTGGTGCCTGCGCCGCGGACGGCACACTGGAAAAATCCCTTAATCTTGCGATTGCGCAGGATCTGAGGGATCTGTTGACGGTTTTTGGCGTTACGACGCGGATGACACGCGATGCTGACATTTCGATCCACGATACCGGCTGTACGACAACGCGCCAGATGAAGGTCAGCGATATGAACAATCGTCTTAAGTTGTATGACGCGGCGCGGGCGACTGTTTCGATTCATCAGAATCATTTTTCCGTTGCAAAATATGACGGTGCGCAGGTGTTTTATTCTGCGACACATCCAAAAAGCAACGAAATGGCAACTGCTGTGCGCGCGTCGATCTGTTCGCTGGTTCAGCCGGATAATACGCGTGAATTAAAAATGGCGACGGACAGTATTTATCTGCTCCATCGGACGACAAAACCGGCGATCTTGGTTGAGTGTGGTTTTTTATCAAATCCGCAGGAATGCGAGAAGCTGAAGACTCCGTCCTATCAACAGCAGATGGCACTGGCGATCGCTGTTGGGGTGTTGGAAGTTTATCACAGTGAGTGAGGAGTGAACCGCTTGGCTTCGAAAGCAAAAATCTGTTATGTGTGCACCGAGTGCGGGGCAGAATCCACCAAATGGTACGGTCGCTGTCCATCTTGCGGTGCGTGGAATTCCATGGAGGAACTCGTGCAGACGACGGTCTCCTCCAAAGTCGTTGGACAAGCTGTAGCGGTGACTGCGCAAAAGATCACGGATATCTGTCCGGATGAAAAGCAGCGCTATCACACCGGACTAAAGGAGCTCGACCGCGTACTGGGCGGCGGTGTTGTACGAGGTGGGCTGATGCTTATCGGCGGCGATCCCGGCATTGGTAAATCTACCTTGTTGCTACAGATCTGCGCGCATCTTGGCGAGTCCTTGCGCATATTGTACGTTTCCGGTGAAGAATCCTTAGGACAGCTTAAACTGCGTGCTGACCGACTGAATGTGTCGAGCGACCGTTTATATATTCTATGCGAAAACGATTTGGATACCGTTCTGCAATGTGTACAGGATGAGAAACCGGATCTGCTGATCGTTGACTCTATCCAGACGATGAACTGGGTGCAGATCACATCTGCCTCGGGCAGTGTTACACAAGTGCGTGAGTGTACCTCGGCTATTATGCGGGTGTGTAAAAGCCTTGGAGTCCCCGCTTTTATTGTCGGACATGTCAACAAAGACGGCGCGATTGCCGGCCCGAAGGTGATGGAGCACATCGTGGACTGTGTGCTGTATTTTGAGGGTGACCGCCATTCCAACTACCGTCTGCTGCGTTGTGTTAAAAACCGCTATGGATCGACAAACGAGATCGGCGTGTTTGAGATGGGGGATAAGGGACTCACAGAGGTGGAAAACCCATCGCTGATGTTGCTTTCCGGACGTCCGCTGAATGTCAGCGGTTCCTGCGTCGCCTGCACGATCGAAGGTACGCGTCCGATGCTCGCGGAAGTACAAGGCTTGGTTTCACCGACCGGCTTCGGTAATCCACGTCGTATGGCGACGGGCTTTGACTATAACCGTCTTTCGTTGCTGCTTGCCGTGCTGGAAAAGCGCGCCGGCTATTTCTTTTCGAATTTAGACACATATGTAAATGTTGTCGGAGGACTCGAATTGGACGAGCCCGCGGTCGATCTACCGGTCGCCTTAGCACTGATCTCCGGATTAAAGGATACCGTTATTCCGTCAAGTGTGCTGGCGTTCGGCGAGGTTGGTCTGACCGGCGAGATCCGTGCGGTCTCTAACGCCGATCTTCGTATCGCGGAAGCGGCTCGGATGGGCTTTCGGTATGTGATCATACCGCAGCATAACGTAAAAGGTGTCACCGCACGTTCAGACATCAAAGTCATCGGCGTGCGTACGGTCCGTGAGGCATACGAGGTGATCAGCGATGTCGATGTGCAATAAGCTCAGACGGGTAATCACCCTCGAACGCCTTTTATGGTGCGGCGGAACACTGCTTTTGTCGGCAGTGTTCCTGGTGATCGGCTTGACTGCACCGTCATTCACTGGATTTGAAAAGAAGGAAACCGTTAAGGTCATTTATCAGGATAGTGAGCACGATACAACCGACGACGTTTCTGTTGAAGTGTCGCTTGAGGATGTGACGATTAATGGGAAGATCCCGCTCAACACCGCAACAAAAGAGCAACTGATGACCATAGATGGGATCGGTGAGGTGTTTGCACAGCGGATCATTGACTATCGCGAGAAAAACGGCGGATTTTCCGAACTGTCCCAGCTTAAAAATGTAGACGGGATCGGAGAGACCCGTTACCGAAATTGGAGTGAATACTTCACAGTGGAATAACGGAATATTTTCGATATTTCCGAAAAGTATTGAAATTTTTCTGCCTTTATGTAATAATATGTATAGCGAATTAAGAGTGACATAACGTGGATATGATCAAATAAGGTGGACTGTATATGCGTGTTATCACCGGCACTGCGAGAGGATGTCGTCTGTTGACACTGCCCGGCGAGGATACCCGCCCGACGACCGACAAGGTCAAGGAAGGGCTGTTTTCAGCAATACAATTCGATATCGAAGGGCGACGAGTGCTCGATCTCTTTGCCGGATCGGGTCAGTTAGGTATTGAAGCGCTCAGTCGCGGCGCTTCGGGTTGCGTGTTTGTGGATCGCAATCCTGAGGCGGCATCAGTCGTTAAGCAAAATTTGCAGAAAACGGGGTTAATGACACGCTCGCAGGTTATCGCCACGGACGCTTTATCATATCTCGAGCGTCCGAAGGATCAGTTCGATCTGGTGTTTCTCGATCCTCCGTATTCAGCGGATTTGCTGCTACCATCACTGGAAAAGGTGGCAAGATTCGTCAAAGACGGCGGTATTATCGTATGTGAAAGCGACGAAGAAACAGACTTGCCTGGCAAGGTCGATCGCTTTACACTTGACCGTGTGCGTCGATACGGACGAATACACGTCTGGATTTACCGTTATACTTCAGAAGAGGAGGAGTGTGTATGAAGACGGCCATTTGTCCCGGCAGTTTTGATCCTGTTACGCTGGGTCATATGGATATTATCCGTCGAGCGTCTCGGTTGTTTGATCGCGTGATCGTTGTCGTAATGACCAATTCGGCAAAATCGCCGTTGTTTACGCAGGTTGAACGGTTGGAGTTGCTTGACCGTGCGATCAAGGCAGAAGGACTTTCCGGCGTCGTTGTGGATTGTTACGACGGATTACTTGCGGATTATGCAAAGCAATGTAACGCTGACGTGATCGTTAAGGGTTTACGTGCCGTGACGGACTTTGAATATGAATTTCAGATGGCATTGACCAACAGCAAGCTTAATCCGACAGCGGAGACAGCGTTTCTGACGACCTCTGCGGAGCATATGTATCTATCCTCCAGTCTTGTGAAACAGGTTGCGCATTATGGCGGAGATATTTCCGCTTTTGTTCCCTCGTGCATTCTACCGGACATCATAGCAAAATATAGAAAGGATGACTGAAAATGAATATGAATGTAGAAGATATCCTGGAGCAGATCGACGATATTTTGGATGAGGCATGGGCGATGCCCTTGTCCGGTGGCAAGATCGTGGTGGATGCTGAGCGAATCCGCAAACTGATCGATTCTATCCGCGGCAATCTGCCGGCGGAGATCCGTCAAGCGCGCGCGATCGTAAAGGACCGTGCCGAGATCATCGACACGGCTAAGAAGGAATCCGAAGCCATCATCCGCAACGCCGAGGACCGCCGTAATCAGATCCTCTCGCACGATGAGATGGTCGTGCAGGCACAGGAGAAGGCGAATGAGATTCAAGCGCAGACTCAGAAACGCGCTCGTGAGATGCGTAAGACGGCGCAGGAGTTTGCAGATGATCTTCTTCGTCACACCGAGGAGGGGTTGACACAGCAGATTGCGCAGGTGCGTCAGGCACGCGCTTCTCTGCGCAACGGTCGTCCCCAACAGAACATCGAAGTCGAAAACTAAAACAACATAGAAAAAGGGCTCACAAAACCGTGCTTCTCATAAGGATGTTTTGAATATCCTACGAAATCAGCCGATTGATGAGTGCAAAAAAACAGCAACCGATCAACAATTGTTGGTCGGTTGCTGTTTTTATTAGAATTTTTCATAAAAAACGGTTTCATCTATTGGACGGGTTATAAAATGCATATCCAAAGGTTTGGCTTCATCCGAAGGATATCCCATTACAAGCAGTGCGATTGGTTCAATATTATCAGGGATATTGAAAGTTTCACGCATTGCGTTAGGGTTAAAATGCATTACCCAGCAGGTGCCAACACCTTCATTTTTTGCTGCGAGCATCATATAGGTTGTAACAATGACGGCATCCACAGGGGAAGACAGTGCGCCGTCATATTTTCTCACCCAACTTTCATCCTTGTTATGACAGACAAGCATTGCCGTTGGCGCATTGAAATGACACTTGGTACATTCCTTCAACTTCTCAAGCGATTCATCGGTATTAAGCACAAGAATTCTTTGCGGCTGATAATTGCAGCCCGTTGGCGCTTTGTGGCTTGCCTCAAGAATTTTATCAATAACCGCCTGTGACAGATGTTCAGGTTTAAAATTTCTTACAGAATACCGTTCAGTGATAATTTTTTCAAAATCCATTTTTATCCCTCATTTTTTCAATATGCTATCAAGCGGTCTTTGCAATACTTTTCGGAAAAGCTTTACTGTAACACCTACAAGCAATGCTGAAATAATTGTTCCTTCTCTTGTGCCGTAAAGCTTGCCATCAAAGAAAATAAGCGAAAGCACAATGGAAAGCAGTACCCAAGTAACATCGAATGCAATCTTCATATTACTGAAATCTTTCTTTGTTACATCGGCAAGGGCTTTTACAAAAGCTTCTCCAGAATTGAGGATCACGTCTGCGATAACTCCAAGAGTTATTCCAAAGCCGAGAACGACAATGCCACTTAAAACCAACAGAAGTTTAACAATGTATGTATCGTTGGGAATGTTGCGTGCAAGCCACAGCCCGAAATCTGTAAAGTACCCAAACAAAAAGGATAACGGAATCTGCAAAAGCTGTAGTGGTTTAAATTTCTTTCTCAACAGCAGAATCTGGCCGAGCAATAAAACGCAGTTTGAAATTGTAAGCCAAGTTCCAAAAGAGAAAAAAGTAAATTTAATGCTGACAACATTTGCAACAGAAGAAATCGGAGAAACACCAAGTTCTCCGTGCTTGGTTAGAGCCACGCCAATCCCCATAAAGAAAAGGCATAAAATAAATAGCAAATATCGTTTTAAAATTTCTCTTTTGGTCATATACTCACTCTTTTCTGCATTTCACTATTGCCTCAGTAACATCGGTCAACACAAGGTCACCATTTTGATTATACGCTTCAATAGTTACTTCTA
>CAZVSE010000013.1:29299-34585 GCA_964629445.1 uncultured Ruminococcus sp. | reverse complement strand
ACGAGCTCGTCGAGGTGACGCCCGAGTCCATCCGCCTGCGCAAGCGCATCCTCTCCAAGGAGCTGCGTCTCAAGGCGGAATCCCGCAAAAAACAAAAATAAGCGAAATTTTATACCAAATCGTTCATCCCCTTTTGCGGCGCTTTATAGTGACGTCACGCTGTGAGGTGCGACAAAAGGGGATTTTTGATTGATGCCTGCGACGGCGGCGAGGCGGCTGATACTCATCGTCATTTTTAATAATTTTTCAGTCAATTTCTTTTCACAATCTCTTTTATGTTAAAAAACACTTTACTTTCCAAAACGTTCGTGATATGATTAGTTAGTCATAATATGTAATAAAGGAGAACGACATTATGCGTAAATTTCTTGCCGTCTTTCTTTCAGCACTGCTCGTGCTGACACTTGCCGCTTGCGGCGGCAACGGCGACGTTTCGTCGTCCGCGCCCGAAAGCGACCCGCCTGTGACCTCTGATGCTCCTACCTCGAGCACGACAGAGAGTACGACCGCCTCGACATCTGCCGACGAAACGACTTCTGCAACCACCACAGAAAGTCGCACGACGACCAGCGGTCGTATCCGCACGACCACCACGACCACGACCACGACCACATTTGACGGATTTTATTCCACCGTGGGCGAGAAACCCTACACCGGCAACGCCGCCATTCTCTATAACAAGCAGACCAGCCGGTTTGACTCTCAAGCGGAGGCCAAGCGTCAAGAGATCCTGGACTTAAAGGACACCGTCAAGGCGACCGGCAACGGCACGACCTACTACATATCTCCGACCGGTGATGACGATAATGCGGGTACCTCCAAGGATCAGGCGTGGCGCACCACGAAAAACCTGTCTGACACCGCCATGTTCAAAGAAGGCGACGCGGTCCTTTTCGAGCGCGGCGGCATCTACCGCAACGTACACATCATTCTCGCGAGCGGCGTCAGCTACGGTGCATACGGCACCGGCACAAAACCCAACCTCTACGGCAGTGCGCGCAACTACGCTGATGAGAGTCTGTGGGAAGAAACCACGACCGAGAACGTCTGGCGCATCAAGGTCGAGAAGGACTCTCCCGATGTCGGCAATCTCGTGTTCGACCACGGCAAGGGCTTCGGACTGAAGATGACGAACAATAAGCTCACGATCGACTTCCAGTTCTATCACGACTTATCCAAGGATTATGTCTACCTCTACCTCTCCAAGGGCAACCCCGGCAAGCTGTATTCCGACATCGAGATCTGCACCAAGGTAACGATGCTTCAGGTCAAGCCCGCCGCCGCCGTTGAGAACGTTACCATCGAAAACCTGTGCATCAAATACACCGGCGCGCACGGCATCGGCATACAGTCCAGTGCTACAAATGAAAACAAGAACATCACCATCCGCGGCTGCGAAATCGGCTGGGTCGGCGGCTCACTCTTGAAGCAGGGCTCGCGGTACGGCAACGGCATTGAGTTTAACGGCTGGATCGACGGCGCGCTCGTCGAGGATAACTGGATTTATCAGTGCTACGATACGAGCTACACCAATCAGGGCTCCAATTGCTACCAAAAGAATATCACCGTCAAAGAAAATCTGATGGAATACTCCCCCTACAACATCGAAGTGTGGACCGCACAGGAGATCGGCAAAGGCGGTATGGTTAACTGCTCCTTCGTAGACAACATGCTGCGCTTCGCCGGCTATGGTTGGGGTACCCTCAACCGACTCGGCTCCAACACCTCCGCCGTCGGCAACATCTCGTTCTATGACTATGTGATCCCCTGCGAGAATGTCCTCATCAGCGGCAACGTCTTTGACTGCTCCTATCGCTACCTCGTGTCCATCGCCTATCCGAACGACACGGAGGGTCGCGGTCCGACCATCACGGGCAACGTCTGGAACCAGAAGCCCTTCTCCAACAAGGACACCACCGCGGCTGTGAACAGACTGATGTTCAACGGAAAGGAAATTTTGGGAAGCGAAACACTGGAGGAAATGAAGGCGAGTGTCGCGAGAGTCGATACGGCTCCTGTCGAGGTCACGCTGGAGAATTAATCTTTCCCCAATAATAAGAAAGGTCCGCACAGCGAAACGCTGTGCGGACTATTGTTTTTTTGCGCATTTGCGTGTATACTGTTAAGGTAACACGAATATTGCGCGGGCTTTCTCACAAAATAAAGTGCCGGCGGAACACTGCCGAATCACTGAAAACGGAGGAAAACTGTATGAGAAAGCCGAAACTTCGCGCCACCGCCCTGTTGGCGGTGACCGCCCTGCTGTTGATGCTGCCGCTCGCCGCCTGCGGAAAGAAGGACGAGCAGGTGACGGTGCGCTACCTCAACTTCAAGCCCGAGATCGCGGATAAATACCAAGAGCTGGCGGACGCCTACGAGCAAGAGACGGGTGTCAAGGTGATTATCGACACCGCCGCCAACAACACCTATGAACAAACACTGATGGCGAAGATGTCGACCGCCGAAGCCCCTACTCTGTTCCAGATCAACGGACCGCGCGGGTACAAGAACTGGCAGGAATACTGCGCCGATCTCTCGGACACGGAGCTGTATAAGCACCTGACCGACAGATCCCTCGCCGTCACCGACGGGGATAAGGTCGTCGGCATCCCTTATGTCGTTGAGGGATACGGCATCATCTACAATAAGGCGATTACCGACAAATATTTCGCTCTCGCCGACCGCGCGACCACCTATCAGTCGATGGACGAGATCAATTCCTTTGACAAGCTCAAAGCCCTCGTTGAGGATATGCAGACGCGCGCCGCCGACCTCGGCATCAAGGGCGTATTTGCCTCCACATCGCTCAAGACAGGCGAGGACTGGCGCTGGCAGACACACCTCGCCAACATCCCTATTACCCACGAATTTACCGCCAAAAACGTCGATCTGACGTCCGATGCCACAAACGAGATCGAATTCCTCTACGGCAATGAGTTCCAGAATATCTTTGACCTCTATATCAACAACTCCGTCACCGACAAGAAGCTGCTCGGCACCAAAACGGTGTCCGACTCGATGGCGGAATTTGCCCTCGAGCAGTGCGCGATGGTGCAGAACGGCAACTGGGCGTGGAGCCAGATCGCAGGGGTGACGGGCAACAAGGTCAACGCCGAAAACGTCAAATATCTGCCGATCTACACCGGCATCGAGGGTGAAGAGAATCACGGCCTCGCCGTCGGTACGGAAAACTTCTACGCCATCAACGCGAACGCCTCTGAGGAAGAGCAAAAAGCGGCGGCAGACTTCATCTACTGGATGTATTCCAGCGATAAAGGCAAGAAATACGTCACCGAGGAGTTCGGCTTCATCGCCCCCTTTGACACCTTCACCGAGGATGAACGCCCCAGCGACCCGCTCGCACAGGAGATCATCCGCTGGATGGAAAAGGACGGCATCCGGACCATCCCGTGGAATTTTACGCTCTTCCCCTCGGCGCAGTTTAAGGAGAATTTCGGCTCCTCGCTGCTCAAATACGCCCAAGGGAATAAAGACTGGTCTTCCGTCACCTCGGATATGATCGCCGACTGGAAAAAAGAAAGCGCGGCCACATCCTGACAAGCGGTGAAAGGACGGCCGAACTATGAATAACCAACTCAAACGACAATTCGCCGCATTTGTGCTGCCGACCCTGTTGGCGTTCATCGTGGCGTTTATCATCCCTTTTGTGATGGGTGTGTGGCTGTCCTTTACCAAATTTACGACCGTCACCAACGCCCAATGGGTGGGGCTGGATAACTATATCCGTGCCTTTACCGCCGACAACGATTTCCTGCGCGCGCTCGGGTTTACCGCGCTGTTCACCGCCGTGGCCATCGTCACGGTGAACGTGCTCGCGTTTTTATTCGCCTTGCTGCTCACCCGCGGATTAAAGGGTACCAACCTCTTTCGATCCGTGTTCTTTATGCCGAACCTCATCGGCGGCATCGTGCTCGGCTATATCTGGAACCTGCTCATCAACGGCGTACTCAGCTTATGGGGTGTCGACATCACCTACGCCGCCGAGTACGGCTTCTGGGGGCTGGTGCTGCTCACCAACTGGCAGCTCATCGGTTATATGATGGTCATTTATATCGCGGGACTGCAGAACATCCCGCCCGCGCTGACCGAAGCCGCCGCCATCGACGGCGCATCTCCCTCAATGGTGCTGTTTAAGATCAAGCTTCCGATGGTGATGCCGTCGGTGACGATCTGCACCTTCCTGACGCTGACCAACGCCTTTAAGATGTTCGACCAAAACCTCGCGCTCACCGCGGGCGCTCCCGAACGGCAGACCGAGATGCTGGCGCTCAACATCTATCAGACCTTCTACGGCCGCGTCGGCTGGCAGGGTGTCGGACAGGCAAAGGCGGTCGTCTTTTTCTTGCTCGTGGCGCTCATCGCGTTTATTCAGCTACGCGCCACCCGCAGTAAGGAGGTGGAAGCATGAGCGGTATCCGCAACCGCACGGTCGACCGCCTGCTTACCGCGATGCTCGCGGTGGTCGGTGCGCTGTTTCTCGTGCCCGTGTTTCTCGTCCTGCTCAACTCCTTCAAATCCCGCCTGTATATCTCGGGCGAGCCGTTCGCCCTGCCGAACGCCGACACGTTTGTGGGGCTGGAAAACTATATCCGCGGACTGACCTCGGCAGGATTTCTCGCCGCTTTCGGTCGATCGGTGTTCATCACCGTCGCCTCGGTGGCACTCATCGTGTTATGCACCTCCATGACCGCGTGGTATATCGTGCGGGTGAAAAATCGGTTTACGAAACTGCTCTACTACCTTTTTGTGTTTAGTATGATCGTACCGTTTCAAATGGTGATGTTCACGATGACCTATGTGGTCGGACGCATCGGCTTTGACAATGTCGTCGGCATCGTGCCCGTCTACCTCGGCTTCGGTTCGGGGCTGTCGGTGTTTATGCTCAGCGGGTTTATCAAATCCATCCCGCTTGACATCGAGGAGGCGGCGACCATTGACGGCTGTACCCCGTGGCAATGCTTCGTCCACGTGGTGTTTCCCGTCCTGCGCCCCACCGCTGTCACCGTCGCCATCCTCAATGCGATGTGGATATGGAACGACTATCTGCTTCCCTATCTTATCCTCGGCACGCGACAGAAGACCGTGCCCGTCGCGATCCAGATCGCGATGCAGGGCGCCTACGGCGCGACCGATTACGGTGGACTGATGGCGATGCTGGTACTCGCGATCATCCCCATCATCGCATTCTATCTCGTCGGGCAGAAGTATATCATCGAGGGTGTTATTGCGGGCGCGGTCAAGGGCTAACGGCGCGGCATAGAATAT
>CAZVSE010000013.1:0-29199 GCA_964629445.1 uncultured Ruminococcus sp. | reverse complement strand
GTACAACCATTCAATTTCGTTGCCGCGCCCCCGCGTTTGAAGCTCACGCATCAAACGCCCCCACCTCTGCGTATATCAGCGCGGCATAGAATATGTACAACCATTCAATTTCGTTGCCGCGCCCCCGCGTTTGAAGCTCACGCATCAAAATCTCACAGCAAAGGAACGGTTCATTATGACAGGCAAACGCGCAAGCGGCGTACTGCTGCACATCAGCTCTCTACCCGGTGCCTACGGCATCGGCACACTGGGCGAGGAGGCCTATCGCTTCGTCGACTTTCTGCGGCGGGCAGGACAGACCTACTGGCAGATTCTACCCGTCTGCCCCGCCGGTAAGGGCAACTCCCCCTATCAAAGCTTCTCGAGCTTTGCAGGCAACGCCGCCTTCATTGATCCTGCGGGACTGCATCGGCTCGGCTATCTGACCGAGGACGAGCTGTACGCGGCAAAGCTCGGCGGCGATCCCGCAAAAGTCGACTTTGCCGCCGTGGAAAAGGCGCGAAACAACTTGTTTGCGACGGTCTATCCCCGCTTTATTGCCGCGCCGCCGAGCGATTTTGAGCAGTTCTGCCGCGACAATGCCGCGTGGCTGGATGACTACGCACTGTTTATGGCGATCCGCGAACACAAGGGCGACCTGCCCCTGCAACGCTGGGAGGAGGACATCCGTACCCGCCGCCCCAAATCCGTGGCGATGTGGCGGGTCAAATGCGCCGAGCGAGTGCGATACCATCAAATGCTGCAATATCTGTTCTATCGCCAGTGGACGGCACTCAAAACCTACGCCAACCAAAACGGGGTACGCATCATCGGTGATCTGCCGATCTACGTGTCCGCCGACAGCGCAGATGTGTGGGCAGATGCACACCTGTTCGAGCTGAACGCCGACGGGCAGCCCTCACAGGTTGCGGGATGCCCGCCCGATGCCTTTTCCGAGGACGGACAGCTGTGGGGTAACCCCGTTTATGATTGGAAAGCGATGCGCCTGAGCGGCTATCGCTGGTGGCTGCGCCGTCTGACGGCGGGAGTGCGGCTGTACGATGTCATCCGCATCGACCATTTTCGCGGATTTGAGTCCTATTACACCATCCCCGCCGATGCCGAGACCGCCCGCGAGGGCGCGTGGAAACGCGGACCGGGGATGAAGCTGTGGCGCACCGTCGAACGGCGGCTTGGGCATATCCCGATCATCGCCGAGGATCTCGGCTTCCTCACCCCCGCGGTGCATAAGCTGGTGCGAGACAGCGGCTTCCCCGGAATGAAGGTGCTGCAGTTCGCGTTTGATCCCTCGGGAGAGAGCGACTATCTTCCCCACCGCTACGATAAAAACTGCATCGTCTACACCGGCACTCACGACAACGACACCATCCTCGGCTGGGCGGACACCACCGATGCGGAGGAGGTCGCGTTCGCGATGGATTATCTGCACGCGACCGATCGCGACAGCCTACGGATCCAAATGATGCGCGCCGCGCTCGCGAGTGTTGCCGACACCTGTATCCTCACGGCACAGGATCTGTGCGGACTCGGCAGTGAGGCGCGGATGAATGTCCCCTCCACCGTTGGGGATAACTGGTGCTGGCGGCTGATTGCCGAACAGCTCTCACCGCAAACGGCTGAGTGGCTTCTCGACAACACGCGGCTGTATGGACGCTTACCCTATAAGGAGAATATATAATGAGTGATATAAAAAAAGATCTGACGCTGTTCGCCCGCGAGGCGTACCGCAAGCCCCCCGCCGAGCTTGACGCGTGGCAGCTGCACGACGCGCTCTCCCGCGCGGTGATGCTGTCCATCAACAAGGCGTGGGAAACATCCCGCCGCCGTCACGATACCCGCCGCCGCGCCTATTATCTGTCGGCGGAATTTCTCGTCGGGCGAGCGATCTACAATAATCTGCTGTGTACGGGTAAGCTCGCCGAGGCGCGCAGGGTGCTCGAGGAGCTCGGCGCCGATCTCGACCGTCTTGAGGAGATCGAGGACGCGGCGCTCGGCAACGGCGGCCTCGGCCGTCTGGCGGCGTGCTTCCTCGACAGTGCGGCTTCTCGCGGTCTGCCGCTCGACGGCTACGGCATCCGCTACCGTTTCGGGCTGTTCCGTCAGCGTTTTGTGAACGGCTTTCAACAAGAAGAGGCGGACGACTGGGCTCGCTTTGGCGATCCGTGGTCGGTGCGGTGCGACGACGATACCGTCACCGTCACCTTCGGCGACGGAGCGGTACGCGCCGTGCCCTACGATATGCCGATCATCGGCTACGGTGGGCGACACATCTCCACCCTGCGTCTGTGGCAGTCCGAACCGCTCACCGCGTTTGATTTCACCGCCTTCAACGACCAGCAGTACGACAAGGCAGTACGGGAAAGAAACCGCGCCGAGGACATTTCCCGCGTGCTGTATCCCAACGACTCCACCAAGGCGGGGCGTATCCTGCGCTTAAAGCAACAGTATTTCTTCTGCAGTGCGTCGTTGCAGGACGCTCTGCGCCGCTTTGAGGCGGTAAACGGCGACGCGTGGGACAAGCTGCCAAAGCTGCTCTGCTTTCAGCTTAACGATACCCATCCCGTCATCGCCATCCCTGAACTCATCCGCCTGTTGACGGCGCGCGGCGTGGAGTTTTCCGACGCCCTGCATATCGCGCGGCAGGTGTTCAACTACACCAACCACACCATTATGCAGGAAGCACTGGAGAAATGGGATCTCGCGCTTGTGCGCGCCGTCGCCCCCGAGTGTGCGAAGCTCATCCGCCGTCTCGCGCGGGTGCAGGAGACCGAACTACGCCACCGCGGCGTACCCGAGGAGCAGTGGAATGAGCTTCTGCTGCTGCAAGGGGGCACCGTGCATATGGCGTACCTTGCCTGCTGGTGCTCAACCTATATCAACGGTGTCGCCGAGCTGCACACCGCCATTCTTAAGGAGCGGGTTCTGCGCCGTTGGCACGAACTATACCCACACAAAATTCAAAACAAGACCAACGGCATCACCCAGCGCCGCTGGCTTATGCTGTGTAACCGCCCGCTCGCGGGGCTGATCACCGATCTGCTCGGCGACGATGGTTGGATCACAAACCTCAGCCGTCTGCGCGAGCTTGAGCGCTACGCCGAGGACGACCGCGTGCTTGAGCAGTTCATCGCCATCAAGAAGGAAAACAAGCGCCGTCTCGGTGCCTATATTCAGCAACACGACGGCGTGAGCATCGACACCAATGCCATCCTCGACGTGCAGATCAAGCGACTGCACGAGTACAAGCGGCAGCTGCTCAACATCCTCTGCATCCTTGAATTATATTTCGAGATCAAGGAAGGGTCGCTGACCGATTTCACCCCGACGGTGTTCCTTTTTGGCGCGAAGGCTGCCCCCGGCTATTTCCGTGCCAAAGCGATCATCAAGCTCATCCACACCGTCGCCGACCTCATCGCGCGCGACGAAAAGGTCAGCCGCGCTATGCAGGTGGTGTTCGTATCGGATTATAACGTCTCTTACGCTGAGAAGATCGTCGCGGCGGCGGACGTGTCCGAGCAGATCTCCACCGCCGGCACGGAAGCGAGCGGCACCGGCAATATGAAGCTGATGTTAAACGGCGCGGTCACGCTCGGCACTTACGACGGTGCGAACGTCGAGATCGTCGCCGAAGCGGGCGAGGAGAACAACGTCATCTTCGGTGCGCGCGTGGAGGACATCGAGACGATCGCCGACACCTACGACGCGCGTAAGCTGTACGAGGAAGACCCGAAGATCAAACGCTGTCTTGACGCGCTCACCGACGGTACGCTCGACGACGGCGGCACTGGGATGTTCCAAGAGCTGGTCACCGCCTTGCTCGACGGCGCAAGCTGGCACAAGCCCGATCACTACTATCTGCTGCTCGACTTTGAGGACTGCCTGCGGGCAAAACTCGCCGTCAACCGCGACTACGGGCGCGACCGTAAGGCGTTCGCCTCCAAGCAGTGGCGCAATCTCTGCGCGGCAGGGAAATTCTCCTCCGACCGCACCATCGCGGAATACGCGAAGGATATCTGGCATATTAAATAACGCCCCCGCAAGCCGTCCCGCTCAATCAGGGACGGCTTGTTTGGAAAAACTCAAACTTTTTTCACAATCGACAGAAAACGGTGGAATATTTCTTTTTCCTATGATACAATAAACGCGTTAGGTCATTAAAACGGATAGTTAAATTTTTATGAGGTGAAAATTATGGAAGGTTTAGTTAACTGGTTTATTGAAACTCTGCGCGGCATTTCGGGCGAGTGGGTGGCGTTTATCATTTCGATGGTGCCGCTTCTCGAACTGCGCGGCGGACTTCTCGCCGCGTCGCTGCTGAATGTCGACATTCTCACCGCTGTGCCGATCTGCATCATCGGCAACATCCTTCCCATACCTTTCATCCTGTGGTTCATCACCCCCATCTTCACGTGGCTCAAAAAGACCAAACTCTTTCGCCCGATGGTGGAGAAGCTGGAAAAGCGCGCGATGAGCAAGAGCGCCCAGATCGAGAAGGGCTATTTCTGGGGGCTCGCAATCTTTGTCGGCATCCCGTTGCCCGGCACGGGCGCGTGGACAGGGGCGCTCATCGCCTCCCTGCTCGGCATCAAGTTCAAAAAGGCGTTCCCCGCCATTATCGTCGGCATTATCATCGCGACCATCATTATGTCCATTGTGTCCTACGGTTTGCTTGGGGCTATTATCCGATAAACTCTCGCACAACGAAATCCATCGGCGCGGAACATACAAACAAGGACGGACGCATATATATCCCGTAAGAGAAAGGGAAGGAATGATATGATCATGGAGAAGACCGTTTACCGTCCGGAAGGCTCGCTGTTCCACACGCCGGAGAACCAATCCGCCATCGCCACCTTGACCGACCTGATGCAGGCACAAGCGGATGACAGGATCCTCGAAGCGCGCGCCGTGCGCTGTGACATCGAGCACAACCTCATCGTTCAGTTGCCCTGCGGCGAGGGAATCATCCCCCACGCAGAGGGCGCTATCGGCATCGCTGAAGGCACGACCCGCGACATCGTGCTCATCACCCGCGTCAACAAGCCCGTTTGCTTTGTTGTCATCGGCTTTGAGCAGACCGCCAACGGCTGTCGCCCCATCCTCTCACGCCGACTGGCACAGGAGCGGTGCCGCGCGGAATACATCGCCAACCTCAAACGCGGCGATGTCATCCCCGCCCGCGTCACCCGCCTCGAGACCTTCGGTGCGTTTTGCGACATCGGGTGCGGATTACCCGCGCTCATCCCGATCGCCGACATCTCGGTCAGCCGCATCGCCCACCCGCGCGACCGTTTCACCACGGGAATGGAGATCCTCGGCGTCGTGTCCTCGCTGGACAACGGGCGTATCTGCCTCTCCCACCGCGAACTGCTCGGCACGTGGGAAGAAAACGCCGCTCTGTTCAACGCAGGGGAAACGATTGCGGGAATTATACGTTCTGTAGAGCCTTATGGCGTGTTTGTTGAGCTAACACCCAATCTCGCAGGGCTTGCCGAGCCACGCGAAGGCGTGCGCGTCGGACAGCAGGCGGCGGTGTATATCAAGAGCGTACAGCCCGAAAAGCTGAAAATCAAGCTCGCACTCATTGACGCGCAGGACGGCGTTGTTGTCCCGCAACCGCCACAGTATTTCATCACGCAGGGACCGCTCGCGTATTGGCGATATTCTCCCGCCGAGTGTTCCCGCGTCATCGAAAGCTCCTTTGTTGGATAACCCCCAAGGGCATACCGCACGGTATGCCCTTGTTTTTTTGATGATTTTTCGCTCATTATAGGCGCTTACGCAAAAAAGTTAAGAGAGAAGTTGACAGACCCCCGCTTGGCGGAGTACAATATGGGGGAAGAAACGAGCGCGGAGGAACGCAATGAAGCACGAACGGACAAAAACGGCGATATGGTGGGGCATGATCTTGCTGACCGTTCTGTTTATCTGGGGACAGTCGTTGCTTGGGCGGGAACTGTCAAAAATGCAGAGCGAATCAGCACAGGAATTTCTCGGCAACTTGTTCGGAGAAAGGGTATACGATACGTTCTTTTATCAAAATATCCGTAAGGTGGCACATTTCACGGAATACGCCCTGTTTGGGATGGAATGGATGGGCTACCGCCTGACGGTGCGCGGCAAGAGCCGTCCGCCGCGGTGGTTGCTCTACATTGTCGGCCCCGCGGTCGCGGTGTGTGATGAGTTGTTGCAGTTTGTCAGCGCTCGCGCGCCGCTTTTGACGGATGTGCTGATTGACTGCGGCGGATATGCTGTCGGCGCGGCGGTCATATGGGGGCTTGTTTGGCTGTGGCGGCGCTTGCGAAAAGATTAGTCGAAAAAATGCTTGCATTTTCTGCCGCCATACAGTATAATGATTAAGTTCCATACGCCGGTGTGATGGAATTGGCAGACGTAGTGGACTCAAAATCCACCGCCAGCGATGGCGTGCCGGTTCGAGTCCGGCCACCGGCACCAAGCAAAAAGAGCGCCCTTGGGGCACCCTCCGCAAGGAAGGTGCCCCAAGGGGTTACTCTTGTATCTAAACTTAATAATTGATTTCGTTAAGCGGTGTAGTCTTTGACTATGCCGTTTTTATTGTTACACACCTTTTCAAAGTGTGTAACCCACTATGACACTTTCACGGATACTCCGCGCAAAGATGTTATGTTGGTAATTTAAATTACTTCCTACTTATATATTTATAATTATATAAAATCTTGTAATTGATGGTTGATTATGGTAAAATAAATTATAAATGCTTTTGAGAATAAACCTATTTAATATAGTTCAACACAAAATATAGACGAATTAAATTTTTCGGAGGGGTTTTGATGAAAAGAATTATCAGTCTTGTATTATCCTTGTCAATTATGGTGAGTTTATTTGGAGGATTAGACCTTTCGGTCTTTGCCACGACTGAAACAACTAATACTCTCAAAACAGAACTTATAGACATTGATATTTACAAAGCACAGTGTTTAGCTGGAATTGCTGAAGACCTAAATAGTGATGCAGTTGAATGTTGTAGAAATCTATATAACTATTATATCAACGAAGAATTGTTTTCTCCGACTCAGACCTTTTTACAGGAAGCATATGCGGATGAAACACTTATGATGAATTATAATGAGTGGAAAGCGTATTCTCTGGGTGCAGATGCAAGTTCGGCACTTAATCAACCTCTCGCAAAAAAAGATTATTATGAATCTCTTATAATAGCACTTTTTTCACAATCTTTAAATGAAAATAGTGATATGATAAATGCTGTCAATGTTAACGCAGCTGCAACCGCAGCAAATGTCGTTGACAATCTTTGCGCAACTGCGGAGGTAACTACTGAGGCTGAACTAATATCATATTTTTCAAATGCCCCAGCCTCTGTCACGAAATCTGCATTAGAAGGTGCTTTAGCAGGAACAAAAATTGCTTCAGATGCTCTGTTTGTTATCGATATAGTTCTGGGAGCATCGTCAACTATTGTCGATGCTGTAGAAAGAATTGCATTGTACAGCGAAATGCTCAATCTTGATTCGTTTACAAAGCAATGGATAGCGCAGATGTATAATGCGTGTGATGAGGAAACAGATGCGGCTTTGAAACTCGCCTTATACAATTTGAAAAATTCATCTGCTAGTTTTGCGGAATCCTTGTTGGTAGAGATAAGTGATTCTGCTTTTCGGGTTAGAACATGGGCGGCGGGAACAACAGTCAATACAACACTCGGAGTATTAGCTGCTTCAAATCCTATTTCGGCTTCTGTTTTGGCTGGACTTAAATTAGGAAAAACAATATGTGATATTTTTTATTGTACAAGCGATGTTTATGAACAATTTTATATGCTCGAGTGTATATATAATGTTGAGAAATTATCAAGAACGGTTGCAGAGAACTGTGAAGCTGATTTTACTCAAAACTCAACCAACCAGACGGCCAAAACATTTATTTATGCGGTAGACTGCTATTTCGAATGTCTAATAAATGTTGAAGTCGATTGTATGATTAATTTTTTGGACATTCTTTATAACGGCGGTTTATTAAAGGGTACAATCGTATGGATGTATGGAGCCACTGACGATTATCAAGAAGCGGTTAACACATTGGAATCACTAAGAGAAGTTAGGCAGAACAACTATGATTTGATGATAACCTATTTCAAAGTTGCTTTAGCTGTAAATTATCCTGATACATACGATTATTATTTTACTGTAGATAACACGATACCGATAACCGATATCAGTTTTATGACAAGCAGAATATTGCCACCTCCTTATCCTACTGGATATGCAAATATGATAGTTGGTGATTTTGCAAATGTTAATGTTCAGTATACACCTAGTAATACTACACAAAGAGCATATATAGCGGTAAGCGATAATCCGAATGTTGTCAGTGTGAAAGATAATATTATGACAGCTGTTTCTGCGGGAACGGCAAATGTGACAGTAACATCTATTGAGAATCCGGATGTATCTTATACTGCAGAAATTAAAGTTGGCGAGAAAATTCAAGATGGAGAAATTGAAGAAATAACCACTTGGTTCACTTATACCATAGATAAAAATGATAATGCCACTATTACAGGTTTGGTTGATGGTTACAAACCAAGCAATTTGACAATCCCATCAAAAATAGAAGGTCACCCGGTTACAAATATTGCTGATAAGGCATTTTATCGTTGCTCTTCTCTCACCAAAGTGGTTATTGGGCTCGGTGTGACAAATATAGGGAATCAAGCTTTTTGGGGGTGTGATAACCTTAAAAGTGTTACTATCCCTCAAAGTGTCAAAAGAATAGGCAATTGGGCGTTCGAGCCATTAAATTGGGAAAAACTTGATGAAGTTTATATAACAGATGTTTCAGCTTGGTGTAATATCGAATTCACCACTGAAAAATCCAACCCTTTATATTATGCAGAAAATCTATATTTAAACAACAAACCCATAACAAATATAACTTTAAACGATAGTGTCACTGTAATTCCAAAACACGCATTTTCAGGTTGTGATAAACTTACAAGTGTGGTAATTGGTAAGAATGTTATATCCATAAATGATTATGCATTTTCCGATTGTGACAGTCTTACTAGCATCACTATTCCTGGTAGCGTTAAAAACATAGGAAATTACATATTTTCTGCATGTGATAACCTTAGCGATGTAATAATAAGTGACGGAGTTGTGAGTATAGGTTTTCGGGCTTTTTATAGTTGCCCAAAAATCAACAATATAACTATCCCCAATAGTGTAATAAGCATAGGTAATCAAGCGTTTATATGGTGTGAGGGGCTTACAGAAGTAACACTTCCAAACAATATTACAAGTATAGGTAGTGGTACGTTTTCCAGATGTACTAGTCTCGCCAATATCGCTATACCTAACAATGTTAAGAGCATAGGAGATAGTGCTTTTTATGGTTGCAGCAGTCTTACAAATGTCAAAATTTCAGACAATATTACAAGCATAGGAGAGGATGCTTTTTATGATACCGCCTATTACAATAATGCTGTAAATTGGGAAAACGGTGTCTTGTATATCGGTAATCATTTAATTCAATCTAAAAACAATATTTCCGGTTTTTATACTATAAAAAATGGCACAAAAACAATTGCGGATAGAGCTTTTTATAGTTGTTATAATCTTACGGGAATTACCATCCCGGATAGTATAATAAGCATAGGAAATAATGCGTTTTATTATTGCGATGGGCTCGTGAATATAACGATGGGAAAGAATGTTGCCAATATAGGACAATATGCATTTTCTAACTGCAGTAGACTTACATCTGTTATTATTCCAAACAGCGTTACACATATAAATAGAGAGACGTTTTATGGCTGCACAAACCTAGAAAGCGTAACGATCGGTAAAAACATCATAAGTATCGGTTATTATGCTTTTGGTTACTGTGAAAGCCTTTCCGCTATACACCTTCCGGAAGGAATTTCGACTGTGGGCTATGGAGCTTTTGCACATTGTGATAGCATTGCTAGTATAACCATCCCCGAAACCCTTTCTGATGTAGATGATTGTGCGTTTTATGCTTGTGATAGCCTTACTGAAATATGGTATACAGGAAGTCAAAGGAGTAAGGAATTGAACCTGGGGGCTGGCCATGTTGGAACCGGAAACACTCCATTATACTCTGCGACATGGCATTATAATGCTTGCCCTATTGGTGCAGAGCATACTTATGACAATGACTGTGATGAAGTTTGTAATGTCTGTGAATTTTCACGAACCATTTCACATGCTTTTGAATGGGTAATCGATAAACAGAATAGCTGCGGTGTTGATGGTTTCAAACACGAGGAATGCAGTGTTTGCCATATAAAAAGAAATGAAAACACCATAGTTGAAGCAACCGATAGTCACACATATGACAATGACTGTGATGAAGTTTGTAATGTCTGTGAATTTTCACGAACCATTTCACATGCTTTTGAATGGGTAATCGATAAACAGAATAGCTGCGGTGTTGATGGTTTCAAACACGAGGAATGCAGTGTTTGCCATATAAAAAGAAATGAAAACACCATAGTTGAAGCAACCGATAGTCACACATATGACAATGTCTGCGATGCAGTATGTAATATTTGTGCTTTCCCACGAACCGCACCACATTATTACGAGTGGGTAATCGACAAATTAAACAATTGTGGATTTGATGGAAGAAAACATGAACAATGCACCGTTTGTGGCAATAAGCGCAACGAAGATACTCTTATTGCCGCTACAGAAAAACATATTTATATTAACACTTGCGATACTGAATGTAATGTTTGTGGTAAAACACGAGAAATCACCCATATTTATAAATGGGTGATTGATAAGCAAAATAGTTGTAGTGAAAGCGGTCTTAAACATGAACAATGCACCGTTTGTGGCGATAAACGAAACGAAAATACAACCATTGAAAAAGCCGATCATACCCCGGGTGAGTTGATCAACACAACGCTTGCGACATGTATGGAAGATGGTTATGATGTGTACAATTGTTCAAAGTGCAAGGAAAACTATAAAACCATTACAACATTTTCATTAGGGCACTTATATGAAAATGGTTTTTGCGTCACTTGTGGTGTGCATCAAGAGTTCGAGTATGATGAGTCATATGGAGAAATAACTATAACTGAGTATTTAGGCTCAAATAGTAACGTCATAATTCCCAATATGATAAACGGACTTCCTGTAACCCAAATTGATAATTACGCATTCTATCAGATGGAATTTATAAATTCGGTAAGTATTGGTAAAAATCTTTTATATTGCGGTTATGCGTTTGAAGGATGTACAAATTTATCTGCGATAAATGTTTCTGATGGAAATGAAAATTATTGTTCCATGGGAGGTGTATTGTTTAACAAAAACAAAACGGAATTAGTATACTGTCCCGAAGGTGTAACGGGTAGTTATACTATTCCAGATAGTGTTAAAACTATATCTGACCGTGCTTTTAATGAATGCGAAAAAATCACAAGTGTTACTATACCAGATAGTGTCACAACGATAGGCGAATACGCTTTTCGAAATACTGGCATTACTGCGTTAATTGTACCTGATAGTGTTACATACATAGCAGGGGATGCATTTCAATCATGTAAGTATCTGAAAAGTGTAACGCTGGGTGATGGTATAATATCTATAAATTACAGAACCTTCGGTTTTTGCGAAAGCCTTACAGATGTTGATTTTGGGTTCAATATTACCAGTATAGGAAATTATGCATTTAGTGGTTGCAATTCCTTAGAAACCATTAACTTTAGCGAAAGAATAACAGAGATAGGTGATTCTGCATTTTCTGATTGCGATGGATTAACTATAATCAATATTTCGAGTAAGGTATCTAAAATAGGAACGAAAGCATTCGATAATTGCCCAAACCTGATTGCAATTAATGTTGATTCTAATAACAATGTTTTTTCATCAGTAGAGGGTGTGCTATATAGTAAAGACAAATCAACTTTGTTTGTCTGCCCTGGTGGAAAAACTGGACAGGTAGTTTTAGAAGATTCTGTAATTAATATCAGCAATTACGCCTTTTACAATTGTAACAAAATTACCGATGTAGTTTTTGGTAACAATCTTAAAAACATTGGTATTAGCGCATTCGAATCTTGCGATAGCATTACGAATGTGAACATTCCTGATAATGTGCTTTGTATAGGTGATGATGCGTTTTCATGGTGTGAAACTCTTAAATCTGTTACCATAGGCAAGGGCGTTAAAGAAATTGGCGACAATGCTTTTCATCTGGCGACAAAGTTAGAACGATTTAATGTTGATGTCGAGAATACTGCATTTTGCTCTAAAGATGGGGTTTTGTTTGATAAGGAACACTCTATATTAATTCAGTATCCCAGTTGCAAAGAAAATACAAACTATAGTATTCCTGCCGGAACATTATCCATTGCAGATGAGGCGTTTAACAATTGCCAAAAGTTATGTTTGCTCGTAATTCCAGAAAGCGTTACAGATATAGGTGAATTTGCTCTTGCGACAAGTAATATTAAATTTGTTGAAATTGGAAAAGGTTTAACAAATGTTAATTATTACGCTTTCCCATATTCTGATATGGTTCACATCCTCTATTATGGAACACAAGAGGAATGGAATAATATATCAATAAATACGGATAATGGCTCTAACGATTCGATAAACGCTGCCGAAATACATTATAACGCAAATATAAATGCTACAACTTTCGAAATAGTCGACCCTTCATGTGTTGAGAGCGGTGAATTTCGGTATAGTTGCACACTTTGCAATCGAGAATTCGTCGAAACTTTAAGCGCTTTAGGACATAGCAATGGTGTTGTCGTTGAAACAATCGCTCCTACATGCACAGATAATGGCTATACGGTATATCAATGCTCCGTATGTGGCGAAAAACACAATGCTGACTGGGTATATTCTTTGGGCCACACAAAGGGAAACGTCGTAGGAACTGTTAATGCCACTTGTACACAAGATGGCTATACAACATATAGTTGTTCGGTATGTGAGGAGCAATACACAGATGATTACATTGATGCTTTAGAACACGATGCAGAGGTTGTTAAAACTGTGTCTCCATCCTGCTCGAGCAAAGGATACACAGAATATCAATGTTTAACCTGTAAAGAAACATATATTGATAATTATCTTCCAGCGTTAGGACACTTGTTTGAAAATGATGTTTGTGTAAACTGCACTAAGGCAAAAGAGGATTGTATAGAGTCGTTACACAATTATGAAAATAATTGTGATGAAACATGGGAAATCAACAAGCCGAATGCCGATTACATCACAATAACTTTTTCTGCCGAAACAGAGACCGAACAAGGATGGGATTTCATATGCATTTATGATGTAAATGATACTTTAATTGGCCAATATTCGGGTACAGAGTTGGCTTCTCAGACAATTACTGTAACAGGTGATGTTGTCAAGATAAGACTTACTTCCGATTATAGTGTTAATAAGTATGGCTTTGCAGTGATAGATATATCTGTGTCTTGCAATGAAAATTCTCATCATTATGACAATGAGTGTGACGCCGAGTGTAATGTGTGTAAGAAAGAACGAGATGTCGAACACAACTACGCAAATGCAACCTGTAAAGCGCCTAAAACATGTAAAGTGTGTGGTGCAACTAGCGGTATCAAACTTTCGCACAAGTCTGACAGTGGTACAGTTACTAAGAAGGCTACCTGTACTGCCACCGGAACAACGATTTACAAGTGTACATTGTGTAAAGCAACTATCAAAACCGATACGATCGCAAAGGTCGCTCACAAGTATGATACCGGAAAGGTAACTAAGGCAGCCACTTGTAAAGCTACGGGCGTGAAAACGTATACCTGTTCCGTATGTAAGGGTACAAAGACTGAAACGATTGCAAAGCTTACAACACATACCTACAGCAACAATTGTGATAAGTCGTGTAATGTCTGCGGTAAAACTCGTACAGTAGGTGCTCATAAGTATTCCAACAGTTGCGATACCACCTGTAACTACTGTAATGCAAAGCGTACTATCAAGCATACTTACTCCAACAACTGTGATACAAGTTGTAATGTGTGTAAGGCAACACGAAGCATTACCCACACTTATAAAACAACGACTACTAAAGCAACGCTTTCGAAGAACGGTAGCATCGTGAAAAAGTGTACGGTATGTGGTAAAGTTGCAAGTAATACCGCTATCAAGTATGTAAAGACCTTCAAACTGTCGACAACGGCATATACCTACAACGGCGGTGTAAAAACGCCGAGTGTTACCGTCAAGGATTCTGCTGGCAAGACACTCAAAAAGAATACCGATTATACGGTTACTTATGCAAGTGGTCGCAAAAATGCGGGCACATACAAAGTTACCGTGAAAATGATTGGTAAATACAGTGGTACCAAGACCTTAACCTTTAAGATCAATCCCGCGAAGTTGAGTTCTTATAAGTTATCTGCCACATCGTACCCCTACGATGGTAAGGTGAAGAAGCCTACCGTGACTGTTAAAAACAGTAGTGGCACGAAGTTGACTACATCTTCCTATACTGTGACATATGCGTCCGGTCGTAAGAATGTAGGCACTTACAAGGTGACTATTAAAGGTAAAGGTAACTACACCGGCACTAAGACCTTGACCTTTAAGATCAATCCTGCCAAGACAACGGTATCTAAGCTCACTGCGGGTAAGAAGAGCATCACGGTAGCAATCGCCAAGAAATCCACACAGGTTACCGGGTATCAAATCCAGTACTCAACCTCTAAAACATTCAGCAAAGCAACCACAAAGACGATTTCTAGTTACAAAACTACGAAATACACGTTAAAGAGTTTGAGTGCTAAAAAGACATACTACGTAAGAGTACGAACTTATAAAACTGTTGGTAAAACCAAGTATTATTCCGGTTGGTCCACTTACAAGTATGTAAAAACCAAATAACACAGCAAACGGGGCAAGGAGAAAATTCTCCTTGCCCCGTTAAACATTATTAACTTGTAATTGTGAAAAACTTCCTTACGGAGTGTCTCCCTACGGGGCGCTCTTTTTGCTTGGTCTCGTGGTCGATTGAGGTTCTCGAGCGGTCGTATTTTTGCCCGTGGCAAAAATACCGGCGCACACGGCGAAGAGCGCGCGCACGACCGCACTTGCTGTCTGTAAAAATCATATACTATAACAGTGCCCTTGTTCATTAGTGCCTATCGTTCACAAAAACGCACAAAACGCCAACACTCTAAAAACAGTTGCAATTATGGAAAAAATGTGCTATTATTAAATTGTATGGATATGCACACAGGTCGTTTGTGTAGTCAACAAGGAGATGTTTGTTGTGAATTGTAGAAAGATTGCGGCTTTTTTGCTTTCTGTGCTTCTCGCTTTAACGGTTATACCGTTTGGCTCGTTGAGCGTGGCTGCCGCCACATCTTCGAGCGGCATAACCGCACAGATCAGCGCCAAATCTGACCACACGCCTCTTGCCACAGGGAAATACTACCAGTATTCATCGCTGAACGCGACGCAGAAAAAAGCCTATAACGCCATTGTTAAAGGAATTGCCGAAGCCAAAAACGCGATCGATATTGCTTCTTACAAACTCAGTCAGAGTGACGCGTTTTTGCTTATTCAAAAGGTGCTCGCTGACCATCCGGAGTATTTTTATGTTTCGAAGGAATTTAGCGTAACGTCTGATTCAAAGAGCGAAAAGGTCAAGGAAGCGGTCCTGCTGTACACCGACGGCAAAAACACGGATACGACCGACAAGACAACGTATAAGCCTGTCGCGAAAGCGAACAGAAAGACCATTTCACAGCAGATTGAAGCCCTTAATAAAAAAACAAGCGAGATTCTCGCAAAGATCTCCACGAATGACTCACAGCTCGTGAAAGAAAAGGCGATTCACGACTATCTGACCGCGAACATCCGATACAACGACGCGGCAGTACAGAATCCCGCCTCGGCATCAGCGCACGTCTGGGACATCTACGGTGCGCTGATCGAAGGCTCTTCTGTTTGTGAAGGCTATGCCAAGTCGTTTGTATATCTTTGCCACCTCGTCGGTATCAATGCGACGACCATCACCGGCTATGCTAACGGCGATCATATGTGGAACGCCGTCGAGATCGACAAGTCCTGGTATTTGGTGGACGTTACGTGGGACGATGACGACGAGAAAGAGTTAACCATCTATCAGTATTTTAACATCACCTCAAAGGAGATGGGGGCAAACCATTTCCCGTATACAGAGCTTGCCTATCCGAACTGCACGGCAACAAAGAATTCTTATAAAACACTCTGCATTAATCTGGAAAAGAATACCCTGCCCTCCAATTATAAGTCGATTATTGACAACGTCATAAAGAATAAAGAGGCGTATTTGCCTTTGTATATCGGCACAGACGGCAAGATCGATACGTCCTTGATCAGCAAGCTTTTCATCAACAGCAATTCTTCCGTGCAAAAATATATCAATACGAAAGGCTACAAGGTCACCATCAATTCAACCCAGGTTATACAATATGGTTACTACATGTTACTGGTACTGCAATATCCTAATTGCGGCAATAACCATAAATGGAAAACCACGACCACCAAGGCGACAACCTCTGAAAACGGTAGCATCGTTAAGGAGTGCACCGTTTGCGGTAAGGTAGCGAGCAGCACGACCATCAAGTATGCGAAGACCTTTACCCTGTCGACCACGACCTACACCTACGACGGCAAGGTGAAAACACCGTCCGTGACGGTGAAAGATGCGGCAGGCAATGTGCTCAAAAAGGATACCGACTACAAGGTCACCTACGCCAGCGGACGTAAAAACGCTGGCACCTACAAGGTCACCGTGACGATGATGGGCAACTACAGCGGCACGAAGACACTGACCTTTAAGATCAACCCGATCAACGTGTCAAAGTGCTCGGTGAAGTTGTCCGCCACGTCCTATACCTACGACGGCAAGGTGAAAACACCCACCGTGACGGTGAAGAACGCGAGTGGTACGACGCTGACAAAGAACACGCATTACACGGTCACCTACGCCAGCGGTCGCAAGAACGTCGGCACCTATAAGGTGACGATCAAAGGCAAGGGCAACTACACCGGTACGAAGACCTTGACCTTCAAGATCGACCCCGCGAAGACGACGGTATCCAAGGTTACCTCCGCGACCAAGAGCCTCAAGGTGTCCATCACCAAAAAGGCCACGCAGGTGACGGGCTATCAGGTGCAGTATTCGACTTCCAAGGCATTCACATCGGCAAAGAGCAAAACGCTGACGAAGAATACCACCACAAGCACGACCTTGACGGGGCTGAAAGCCAAGACCACCTATTATGTGCGTGTGCGCACTTACAAGACGGTGAACGGCGTGAAGTATTACTCCGGCTGGTCGACAGTCAAGAGTGCCAAAACCAAATAATTTCTAAAACAGCACAAGAAGCCGTCGAAGAATTCGACGGCTTCTTGTGTTTACAACAACGCGGGGTTCTGTCCACAAACAGAGCCCCGCGTTTACGGTTAGGTTAATCGTGATATTACAGATCCAGCTTAAGGTCGCCCTCTTTGATCCAGCCGAGGCGGCGGCACACAAGACCGATGAGCCACGTCAGGATGGCGGGCAGCACGAAGCAGATGAGTGCAAGCCCGATCCAGTCCATCGCATCGGGTGTGATGGCGAGAGCTTTTTCAGCGGGGGTGAACCATCCTGTGATGACGCCGATCGGGCCGCACAGTCCGCAAGTACCCATCCCCGCGTTGACAGCCGCGCCGTTCATCTGCAGACCGAAGACGCAGGTCGCGATGGGTCCGGTGACCGCGCTCGCAAGGGTGGCGGGGATCCAGATGCGGGGGTTGCGCACAATATTACCCATTTGCAGCATTGAGGTGCCGAGTCCCTGAGCGACGAGACCGCCCCACTTATTCTCGCGGAAGCTGAGTACCGCAAAGCCGACCATCTGCGCGCAGCAGCCCGCGACGGCGGCGCCGCCCGCGAGTCCCGTCAGCCCGAGTGCCGCACAGATGGCGGCGGAGCTGATCGGTAGGGTCAGCGCGATGCCGACCGCCACAGACACGAGGATGCCCATTAGGAAGGGCTGCAGGTCGGTTGCCCACATAATCAGGTTGCCGAACCAGTTAGCGGCAGCGCCGATGGGGGCGGCGATGAGGGCGGCCAGCCCGACACCCGAGAAGATGGTGACGAGCGGGGTAACGAGGATGTCGATCTTGGTTTCTTTAGACACGACTTTGCCGAGCTCTGCGGCAATGATGGCGATGACCAGCACCGCAAGCGGACCGCCCGCGCCGCCGAGGGCGTTAGATGCCCAACCGACCGCCGTGAGGCTGAAGAGCACCAGCGGCGGGCACTGAAGAGCGTAGCCGATGGCGATCGCCATCGCGGGACCCGCCATCTGCGAGGCGTAACCGCCGACCTGCGTGAAGATCGCGATGTCGGTCAGCGAGCCGAGCGTGTTGAGGATCGTGCCGATGAGCAGGGAACAGAACAGCCCCTGCGCCATCGCGCCGAGTGCGTCGATGCCGTAGCGTCGCAGAGAGATTACAATATTTTTTCGTTGCAAAAATGCGCGGAATTTTACCATAGTTCTCCATCTCTTTTCGTAAAATGTGTTATTTAGTATTTTAGCACTTTAACGCAATGCGCGCAACCCGTCAAACTGACGGAATTTTTTTCATTTCGCCCATAAAAACAAGAAACATTTTACAATCGCACAGTCGACCCGTTTGCGGAACGGCAACGCGTGTTCAAATTATCGCCGCCCCGCCAAAAACGCCGAGAAGAACAATTTGTTCTTCTCGGCGTTTTTGACCTTAATCCAATTCCTTTTGCCCTGTGTACAATTCGTAATACCGTCCCTTTTGCGCGAGCAACTGTTCGTGGTTTCCGCGCTCGATGATCTCGCCTTGCTCGAGCACCATAATGGCGTCGGCGTTGCGCACCGTCGACAGACGGTGCGCGATGACGAAGGTGGTGCGATCCTTCATCAAGCGGGCAAGCCCGTGTTCGATATGTCGCTCGGTGCGGGTATCGACCGAGCTTGTTGCCTCGTCGAGTACGAGGATCGGGGCTTTGCTGATCGCGGCGCGCGCGATGTTGAGCAGCTGTCGCTGTCCCTGCGAGAGATTCGCACCATCCCCTTCAATCAGCGTGTTGTAGCCGTCCTGCAGGCGCATAATGAAGGAATGGGCGCTTGCGGTCTTGGCGGCGGCGATCACTTCCTCGTCGGTGGCATCGAGCCGCCCGTAGCGGATGTTCTCCATCACGGTGCCGGTGAAGAGGTGGGTGTCCTGCAGCACCATGGCGATGCTGCGGCGCAGGTCATCTCGCGCGTAGTCGCGGATGTCCACGCCGTCGATGGTGATGCTGCCCTCGCCGATGTCGTAGAAGCGGCCCAGTAGGTTAGTGACGGTGGTCTTGCCCGCGCCCGTCGAGCCGACAAAGGCGATCTTCTGCCCCGGATGGGCGTAAAGGGAGATGTTCTTGAGGATCACCTTGTCGGGGTCATAGCCGAAGGTGACGTTGTTGAGTTCAATGTCGCCGCGCATCCCCTCGGCGGACTTGGCATCCGTCGCATCGGGCATCTCGGGCTCCGCGTCCATCACCTGAAACACCCGCTCTGCCCCCGCGAGAGCGGCGAAGATGACAGTGGTCTGCTGTGACAGCATATTGATCGGCATGGAGAACTGGCGCGAGTAGGACGCGAACACCGTCAGCGCGCCGGGGGTGAGCCCCGCGGTACACATCAGCACGCCGCCGACGCCGACCGTGACGCCGTAGCTGATCATACTGATGTTGTGCATAATGGGTCCCATCACGCCGCCCCAGAACTGAGCTTTGAACTGCTTATCCCGCATATCGCCGTTGAGCAGCCCGAACTCCTCGGTGCATTCCGCCTCGTGGTTGAAGACCTTGACGACCTTCTGCCCTGTGACGGTCTCCTCCATATAGCCGTTGACCGCGCCGAGCGCCGCTTGCTGTCCCTTGTAGTATTTGCGGGAGCGCCCCGCGATGGCGGTCACGCCTTTGATGAGCAGCGGCACGAACACCACTGTCACGATGGTGAGGATCCAGTTGGTCGTCACCATAAAGGTGAAGGTGCCGAGGAGGGTCACTGCACCGCTGACGAGCGAGGTCAGCGAATTATTGAGCATCATATCGATGTTGTCGATGTCGTTGGTGAAGCGGGACATCACCTCGCCCGTGGGATGCGCGTCGAAATAGCGCACGGGGAGCTTCTGCAGTTTTTTGAACAGATCGTTGCGGATGCGCTCGGTGATGCCCTGCGACATCGTGAGCATCAGACGGCTCTGCAGATAGGTGGAGAGGATGCCGATGAGGTACACCCCGCCGAGCACCAGCACGGCGGCGAGGACATAGCCCATCACCGCGCCGTCGCGTGCAAAGGGGAGCAGCCCCGTAAACGTGCCGATCACCCGATCGGCGACCCGCTCGGCGGCGGACATCTCGATGGCCGCGTTGGGCAGCACGGCGAGGGTGAGGCGGTTGATGATCGGCGCGAGCAGATACGCGCCGATGAGGGAGGTGACGGTACTCGTAAGCATACACAGCAGCACGCCGATAAAGCGCAGGGTGTAGGGCTTCAGGTAGGTCAGCAGACGAGACATCGTCGCCTTGGTGTTCTTCGGCTTGCCGCTCATCCCCGCGTTGCGCGGGCCGCCGGGACCGCCGGGGCGGCCCATTTGAGGCATCGTCGGCTTGTGCGCCGCGGCGATGCTGTTATACTGCTTTTGCAGTTGTTCTAATGTTCTCGCCATCGCTTACGCCCCCTCCTTTGTGTCGGTCTTTTCCGCCTGCGAATAATAGATCTCCTGATATTCCGTATTTTCCGCGAGCAGTTCGTCGTGGGTGCCGACACCGGTGATGCGGCCGTTATCCATCACGACGATCATATCTGCCTCCTGCACCGAGGAGATTCGCTGGGCGATGATGATTTTGGTGGAGTCGCCCAGCTCCTCGCGGAAGGCGCGGCGGATCTGTGCCTCGGTCGCGGTGTCGACCGCACTCGTCGAGTCGTCGAGAATGAGGATCTTCGGTTTTTTCAGCAGAGCGCGGGCAATACACAGACGCTGTTTCTGCCCGCCCGAGACGTTGACGCCGCCCTGCTCGAGCAGGGTGTCGTAGCCGTCGGCGAAGGAGGCAATGAACTTATCCGCCTGCGCGTGTTCTGCTACGCGGCACAGCTCGTCGTCGGTCGCGTCGCGCGCGCCCCAACGCAGGTTTTCCTTAATGCTGCCCGAGAAAAGGGTGTTCTTTTGCAGCACCATCCCGACGCCGTCGCGCAGGTGGGTGAGGGAATAGTCGCGTACATTGACCCCGTCGATGAGCACCTCGCCCTCGTCGACGTCGTAGAGGCGCGGGATCATCGACACCAGCGTGGTCTTGCCGCAGCCCGTTGATCCGATAATGCCCACCGTTGCACCCGCAGGGATGGTGAGGTTGATATCGGTGAGGACGCTGTCCTCACTGCTCTTATAATAGCGGAAGGTGACGCTTCGGAATTCCACCTTACCCTCAGCGACCATGCGCTCGGGATAGGCGGCGGTGTCGTCGGTCAGGTCGATCGGCTCGTCCATCACCTCGCTGATGCGGCGGGCGGATGCCATCGCACGGGAGGTGGACATCAGCAGCATCGTCACCGCCATCAGCGACGAGAGGATCTGGGTAACGTAGGTGATGAAGGCGGATAGGTCGCCGACCGGCATATTCTCCGCGAGCACGAATCGACCGCCGAGCAGGATGACCGCCAGCACCGCGAGGTTCATAAACAGTGTCATCACCGGCTGCATAAAGATCATCACCTTCATCGCCGCCATACTTGTGTCCTTGAGGTCGCGGTTAGCGCTCTCGAACTTATCCGTTTCGTAGTTCTGTCGCACGAAGGATTTGATCACCCGCACATTGGTGATGTTTTCCTGCACAGTGGAGTTGAGGGTGTCCAGCTTCTTCTGCTTTGCGGTGAAGCGGGGGAAACTGACCTTGATGATGACCCCGATGAATAGGAGCATCAGCGGTACGCATACCGCGAGCACCACCGACAGCGGCGGGTTCATCGCGATCGCCATAATAAGCGCACAGATCATCATCCCCGGCGCACGCAGTGCCATACGCAACAGCATATTGACGAAGTTCTGCAATTGCGTGACGTCGTTGGTCAGACGGGTGACCAACGAGCCGGTGGAGAACTTGTCGATGTTGGCGAAGGAGAATTTCTGCACGCGGGCATAGACGTCCGCGCGCAGATCGGCGGCGAAATTGACCGATGCCTTGGAGCCGAAATACGCGCCGCCGACACCGCCGCCCATCATCAGCAGGGCAGTGAGGATCATCAGCCCCATCACGCCGAGTGCCGACGGGACGGTGAGCGTGCCGCCGTTCGCGCCGTTGATGACCACGGCGAGCAGCTTGGGCATCACGACCTCGCCGATGACCTCAATGATCATACACAGCGGGCCGATGATGAAGAACGGCAAATAGGGCTTGATGTATTTATACCATCGTTTCATACGCTTTCCTCCATTGTGGTGCAGCTACGCTGCAGATTATCGGTCATTTTGCCGAGCAGGGTGTACAGCATCTCCAGCTCGTCAGGCGACAGCCCCTGATAAAGATGCTCGATCATAAAATCCCGTCCCTTGGCGCAGGCGGTGTCCATCGCCTCGCCCTGTGGCGTGAGAGTGAGATGCATCTGCCGTCCGCGCTTTTCACGGCGTACCAGCCCTGCGGCCTCCAGTCGCTTGATGGAGATGGTGACCGAGGCGGGGGAAATGTCCAGCATCTTCGCGAGCTGGTGCTGGGTGATGTCGGGATGGCGGCGCAGATGAGCGAGCATATGCGGGTGACCGTTGAACATCCCGATGCTCTGGAAATAGCGGTGCATCGTGCAGCGGTGCGTCCGCATAAAGCAGAACAGGCGATCTTCAACCTGCCCTGTAGTGATCTTATCAGCCATAGCGATGCCTCCTTTTGCGGCTTTACCGCTATTTTACCAGTTTTTCCCGAACTTGCCTATTCGCAAAACGACGAAAAGTTAAACGTCAAACTATTCACATTCTCCAATTTGCCTAAAAATGAATAAACGGTTGTCGCGAGCTTGTTTTTCACGCGGCTGTGTAAAGGACGGGGAGCAATTTTTATTGCTTTTCGAGAAAACCCCTTTTCATTGGTGGAAATTTGTGTTACTATAGATTAACGGAAGAATTTCGGCGAGGAGCGCCGACTAAAGGAATGATGGACTATGAAAAAATCATCTATGTGCGCGGCGGCGTTGTTGGCGGTTCTGCTGATGCTCGGCAACGGGCTTTTTGTGTCCGCAGAGCGTCCGCAGGGCTTTGATGCCGAGGGTTGTATGACGCTCATCACCGAGCCGGGTGAGTCGGCGCAGCCGCTCATCTATTGCCGCGGCGACCGCGACCTGACCATTGACGAAGTCAACTGGGTGGACAGTGTCCGCGGCAAGGCGGTGCAGTTTAATGGGGTGGATGAATATTTTCGCATCCCGTACAAGAGTCTGCAGGTGTCCGATTTTACGCTGTCTTTGTGGGTGAACTGGCAGGGAGCATCGGATGCCGAGGGGGGCTCGGGGCTGGCGAACCAGCGCATCTTCTCCGCGCGCGCGATGCAATACGGCAAGCGCTATATCACCCTCTCGCCGATGGAAACCACCGCCGAGGGCTCGGACGGTTTGCGTCTGCATATGCGGTACGAGAATGCCGATTGGGATCTGCACCGCCCGCAGGCGGGTCCGCTTGGACAGAACGAGTGGCATCATCTGGCGATCGTCGCGACAGGACAGACATTAGCGCTGTATCTCGACGGCGTGCAGATGGATGAAGAACTGACGATGATGGATCCCGCGCAGATGAACCTGTTTCAGTTCTATCTCGGCAAGGGGCCGACGATGGGCGGTGATGGGTATTTCAAGGGTCTGATGGACGATGTCTATCTGTATAAGAAGGCGCTGGATGTCGATGACATCGGCGAACTGATCGCGGAACAGCAGCCCGCCGCGCCGACCACCACGACCGCACCGACCGTCACCACGACGACGCTGAATTCCACCGAGGTCATCCCCGAGGTGCAGCAGAAGGTGGACTATTCCCTGCCGGCGATCCCGCCGATCGTTTGGATCGTCAGCGGCACGGTCGCGGTACTGATCGTTGCGCTCATCGTGGCGGTGAACATCCGCTACGCAAGGGCGCAAAAGGCAGACACGTCGTCAACCGAAGACGATAAAGAATAAACGAAGCCCTGCGCGGCAAACGCCGCGCAGGGCTTCGTTGTTATTCTCCAATATACGTAAACCGCTTGCAGGTCACGCCGTCGCGCTCGACGGTGCCGTCCCACATCGCGGCGGGACGCACCCAGATCCCGCCCTCGCCGTACAGCGCGCGGTACACCACCATCGGCTCGAGCGTTTCAGAATGGCGCGCGACCCCGATGACCTCGTATTCGTTGCCTTTGAAATGACGGTATTTCCCCGTGCGGATGACGGGCAATGCGGGCAAGTCGTTCATTGAGCATCCCTCCAGCTTACAGTATACACGATTGCGGCGACGTTTTCAATCGCCGTTTTTCGGGGTTGATTTTTATGCTTGTAGCTACTACAACAATCTGTAACGACCTATTGACAACCATCCTAATACGAGTATAATTAAACTAACTTCAAGGCGGGGTGTAAGTCCCCACCGGCGGTAATGCTAATCAGCACAGACGAGCCGGCAAGACAGGATTTCGGTGCGATCCCGAAGCCGACGGTACAGTCCGGAGAAAAATGCAGAAAATACCGATTTCTGTGCACCTTGTGAGCCGCTTTTATGCTCTGGCAACATATCTCATAGTGGAAAACGGGCACTGCGAGGGCGTGATTTGCGAAAGCGTTTCGGAAAGAGAGTTTTATCAGTGCGATTGTATCATTGATGCAACAGGCGATGGCTCTGAATGCGCTTTAACCGGTGAGATGGCAGAGAAGGCTACAGTTCTGTGTGTAAAAATGCAATGTAGCGTTGATAAAACTTTCAATTAGGAGTTAAAATATGAAAAAATTATGGAAGGTAGCCGTTATCGGTTGCGGCAAGTTTGCTAATAATCAATATTTTCCGTACATAAGAAAAGAAGCAAATGCGGAAATTGTAGCAGCAGTAGATATTGTGGTAGATAGAGCTATAAAGGCATGTGAAAAGTATAATATTGCAGCTTACTACAGCAGTGTAGAAGAACTGCTTGCAAACTGTGATTTTGATATTGCAATTGATACTGCATCCATTCAGGCACACCATGAAATTAATATGGCTGTTCTGAAAGCCGGTAAACATTTAATTTCGCAAAAACCGGCAGCGCCAAGTGTAGAGCTTATGACGGAACAGATTGAATTGGCAAGAAAAATGAAGGTGAAGTTCACCTGTGTGCCGGTACATCCCCTGCGCTATGATATTAATACTGCAAAACAGTGGATTGCGGACGATGTTATTGGAAAAGCGTACTATCTAAAGACTGTTTACGCGCATGGTGGTCCGGAATACTTTCAGTACAGAGATGCAGACCCGTCATGGTTTTTTGAACCAGGTGCAGGCGCCTTGGTTGATATGGGAGTTCACGCCCTTCAGGTTGCGACTACAATCTTTGGGCCTGCAAAGAGAGTTGCTTGTATGGGGAATGTTTGTATTCCAAACCGAACCGTTCGTTCTGGTGCTTACGATGGGAAGAAAATTGTTGCCAATCAACTTCCGGATCAATATATGATTACTCTTGACTTTGGTGATAATAAGATGGCATTTGTTGATACTGGGTTTTGTGAAAGAGAGAAGAAAACGCCGTACATGGAAATATTTGGAGAAAAGGGAGTGATATCTTTTACAGAGCCCTATCTAAAAAATGAATTACCTGAGTTATATATAGATTATAAAGAAAAGGGAATCCGAGGTTGGATGAAACCAATGGAATCGGCAAAACCGCACAAGAAAATATACAGTCAGTGTTGTTGTCTGCGGGATATGATTGATGCAATTGAAAGCGATAATCAACCCATTCTGACACCGGAGCACGCAAGGCATATATTAGAAATTATGTGTAAGATTCCCGAAGCAATGGAAAAAGGTATAACAGTTACATTAGAAACAATATTTTGATGTGGCAAAATCCGAAAAAGCAGCATGTTGTGCAATGCAAAAAACTTAGAGGATGATTGTTTATGAAAAAAAGAGTAGCGGTTATAGGTTGCGGCGGTCAGGGAGCGTGGCACTGCAACCAGATAATGAAAAGTGATGTAGTAGAACTTGCAGGCATATTCGATATAGACGAAAAGCGTAGGCAGGTGGCAGTTGATAATGGTGTATTTGTCTACGAATCAAATGAAGCCATCTTTGCAGATAAGTGTGTTGATATTATCGTTGTTGCAACACCTAATGATGTTCACTGCGATTTGGTGGTAAGGTGCTTGCTTTCGGGTCACAATGTTATCTGTGAAAAACCGGTAGCATTATCTGTGGCAGAATTTGATCGTATGCTCGAAGCCCAGAATAAGAGCGGAAAGTTACTAACCGTTCATCAGAATAGGCGTTGGGATGTTGATTTTTTAGGCGTGAAAAGCGTTATTGACAGCAGTGAAATCGGCGATGTAATTAGAATTGAATCCCGCATACACGGTTCGCGTGGGATACCGAGTGATTGGCGTTGCATCAAAAAATACGGCGGCGGTATGATTCTTGACTGGGGTGTGCATCTTATTGACCAGATGCTTCAGTTGATTCCTGAAAAAATCGTTTCGATAAACTGCGTTACTACAAATATAACAAATATGGAAGTCGATGACGGATTTCGTTTGGAATTAGGGTTTGCGGACGGTAAAACCGCACACGTTGAGGTGGGTACGTACAATTTTCTCACTATGCCAAGGTTTTATATGCAGTGTAAGGACGGTACGTTGTATCTTAAGGATTGGAAGGAAAAAGCACATATTGCGCATCTTACACGCTGGATAGAAAAGGATGTAACCCCTATTCAAAACGCGGCGGGTATTACAAAAACAATGGCTCCGCGAGATAATCTTACATTGGAAGAATACGATTTGGAGATACCAAAATCCAATGTCCATAATTTTTACCGCAATTTCTGTGCTGCGTGCGATGGCGAGTGTGAGCAGTTTATTAAGAATAACGAGGTAAGAAGAGCGCTATTAGTTATGGAAGGTTGCTTTAAATCAGCCAATGATATGCAGACCCTTAAGGTATATATATGATACGCTTAGGGACGATTGGAACAAGCAATATATGTGATAGCTTTTTGAGTGGAGCGGCTCGCACAAATGAATATGAACTTAGGGCTGTATATTCAAGAACATATGAAACAGGAGTTGCTTTTGCAAATAAGCACGGTTGTAGCACGGTATTCACCGATATAGTGGATATGGCAAAAAGTGATAGAATAGATGCGGTTTATATAGCCTCTCCAAACGCTTTTCACTATGCTCAAAGCAGGATTTTTTTAGAAAACGGGAAGCATGTTATCTGCGAAAAGCCTATTGTCACGAAAGCTGAAGAATATATAGAGCTTAAGGCATTAGCCGATAAGAACAAGCTTATTTATATGGAAGCAATTATTCCTCGGCATATAGGTGGCTACAGAAAGGTAAAAGAAGCTCTTCTTGAAATAGGGAGGATATCGGAGGCGAAGATAAACTATCTTCAACGCTCCAGCAGGCTTGATGCCTTTTATAAGGGAGAGCAGGTTAATATATTTGATATGTCTCTTCACGCAGGCGCGCTTATGGATTTAGGGGTCTATTGCGTATACGGTGCGGTGGATTTGTTCGGCATTCCCAATAGCATAACTGCAGAAAAAAATCTACTGTCTAACGGTGCCGATGGTTCCGGTACGGCTTGCTTCTGTTACGATAATTATAAAGTCACCCTGTCTTACAGTAAGGTAGAGCAGGATGATGAGGGAAGCGTGGTAGTAGGTGATAAGGGTGTATTAAAGATTAAGATGATATCTCAGTACACCGGTGTCACTCTTGTTAAAGATGGAGATGAGATTTCCATTACTAAATCACTTTCAAAGTCCGAACAGATGCAGGGAGAGGCACAACGCTTTGCCGATTATATCTTGCGTTTTGGTGAGAATAAAGAAGATTATTTTGCTGTGAGCGAGCTTTGTCTTAATGTCCATAAATGTATGGATTTAATCAAAATTGATTCCGGACTTAAATATCTAAACAATGATTTATAATGTGAGAGATTGAAATTCACTTTTGTGAAAACGAACATTTATATTTGATTGCGCGTAGAAAGCAAACGTATAACATAATAAGCCCCAAAAAGACCCAGCTTGACCTTTTTTAGAAAAAGATAACTCCGGAAAGCCTTTATTTCCAAGGGTTTTTGCTCAAAGGGACAAAAATTGAACAATGGGCGAAAGCCGATACGGGGTAATCAAAAATCTTGTCATCAAAAGTGTAATGTCGTTAGCAAGGTTTTACGCAAAACGAGCGTGATGACACAAATACAGCATAGTCGAAATGGCTATGCTGTTTTTTTGTTTTAGCCAATAGAAATGATGTTTACCGAATTCTACATTTCAATTAAAGTTTAAAGTTTTTTCATACTTTTGGAACGCATAAGGAACAGCGGATGGCTCATTTTGGAACAGCATATCAGTATAATAAATGCCAACGAGTAGTCGCAGACTGCTTGAAAAAATTTATTGGAGGCATATCATTATGTACTTTGACGCTATCGCAAAAATCGTTTCGGAACGCACGGGTTGTGATGTTTCTGCTGTAAAGCCGGAGAGCAAGTTTTCAGAACTTGGTATCGACTCTCTCGACACCGTAGAGCTTCTTATGAACCTTGAGGACGAAATCGGTATCGAAATTGAATTGGATCAGAAAGTAGAAACCATCGACGATCTGGATAAGTTCATCCAGAGCAAGCAGGGTTAATGCTTATGATTAAGTCAGCAATTTGTGAGATGCTGGGTATTCAGTACCCCGTGTTTCAAGGTGGTATGGCTTGGATCGCTGACGGTAAACTGGCCGCTGCCGTGTCCAACGGCGGCGGTCTTGGCATCATTGCGGCAGGAAATGCTCCCGGCGATTATGTAAGACAGCAGATTCAGGTTGCCAAGAGTATCACCGATAAACCTATTGGCGTAAATATTATGCTGCTCAGTCCCTTTGCGGATGAAGTGGCTAAAGTTGTTATAGAAGAAAAA
>CAZVSE010000012.1:0-36387 GCA_964629445.1 uncultured Ruminococcus sp. | reverse complement strand
ACAACCGATTTGCCCCCTAAAAAGGGCAAATCTTACATACTGTATCTTTAACTAAGGGAAACCGGGGATTCCGCTTCGGGAACTGCTTCAAATTAGACGGCATTGACGTGTGCATTTATATCTCAAATTTGCATATCGGTTTTCAGGGGCAAAAGCAAAAATGAAAGAGGGCGACTCGTAAGAGCCGCCCTCAAAAATTGGTTTGCAGTAAACAAAGAAACTTATAAGACAAGTGGAGAAGATTCTCTGACCTTTTTGCCTGTTGGATTATACCGGTCTTCTTTTAAGTAGGTGATAGAATAATAAAAATTCTCCAACGCTATAAATTCCCCGTTGTTCTCTGCGAAATCTTTCAAATATCGATTACATGATTTTTCCCAAGCATATACCTCGATATTCCAACCCATGGATTTGATTCTTTTCAAGTCAGTTAAAAAGCCTTCGCCCAACTGTTTTCCTGCGCCGTCACCTGTCAATACAGCAATTGTGGATGGAGCGGAAATATTATCAATTGCGGTGCGTAACATCATAGTTTGAAGAGACATATCAACGCTTTCTTGTTCATACCCATCTGCTGTTTTATTCAATAATTGTAGGTTAATGCCCATGCTTTTTAAATAATCCCATAATGCATTGTTAGGAGGAGGGATACTCCCCGACAAATATGCTTTGTCTACAGTTCTGTTGTTTCGAACAAGATCAAACAAGTTCTTAAAATTTGTTCTAAATAATTCCCTAAGTTGGTCAGGTTCTTTGTCCTCCATAACACTTAATCCAGAAATGTGAATGTTAGAATTGTCCCAAAAAATAAACATTTTTTCTCCTTTCATCTTAAAGCCGCAAAACATCTCTGCTTTGCGGCTTTCGTATGCGGACGAATCCGCAAATTTGGTCCGAGTAGCGTTATAGTAATCAAGCGTAAACCCGCATAAATACTGGGTTTTTCGCAGCCAAAAACAGTACATATCTCCTTGATTACTATATGTTTTATTATTTAGGCGTTCAAAAAAGTATTTAATTAACTTCAAAGTTAATTACTTGAAAGTTATGTTATTCGTTTAATGATTGCATGTTATCTTCTCTCGATATTGAATACTCTCACTGACGGCAAATTTTCTAATTGATAGTTTAAAACGAAATTTTTATCAGCAATATATTTTTGTGTAGCAATCTCCCCGCGATTATCGTGTATGAACATTTCAAGATAGTCAAGAATCTTTCTTCGTTCCATAATACCATACTCCATGATATAAGCAAGAATAGATTGGCGTTCGTGATCGGTATAACCTACATTTGAATTTACTGTATATCCATTCAAAAATAATGGTGATTTGCTAGCTCTATTAAATTCATTGTATGGCGAATTTACCGCTTTGACTTTTAACGGAAACAATTTAAATTTTTTTAAATAAATCGAATAGTCACTATATTTAATTAAAAAATTGTTGCACTCATAACAATACTCAACATAAAATTTTATTGGCGGATATTCCGGAAGATTTATTTCCGCCCTAAACTCGCTGATATGATGTTTTTCGTGACATTTGATATTTCCGTGGTATACATATAATGTATGCTGCGTAGTCAAATCGGGAATTTCATTATCAAAATATTTTTTTGATGATATAGTTTCATTTATCTCTTGTATAATTTCAGCGTCAATATTCCGAGCGCTTTTGATATTAGCAATAACAAATTCGTTATCATTTATTGATACTAAAGACGTATCGTTTTTTTCGGCGTTCAATAATTCAATTGCAATTTTACTCGAATAATGAATTGTATTTTTATGTTCATTGATTTCGATTTCGTCATAAACAATAGTGTATGTAATAATTTGTTTTTTTCTACATATCGTAAATTGTTTGTATACTGTTTTAGTCTTGAAAAAGATATTCGAATATTTTGATGCATCATAATGTATATTGTAGTCGTTATTCAAGGTGTAAGCGGCTTTATCTATGCGAACGTTTTCAAGTTGCGAGAATAAATAACGAGATTTAGAAAAGAATGCATTACAGTCTAGACAAGCGTCACCAACTAACTTAACACACTCCTTTTCAGAAATTTGAATTGCATATACATAATTACTAAAAAATTTACGTCCACATATTGGACAACAGGAGAACGCAACAGGAGTAACATAGATATATGGGGGCAAGTGTTTCATATTGCACCTTGATATAGGAAATGTGTCAAGTCTTAGATTCCCAATTTTGATCATAATTTCCTCCACAGATTAATATTAAAGCCGCAAAACATCAATCTTGCGGCTTTCGTGCGGACGAATCCGCAAATTTGGTCCGAGTGACAGGGATCGAACCTGCGGCCTGATGGTCCCAAACCACCCGCGCTCCCAGCTGCGCCACACCCGGATATATTAATTTTTTAGTGCCCGTTTTTGAGGAAATTTTCTCAATTGTGGGATAAACTGTGGTCAAACCGAAATTTGACCGAATTTTTGGATTTTGGAAATGCCCGAAACCCGCATAAATACAGGGGTTTTGAGGCTTTTTATTTTTCAGGGAGTTAAACACCCGACACGCTCCCAAAGAAGACGAGCTACCGCAGCCCGCTCGCGGCATGTTCGGATTTTACCATAAATCTAACCACAAGTCAAGGCAAAGCCACCCATATTTATCACTACGGACAGTCATATACTACTCCCCTGTCTCACTCATAAGCACCGCGAGCTCCTGCTCGGTCACGGTGGCGTTGAGCACGTCCAACAGGCGGTTCGCCGACAAATTCTCCGGCAACTTCAGCGCGCGCAGCAGCGCGCGGCGGCGTGCGGCGCTGTCCGCGCGACCGCTCAAACCCAGTTCGTACAGATCGCCCTTTGTCAAATGCATTTTGTCCGCCGCAGGCGCGCCGTTTGCGGCGTCCTCAAAAGTCGCGCCCGCGCGCTCGAGCGCGGCGAGCACCACTGCGTTGTCTACGCCCTCGACGCCGAGCAAGCCCTCCTTGCCGGGGGCGGTCTTGCGCCGTTCCTTTCCCGCGATCGGTGGAATATACGCGTGGCGCATCTGCTCGGCAGGGATCGCGCCGATCAGGTGGTTGCGGATCAGCATCCCCGCGCTGTCGCTGTCGGTGAGGATGATCAGCCCGCGCTCCGTCGCGAGGCGGCGCAAAAGCGCCGTCTTCTGCTCATCGCGGAAGATACCGAAGCCCTCGGTCGGTACGACCAACGCGTCTACCGCGGAACGCACGCGGATCTCATCGTATTTCCCCTCGACCACGATGGCTTGCCGCACCCGTTTCAATGAACTCACTCCCTCTGCTGTGCACGTGCGAGCAGGCGGGACACCGTCTGCTCAAGCAGCGTGCGATCATCCTGACGACCAAACTTCATATCGCCGTCCGCCTGCGCGAGGATCTCGAGTGATTCCCGCAGCATCGCGACACTCATCCGACCCGCATCTCGCGCGGCGTTGCGCAGGCGGAACTCTTTGCCTTTGTAGGTCTTGATGTCCGCGGCGAGCGACTCCGCGGTCACGCCGCCAAGAAACGCGATCTTCGCGCGATAAACATCCGCATAGGCGTTGGATAATACCGCGAGCACCGCGACCGGCTCCTCGCGCTGCACAAACAACTGATGCAACAATTCGTATGCTTGCTTGGCGCGTCCGGCGAAGATCGCCTTCGACAGATCAAATACCCGCGCCTCCAAATTCTTCGTGCCCATCCGCTCGATCATCTCGCGGGTGATCGCCCCGCCGTCTGCGAGAGCGACAAGCTTATCCAGCTCGCACAGCAGCAAATTAAGGTCATTGCCCGCCTGCTCAACCATCAGCCGCGCATCCTCCGCGGACAACACGCAGCCGCGTCGCTTCGCTCCGCCGACCAACAGCTTGATCACATCCGCGGCGGTCTTACGGGCAAAATTCACCACACAGCCGCGCCGCTCTGCCTCGGCGAGGAACACTGACCAGCCCTTCTTCTTATCGGGCTGTACCGTCATCTGCCAAAACACCAACACGCAGGTATCGGGCATCTGCCGCAGGATCTCCGCAAGGCGATCAGCGTGGGCGGCGAGGTCCATATCCCGCACCGTCACGCAGGTGCGCTCCGCCATCAGCGGCAACGTCTCCACCGCTTGATCGAGCTGCTCAGGCGTCACCGCCTGTCCGTCAAAGCGGTGCATATTAAACGCATCGTCGGGATCCCCCACCGCCTGCTTGGCAATGAGACGCGTATACTGCTCGACAAGGTAGCTCTCCTCGCCGTACAGCACATACACGTCAGCTACGCCCTCTTTGAGCGACGCTTTCAGTTGAGCTTCGTTCATCGCCATCGTTTGACACTCCATTCTCCGCCGCCGCGGGTAGTCAAATACACCGTCTCCTCCGTCACCGCCGCCACCGGATAGGGCAGCCGTGCCGCCGCCGTGAAGGCGGCTTCGTTTTCTTCCTCGGTGAGCAGGAGACCCTGCCCCACCGTCATCGTTTCGCTATCCTCGGGCGGCTGTCCGACAAAGATCGCACCGTCCGCGTTGCACGCCTTTTCGGGAGCGATCGCGAGAGTCGTCCCTCGACAGGAAAGGCACCATTCTCCCTCAGCATCCACCGTCAGCATCGTATCCGTCCAAAGAGCGATCTCGGTATCCCGCCTAAGTGGCTCTGCCGACAGATCAAGACCGATCGTGAAAACAGCCTCTTCGCCGACAAGCAGGCGTTTCACCTCAACCCGTCCCAAAAGCTCGGTCAAGCACGCCGCGTCGGATGTTTCTCCGCCGCCGACGACCACAAAATCCAGTTCTCCGTCACAAGCGCGCACCAAAGCGTCATTTGCATCAATGCCCGCTACAGTCTGCACGATTAAGCCGTGGCGACCGTCCTGCTCGAGCAACAACACCGCGCTGTCCGCGCTCATCGACACGGTGACGACGGTCGTATCGCAGTGAAGACGCGTGTCCACCCCGTAGGCGAGCACCAGCGCCGCGGAAAGAAACATCAATATTCGCCGCAGAAGTCCGCGCTTAGCCTTACATAAACATAGTATAACCAATCCGCAGCCGCCTGTCAAATAAAGAATGGTCCACGCGCGGTCGGTCGACACTGTCGCAATAGGCAGTCCACCCAACGTATGTGCGACGATCAACAGCCACCGCACGAGCCAGCCTGCGAGGTACAAGATCCCATTCGCGAGAAACGCGAGCGGCGACAACTGGGCGATCAATATTCCGATCCAGCCGAATACGAGTGCCACGCTCGCAGGCGCAACCGCCAGCAGATTGGCGAGTGGCGATACAACCGACACCTCACCGAAATAGTAGCCGAGCAAAGGCAGGATCGGCAGGGATGCCGCCAACGTCACCGCCACACCGTCAGCGACAATCTTCCACAGCCGCAGACGATACAACCGCTCCCGCAGCGGTTTCATCAGACACAGCACACCACCTGCCGCACCGAAAGACAACTGCAATCCTACGTCCAACAGGCAATACGGATTCGCCGCAAGCAACAGCAACAGGGCAAGCCCCATTGAATTGAGTCCATCGGCACGACGGGTAAACAACTGCCCGCTGAGCATCGTCAGGCACATCACCCCCGCGCGCACCACCGACGGCGTAAACCCGATCAGCGCCATAAAGAACACGACGACCGCCATCGTCAGCACGGCGGCAAGCCGACGGCGCGACAAAAGCAGTTGCAGCAGCCCGTAAACGCCTGCCGAAATTACCGACAGGTGCAATCCCGACACCACCAGAATATGCGGCATCCCCGTGCGGCGAAACGCCGTCATCGTCGAGTCAGACACCCCGCTTTTATCGCCGAGGCAAATGCCCGCGAGCAGCGCGCCCTCCTCGCCGCCAAGTCTGGCGCGAACAGCAGACAGCAACCGCTCACGCAGCGGTGCGAGCATCGAACGCCACGTGCGCGCGGACGGCACGACTGTCATCGCATCCTCATCAAATCCGATAGGATACGCCTGCAAAAACACACCGTCTGCCCGATAGCTCTTCTGCGTAGAATACAACGCCTTTAGTTCCACCTCAGCGGTCACCGTCTCGTGCAGTTTGGGCGAAACCCTCTCGTTGCAATACAGCAGCACCCGACTGCCCGTCGACAGCTTGTCCGCGACGATGATCTCAACGGTGACCATATGCCCCGAAGAAGGTAATTCGACCACCTGCGCGGTGATAACATCCTCACTCCCTGCTAACCGTTGTATCGGCTCGACCGACGAGCGCAGATACCATCCGAACAAGCACAAAAACGCTGTCGCCCATACCACAATATACACCCAAATCGGATGACGCAAGCGCGGCACGAGGCAGGAGAGCACCAATCCAACTGCTATGACCGCCAACCACTGTGGTGACAGTATTATGCTCAGCAGCGCGCATACAGCAACGGCACTGCCGCCAAGCAGCATTCCCCGTTTCACAGTCCAATCGGTCGTTGTCAGTAAACGCATATGAAAACCTCAACGCACAAAAGGACCGACAAACCATCGTTTGCCGGTCCGGATATTGTTTATAACTCAGGATCGGGCTTGACCTCTGCGGGCGGCACTTCCAGCAGGGCAGGATCCTTCAGATACTGCTTCATCCGACGGAACGCCATCGCGAAATAGCTTCCCGACGCAATACGCTCGTCCATCACGACACCGAGCGGCAGACACTTCTCAAACACGATCTCGCCGCCCTTGCGTTTGGCAACCTCACGGCTGTTGCCCGCCGCCATCACGATGCTGGTCGTGCCGAAATCGTAGCAGTGATGGTAAATATGGTTAGTGCGGATGCTGGCGAGGTTGGTGAACACCATCGAGGTGTGGAACGGGCTCGCGTCGATGATCGCCTTGGGCAGCAGGTTGTGCTTATCCGCCCATTTGAGAATACACACAGCCGCCCGCAACAGCCCCGGCAGGGACACCAGTGTGGTGATCAGCTTATCCGTGGCGTTGTTATCGCCTTCGGCGCGGTTGTTGCTGACATATGCCTGTATACGCTCTTCAATCTCAAAGATGGTGTCGGTCGGCTGAAAATAGATCTTGGACATCGTGCCGTTGTCCGCCTCGCCGCCCTTGAGCACCACCATACCGACGGCGATCTCGTTGCGGGAATAGGCACGCTTGTTGATAATGAAACGATTGAGGGCAGGATATTCCCCCACCGTGCGGACGTACGCCGCCATCAGCACCGCCATGTGGCTGATGGGCGTACCCTCCTTCTTCTTTGCGCGGATATAGGCGTCCATCGGGGCAAGCGGGATATCCAAGGTGATCGAATTCATTGAGTCGCTGCGCTTCGCCATCACGTGTGCCGCGATGCGATACATCGGGTCGGTGTGGCGCAACAGCGTTCCATCGGCTCGGTTCATAAAAACACTCCTAACTCCGACAGCGCGATTGCCGCATGGCTGTCTGTAATACGAATATTTTATCACATTTTTCGACAAAACGCAACCCTTTTCGGTGCTGTGCGCGGTTGACAAGCGGCGGGGTTTGTGGCATTATAAATCTATCGTATAATAGGAGGGCTTTCATTATGTCCTTACAAGCGCAAAAACCTGCGCGGGTGGCGTACGCTGACCTGATACGTCTCATCGCAATTTTAATGGTGGTGCTTATCCACGCCGCCTCGCCCATCTTCAACACCACTCCCGTGACGGGTGGGGAATTCGCCGTCAGCGTGCTACTGGACGGCATCGCCCACGCGGGCGTACCGCTGTTTGTGATGGTGTCGGGGATCTTCCTGCTCGATGAAAAGCGGGCGATATCGGTGCGTCGCGCGATCGGGCATTATGCCCTGCCGCTCGTGGGGCTCTATTTCTTTTGGAGTGTACTCTACGCCGCCGCCAACAAAGTCGCTATCCCTCTGCTGTTCGAAAACGCCGCGCTCGGCGGCGGGATGGTGCGGGAGTTCGGCATCGCTGTGCTCGAGGGCGCGTACCATATGTGGTATCTGCCGATGATGGCGGGGCTGTATCTTATCACACCGCTGCTGCGCACCTTCGTGAAAACAGACAGCCGCCATCTGGTGCGGTGGTTTCTGCTGATCGTGTTTGTCCTGCGCTTTGTCCTGCCGACAGGCATCCGTCTGGTCGCGGAATTCACGGGGCTGGATTTCTCCGTCGCCTACGATGGCTTTTATCTGCTCGCGGGGTGGGAATACCCCGCCTACTACGTCGCGGGCTGGTATGTGGCCAATACTCGCCCCAACGCCCGCACACGCCGCACGGTGTATGCCGCAGGGGCGGTTGCGCTCATCGCGTTGCTTGCCCTCACGTGGTGGGTCTCGGTGCGCCGCGGCGAGGCGGTCAAGGAGTTGATGGAGCAACTAAGCCTTTTCTGCTGTGTTTACAGCGTTGCACTGTTCTCGCTCATTGCATGGGAGGGACAGAGCCTGCGCCCAAGCAACCTGCTCACCCGTCTGTCGGGGCTTAGCTTCGGCGTATATATTATCCACGTGGAAATTCAGCAGCTGTATAAGCAGTTCCTCCCCTACAACGGCAACGCGCTCAGCTATATTCTCCTGCAGTGGGCGGTCGTCACGGCGGTATCCTTTGCCGCCGCGTGGGTGCTGTCCCGCATCCCGCTGCTCAAGCGCTCGGTGCGGGCATAAATACGGGGGCAAATGATATGCGTAACACAACATTATGTTATATCCACAACGACCGCGGACAGACGTTGCTCATCCACCGCGTGAAGAAGGAAAACGACCTCAACCACGACAAATGGATCGGTGTCGGCGGCAAATTCGAGGACAAGGAAAGTCCCGAGGACTGTCTCCTGCGCGAGGTCAAGGAAGAAACGGGGCTGACCCTCACCGCCTACCGCTATCGCGGCATCGTCACCTTCGTGTCGGATGAGTGGGAAACGGAATATATGCATCTGTTCACCGCCGACGGCTTTACAGGGGAACTGACCCGTTGCGACGAAGGCGTGCTTGAATGGGTGGATGACGACAAGGTTGCCGCCATGCCGACCTGGGAGGGTGACCGCATCTTCCTGCGCTTGCTAGAGGAGGACGCGCCCTTCTTCTCACTCAAGCTCGTCTATACGGGCGACACCCTCACCGACGCCGTACTGGACGGCAGACCGATGAATCGCCTTTAAGCCCGCTGGAATATAAAAATGCCGATGGCGTCAACGAGCTTATGTTCGGTATGGGGCATAATGTGTTCTGCAAATTCCCCGGCAACAAGCGCATCGGTTTGACCGCCTCGGTCTATGAGGACGGTGCATACGATTGCGCCGTCTCGGCGCAGTGGGACGAGCCGAATAAGCTGCACATCCTTGCGCAGATCATCGACACCTATATGGGGACGGTCAGTATGTCTCTCGCATTTAAGGATGACCGCGTCAGCATCGCTATGCACAAGCACGCCCAGTACATTCTGGAGGACTATGCCGGCTTTACGGTCGGCGTTCGTGCGCAGAGAAACTAAATGACAGAACACCCCGTCCTGCCCTTTGGCAGAACGAGGTGTTCTCTTTACGATTTATCCCCTGATCTCGCAACCAGTGCACAAAGGAAGCCGAACACCACCGCAGCGGTGATGCCGCCTGCCGCACCCGTGATGCCGCCGGTGACCGCACCGATGAACCCCTGTTCCCCCACCGCCTGCTGTACACCCTTGGCGAGGGTGTAGCCAAAACCGGTCAGCGGCACCGTCGCCCCACAGCTGGCAAACTTCACGAGCGGTTCATACAATCCGACCGCCGTGAGCAACACCCCGAGGGTGACAAATCCAACAAGCACCCGCGCGGGGGTGAGCTTCGTATAGTCGAGCAGCAGCTGCCCGATAACGCAGATCCCGCCGCCGACTGCAAACGCTTTCATGAGCATCCACCAATCCATTGTTGTCATCTCCTCTTGCTAAATACGCCCCTATTTTGCCGTAGAACGGCGGGGATTATACGCAAAAACACAAATAATACTGGACTTTTCGCGCGTTATATGATATGATGCGTGCTGGGTATAACCCGATTTTTTCATTATAAGGAGGAACTCATCCCTATGGACCCTGACAGTATGCAGCCTATTTTGTTTATGGTAGTGCTGGTGATCTTCTCTGCCTATTTCTCCGCCACCGAGACCGCGTTCTCGACCTTCAACCGTATTCGGTTAAAAAACCTCGCGGAGGACGGCAACCGTCGCGCCAAACTGGTGCTCGAACTCGCCGAGAACTACGACCACCTGCTCTCCACCATCCTCGTAGGCAACAACATTGTCAACATTCTGCTCACCGCGATCGCGACGGTGTTCTTCACCCACCTTTACGGCGAGGGTATCGGCCCGACCGTGTCGACGGTGGTGTCCACCATCATCGTGCTGATCTTCGGCGAGATCTCCCCGAAAAGCTTAGCCAAAGAATATGCCGAGGCCTTTACGATGGCGACCGCGCCCATTCTGCGGTGCATCATCGTCATCCTCTGCCCGATCAACTGGCTGTTCGGTTTATGGAAAAAACTGCTCAAATTGCTGTTCAAATCCTCGGGTGATCAGGGTGTCACCGAAGAAGAACTGCTCACCATCGTTGATGAGGCACAGCAGGACGGCGCGCTCGACGAGGAAGAAAGTGAACTTATCCGCCGCGCGATCTCCTTTAACGACCGCGAGGCTGTCGATATCCTTATCCCGCGCGTGGATGTGACCGGCGTGTCCATCGACGCGACCTGCGCCGAGATGCGCGCAATATTTGCCGAGAGCGGCTTCTCCCGCCTGCCGGTATACGAAAACACGATGGATAACATCGTCGGCATCGTCCATCACAAGAACTGTACCTTCGCCGAGGGCGAGCCGACGCCGAGAGATATTATGACTCCCGCGACCTTCATCCCCCCGACGATGAAGATCCGTCTGCTGCTTAAACAACTACAGACGGAAAAAGCCCACATCGCCATCGTCGCCGACGAATACGGCGGTACACTCGGCATCGTCACGATGGAAGATATCCTTGAGGAGTTGGTCGGCGAGATCTGGGACGAACACGACGAAGTGGTCGAGAATATCCGTCCCGTCGACGAAAAGGCGTATTCCGTGCTGTGCATCACCGAGCTTCGAGAGATGATGGACTACTTTGACCGTGAGACCGAATACGAATCCGCGACGGTCGGTGGCTGGGTAATGGAGGCGCTCGGTCGTATTCCCGAGGCGGGCGAAAAATTCACCGCCGACGGACTGGCTGTCACCGTCCTCGAGGTAGAAAACAATCACCCCGAGGAGATCCTCGTCATCCCCATCGAACCGACGGAAGAGACAGTGGAAGAATAAGATAAGAAAACGAACGGACAGACCGTAACGGTCTGTCCGTTCGTTTATTTTTTATTCTGCGGGCGTGTCGATGAAATCCTCTGCGTGGTCGCGAATGTATTGCTCACACAGCGACAAGGGACACTCCTGCTGGATTGCCATACGCAGCGCCTGCTCAAGTGCGTCCGTCTTTTCCTCGGCGGTGTGCAATGTCTCCCACGCGGCGGCACATTCCGCCGCGCCAATGTCCGCAAAGCTCGCGTGTGCCAGATCGGCGAATTCCCGCGCGGCGGTCTTCATCATCGCCGCATAACCGTTCGCCGCCATCTCCTTGCATACCACCCACACGGCGTACACCGTGGTATTCGCATGCGGCAGAGATGCCAGCGCCACGACAGGGTCAGGGCGACGACTTTCTGCCGCCTTGGCGAGTACGCGGCTCACCGCGCCATCCACCAGCTCGCCCTCGGGAGCATTATCGATCATTTCCCGGGTCATAACAGCGTATTTCTTCATCAGCCGTTCGGCGCGGGTGTTCTCCCCCTGCCGGCGACCGAAACGCGTCGCCAAAAGCAACAGCAACGCGATTACAACAAGAACGATGAGTTCTTTCCAATCAAGATTCATATACTCATACCCCTTAATCAATAATACGGCGATAGATGTCGCCTTTTTTCAGTCCCGTTTCGGCGGCGGCGGTCTTCGCCGCCTCGGAGGGAGACATTCCCTGCGCGAGATAGTCCCGCGCAAGCGACTCCGCCTCCTCCACCGTCATCGGCGGCTGTTCACTCGGCGCAGCGCCCTCCACCACCAGCACAAACTCCCCACGCGGCGGAGCCTGCGTATACCGCTCGATCGCCGCGGCGAGGGTGGTGCGTACCACCTCTTCGTGGATCTTGGTCAGCTCCCTTACCAACGCGACACGCCGATCGCCGAGAGTCGCGTGCAGATCTGTGAGCGTCGAGAGCAACTTGTGCGGCGCTTCATAAAACACCATCGTGCGCGACTCACACCGCAGACTGTCTAGATGCTCGCGGCGAGAGCGCTTATTCATACTGAGAAAGCCCTCAAAGGCAAAGCGCCCCGTCGGCAGCCCCGCCACCGCAAGCGCGGTCGCCATCGCCGTCGGACCGGGGACGACCCCGACAGGGATGCCCCGCTCGTGGCACTGATCAACCAGCTCTTCACCGGGGTCGGAGATGGCGGGCATTCCCGCGTCGGTGACCAGCACCGCGTTCTCCCCCGCAAGCAGGCGGGCGCAGATGACCTCGCCGCGCTCACGCTTATTATGCTCAAAATAACTCAACAACGGCTTGTTGATGCCGAAATGGTTGAGCAGTTTTAAGGTCACGCGGGTATCCTCCGCGGCGATGAAATCGCACCCGCGCAGTGCCTCCAACGCGCGAGGCGAAAAGTCAGACAGATTGCCGATGGGGGTACCCACCAGCGTCAGTCTGCCGATCGCGTTGTTTTCATCCATACTTCTTCCTCATTCTCCGTAAATTCTTCGGTATTCAGCGGTCGGGGTGCCGTCTGCATTGCTCAACAGCAACGGGGCTTCCCACATCAGTCCCGACTTGCCGCCCTTACGGGCTTCCAGCAGAAACAACCACGGCGGGGTGTCCGCTGTCTTGTGTACGGGACGCAGGCGTTTCGGCTCGAGTCCCTGCGCGGTCAATGCCGCCAGCACCGCCGCGAGCCGTTCGGGACGATGGCACAGACAGAAACGACCGCCGAACTGTAAGAGCCACGCCGCGGCGCGGCAAACGTCCCGCAGGGTGTCGGGCCGCTCGTGGCGGGCGCGACGGATGTCCTCGTCCTCACTCACACCGCCGCTGTCCGGCGGAAAATACGGCGGGTTGCACACCACGCGGCGAAAACTGCCTGCAGGTGCGATCGACGCGGGGTCTGCCCAGTCCGCCACCGCAAAGGTGGGGGTCGGCGCGCCGACAAAGGCTCTCGCTCCTCGCTCGGCGAGGGCGATCGCGTCAGGAGAAATGTCCACCCCGTGCACCGCGGCGGGCATCCCCTCGGCGCACAGACGCAGGGCGATCGCCCCGCAACCCGTGCCCAGCTCGCACACCGTCTCCCCTCGGGCGGGCGCGGCGAAATCGGCAAGCAGGATCGCATCCGTGCCGAAACGGTGTACGGCGGACACCGCCGCCTGCGTATTGCCCTTGACTTCCAGCCAAGTAACATCGACCATCGCCCTTACCTCCTCTATAAGTAAAATTGACGGGCAGCGGTCGCTGCCCGTCAATCTTATGTGCGATTATTCCGCGGCGGGAGCCTCAACCGGGCACGCCTCGGCGCAAGCACCGCAATCGATGCAAGCGTCCGCGTCGATGACATAGATGCCATCGCCCTCGCTGATCGCGTCGGTGGGGCAGCCCTCGGCGCAAGCGCCGCAAGCGATGCACGCATCAGAAATCTTATAAGCCATTTCGTTACACCTCCTATGTGAGACTTAGCGTGGCAGGAAATATCCGAACCTGCCACTGATTTGTTTATTTCGCCTTTTACGGCGTCATCCTCTTTGTAAGGTTGCCGTATTGCGAGTGAGCGTGACGATGCAGACGGGTATTCTGTTCTGTCAAAAAACAGATTCGGGTATCTCCTGCCACGCTATACCTATAATACCATATAAATCGAAAAAAGCAATGGTTTTTTATGCCGAAAGATGGAAATTTTTTCATTCCTGCGGTTTGTTACGGTTGCGATGGCGGTTACGGTGGCGGTTGCCGCCGCCGTTTTCGGCGTTCGCGGGCTTCTCTGCGTTCTCCTTCGGCGCACCCTCGCCCGCGTCGGCGGACTTATTCTTGTTCGGGCGGTCAGCACGGATGACATTAACGTCTTCCACCTGCATCTCCGCAGGCGGCGAGTCGGGGTTCTTGTCCAACCGCACCTTGATCTGCCCTTTGAGCACCGAACTCTCGGTCACAACACCGCGACCCTCGGGAGTCATCACCGTCGCGCCGACCTTCGGACACAACTTCCACAACTCCTCGTAGGTGCTCTGCTCATATTTGAGACAGCACATCAATCGACCGCAGGAACCCGAGATCTTCGTCGGGTTGAGGGATAACCCCTGCTCCTTCGCCATCTTGATGGACACGGGTTGGAAATCCCGCAAAAACTGCGCGCAGCAGAACGGACGACCGCAGATGCCTAAGCCCCCGAGCTTCTTCGCCTCATCGCGCACACCGATCTGGTGCAGCTCGATGCGGGTGTGGAATACCCCCGCAAGCTCCTTAACGAGGTTGCGGAAGTCCACCCGCCCCTCGGCGGTGAAATTGAACAGGATCTTGGAATTGTCAAAGGAATACTCCGCGTCGACGAGCTTCATCTCCAATCCGTTGGAGGCGATACGCTCCTGACAGATCCGCATCGCCTCGCGCTCTTTCGCGGCATTCTCCTCCACGCGGCGGCGATCCTCGGGGGTCGCCTTACGCAGGACGGGTTTGATCTGTTTACCCTCGGCGGTGGGGGTCTCGCGGTTTGCGCGCACGACCTCGCCGCACTCCACCCCGCGGGCGGTCTCCACGACCACCATCTCGCCGGGCAGCAGGATCAGATCCCTCGGATCAAAATCGTATACCTTTCCGTTATTACGGAAACGGACACCGACCGTCATAGCCATAGCTTGATAATCAACCTTTCTATCATCACTTTACCTCTGCCGCTTCGCGCAGACAAGCACTCAATCGAGTGAGAAACAGCGTGTTATTCATATTGCGGCGCTGCGCCTGCTCCAGAACAGCGACCTGCTGAGAGAGCGCCATCAGCCGCTTGCCCGACAATCTCGAGGCGAGTGTCTTCGCCGTGTCGGGCGCGGTGGATAGACACGCGCGACCGCCGTAGGACAGCGTCAGCGCATCACGAAACACCAGCGCAAGCCCCGTCAGCACACCCGCGGTCAGCTCCTTATCCTTCTCAAGTGCGCCCGTCAGACGCAGAAGATCCAGTTCGTTCGGGGCGATCACCGCCTCAGCGAATTTCGGCGTCAGCTCGAGCACACGGCGGAAGGTGCCGTCCTGCATCCCGTCGATCACGCGTCCGATACGCCCACCGAACAGGTTATGAGCGCGGAACAGTTCCTGCTCGTCTGCGCGGGGCAATTTCCTGCGCAGGATAGGCGCAGCCTCTTCCCAATCCACTGCCTCCATCGTCACGCAGACACAGCGCGAACGGATGGTCTCCAGCAGCTGGGTACGGTTTTCACAGATGAGGAGAAAGATCACGCTGCGCGGCGGTTCTTCGAGGATCTTGAGCAGGGCGTTCTGCGCGGCGGGCAGCATATTCTGTGCGCCCGTGAGGATCATCACGCGATGCGCCGCCTCATTGGGCATCACATACGCCTCCTGCCGCAGGGCACGCACGGTATCCACCGAGATCGCTCCCTCCTCACCGTACACAGCGATGTCGGGATGCTCGCTCTTACAGCAATCGCCGCAAACGCCACACGGCTTTTCGCCATCGCCGCTGCAGACAGCGGCGCGGGCGACGGTCAAAGCCAGCGTGCGGCGACCGCTCCCCTGTTCACCCTCGATGAGCAGAGCATGGGGAAACCGTCCGCTGTCGATATCCGCCGCGAGCTGCTGTTTTACCCGCTCGTTGCCGACAAGATCGCCGAAGCGCATACGGTCATCCCCCTTTTTCTCGTTTCGGTATTCTGCACATCCGCAGACCATACCAAGGTCTATTATATATGAAAACGCGTAGGATGACAAGTGTTTTTTGCCATAGGCCGGAGGCTTGCAAAATTTTCTGCAAATTTCGCAAAGAAAAATGGGATTTTGCCTTGTTTATCCACCGGAAATGTGGTATTCTAATAAAGTATTTTGGGGGTGGCAGTATGAAAAAAGGCTTCGACAACGACCTGTATATGAAAAAACAGCGCGAGCAAATCCTCGAGCGGATGTCCAAGTTCAACGGCAAACTGTATCTCGAATTTGGCGGCAAGCTGTTTGACGACTACCACGCCGCGCGGGTGCTGCCCGGCTTTGAACCGGACGCGAAGATCCGTCTGCTGCGCTCGATGGCGGATCAAGCGGAGATCGTCTTTTGCATTAGTGCAGACAACATCGAAAAGAACAAGATCCGCGCCGACCTCGGCATCAGCTACGACCTCGACCTGCTGCGGCAGATCGACCTTGTGCGCAGTATGGGCATCTCGGTCAACAGCGTGGTCATCACCCGCTACACGGGACAAGCCGCCGCCGACCAGTTCAAAAACAAGCTCGATGCCCTCGGTATTTGCAACTACATTCACCGCCCCATCAAGGGCTATCCCGCCGATGTTGACTACATCGTCAGCGACGAGGGCTACGGCGCCAACCCCTATATCGAGACCACCAAGCCTCTGGTCGTCGTCACCGCCCCCGGTCCGGGTAGCGGTAAGCTCGCCACCTGCCTGTCGCAGGTGTACCACGAGCACAAGCGCGGCATCGTCTCCGGCTACGGCAAATACGAGACCTTCCCGATCTGGAACCTGCCGCTCAAGCACCCCGTCAACCTCGCCTACGAGGCGGCGACCGCCGACCTGCAGGACGTCAATATGATCGACCCGTTTCATCTCGAGGCTTACGGCGTGTCCACCGTCAACTACAACCGCGACGTCGACGCCTTCCCCATCGTGCACACCATCCTCGCCCGCATCACCGGCAACGATAAGTTCTATTGCAGTCCGACGGATATGGGTGTCAATATGGCGGGCTATGCCATCACCGACGACGAGGCATGCCGCGAGGCGAGCTACCAGGAGATCATCCGCCGCTATTATCAGGGGTTGACCGATCTTCGGTTGGGTCGCGAAAAGGAGGAAACGATCGAAAAACTGCGCGGTATTATGCATCAGCTCGACTTAAAGCAGACCGATCGCGCAGTAGTCGAGCCTGCACTCGACAAAAGCGCGCGCACGGGCGCACCGGCGGCGGCGATCCAGTTGCCCGACGGACGCATCATCACCGGCAAGGCGACCAAGCTCTTGTCCGCTTGCTCGGGCGCAGTACTCAACGCCATTAAGGTGCTCGCCGACATCCCCAAAAGTACCCTGCTGATGAGTCCCGCGGTGCTCGAGCCGGTCATCGACCTGAAAACCAACCTGCTGAGCAGCCGCTCAAGCGCGCTCAAGCTCGACGACGCGCTCACCGCGCTGTATATCTGCGCCGCGAGCGACCCCGTCGCCGCGAAAGCGGTCGCCCAACTGCCCAAGCTCAAATCCTGTGAACTGCACTCTACCCAGATCCTGCACTCGGGCGACGAGTCCATCCTGCGCAAACTGCATATGCACGTCACCTGCGAACCCGTCTTCCCCGAGAATAATGTATTGTTCTGATAAAAAGCGACCGCCGATCGGCGGTCGCTTTTTTCTCTTCACGAAAAAGGCTGCTACCGAGCAAACCGCAAAACATTATAGAATAATGCGACTATACGCCCATATTGCTCTTGCATTTTTTTGGAAAGATCGTATAATGAATTTAAGTAATATTCCTCTTAAGGAACTGACACCATAAGTTATATCCGTTACACCTACGAACAGCTCAAGACCTTCTGCACCGATGCATTTTAAAAATTCGGTTTCACCGCCGACGAGGCCGCGAAAATCACCGACGTACTGCTGCTGTCGGATGTCTACGGCATTGAGTAGCACGGGATGCAGCGGCTCGTCCGCTACCACAAGGGCATTGAAAAGGGGCTCATCCACGTGGATGCCAAGCCCGAGACCGTGTTTAAGCCCCCTGAGTCCGCTGTCATTGACGGTCACGACGGTATGGGGCAACTCATCTCCATCGAGGCGATGAACCTCGCCATCAAGAAAGCCAAAGAGACGGGTATGGCGATCGTCAGCGTCAAGAACTCCAACCATTTCGGCATCGCGGGCTACTACGCCAAGATGGCGAGAAAAGCGGGGCTGTTGGCTTTGCAATGACCAACTCCGAAGCCATTATGGTACCGACCTATTCTCGCTTGGCGATGCTCGGCTCCAACCCCATCGCGATCGCGATGCCCGCCGAACCCTACCCCTTCTTCTTCGACTCCTCGACGACGGTGGTCACCCGCGGCAAGCTGGAGATCTACAACAAGCTCTCCAAGCCTCTACCCAACGGCTGGGCACCGGATGAGAACGGCAAGCCCTGCACCGATGCGTCCCGCGTGCTCGCGAACATCGTCGGCAAGAACGGCATTGATGTCAATATCAACACCGTCGCGGAGATGCGTGATCTGTGCGATTATCTCAGAATGGACAGCGTCGCCTATCTCGGCGATGTGGACTTCTCCTCTGCGAAACAGAGCTCGTATAAATAAGAAAAGAGGCAACGACTATGGACATTAAAGAAAAAGCACTGCAACAGCATGTTGCATGGCAGGGTAAGATCGAGGTCGTATCCCGCGCGGCGGTGGAGAACAGCGACGATCTGTCGGTCGCGTACACCCCCGGTGTCGCCCAGCCTTGTCTGGAAATTCAGAAGGATTACAATAAGTCCTTCGAGTTGACCCGTCGCCACAACCTCATCGGTGTCATCACCGACGGCTCGGCGGTGCTCGGTCTCGGCAACATCGGTCCCGAAGCAGGTATGCCCGTGATGGAGGGCAAGTGCGTGCTGTTCAAGGAGTTTGCGGGGGTGGATGCGTTCCCGCTCTGTATTCGTTCGAATGACGTCGACGAGATCGTCGACACCATCTGGCGCATCTCGGGCAGCTTCGGCGGCATCAACCTCGAGGACATCGCCGCGCCCCGCTGCTTCGAGATCGAGAAGAAACTCAAAGAAAAGTGCGATATCCCTGTCTTCCACGACGATCAGCACGGCACCGCCATCGTGGTCGCCGCCGCGATGCTTAACGCGCTCAAATGCGCGGGCAAATCCATCGGCGACATCAAATGCGTCATCAACGGTGCCGGCGCGGCGGGCACGGCGATCGGCGAGCACCTGCTCGCGCTCGGTGTGAAGAATCTCGTGATGTGCGATAAATGCGGCGCGATCACCGAGGGGATGGAGGGACTCTCTGAGGCGCACACCGCGCTGTCGAAGAAGACCAACCCCGCCCGCGAGACGGGTTCGCTCGCCGACGTGTTCAAGGGCGCGGATGTGTTTGTCGGTGTGTCCGCGCCGAAGATGGTCACGCCCGAAATGGTCGCGACGATGGCGGATAAGCCTATCGTCTTCGCGATGGCAAACCCCGTACCTGAAATTATGCCCGACGAGGCAAAGACGGGCGGTGCCTACATCGTCGGCACGGGTCGCTCCGATTTCCCCAACCAGATCAACAATGTCCTCGCTTTCCCCGGCATCTTCCGCGGCGCGCTGGACGTGCGCGCATCGGACATCAACGACGAGATGAAGATGGCTGCCTCCTACGCCATCGCCACGCTGGTGTCGGATGAGGAGTTGACACCCGATTACATCCTGCCCAAGGCGTTTGACAAGCGCATCGCTGAGACCGTCGCCGCGGCGGTCGCTAAAGCGGCAAAAACAAGCGGCGTCGCGCGGATATAAGGATGACATCGTTATCATAAATGCCGTTTAATCAACCGCTTCGCAAAAAACGCGAGGCGGTTGATTTTTGCCATCAAAAATGCTATACTGAGGGCAAAAGGGGATGTGCATGAATCGGTTACCGAAAAACATCCAGACGGTCGAATTATTCGAGAAAACAGGCAGTATGGAAGTTGGCAAGGCGGATCTCGTCCTGCTCCACGATAAGCTGACCGTCCTCGCGACCTACATTGACGGCATCTGCAAGAATAAGGAGAACTCTATTATGAATATCCGCATCCTGCACCTTATTGAGGGCGCAAAACAGGCGAAGGGCGTCACCGATCGCATCGAGCACCTCAAGACCACCCACGGGGCAAAATTCTTTGATCCCGCGCAGCAGAGCGTGTTCCCCGAGAGCGATTTCCATCTCTGCACCGCGGTCGACAAGTTCGACTTCGTCCTGCGTGTGGATAAGCGTGAGGACGGGCTGATGGCAGTCAACAAAATACCCGTGTAAACTGACAGCGGAGCGGCTAATTGCCGCTCCGCTGATTTTATTGTATTCCGTAGGTACCGCTGAGCGGATCACGAAACAGCGGGATATGCGGTGCCAGAAAGGTGAACGCGACAAACAACGCCCCCACACCGACAAGCACCGCGATCGCCGCGACAGACGGCACGCCGCAGCCGCGCTCGGTGCGCAGAAGCCAGCCCTCGACAAAAAACGCCAACGCCGCCGCGATAAAAAAGATGATGATATTGAACCAGTCCGCCGACACTCCCAGCGCACCCGTATAGGTGTAATACAGCATCGGGATGACGAGCAGCCCCGCGAGCGTGCCGAGGAGCTTCACGCACCAAAAATTGTCATAATCATCCGCGAGAAAGCGGCTCTCGAGCACGGCGAACAGCATCAGCGGAACAAACAGCAACTTCATATGCTCCCAGATCGACTCGTTGACCGCCGCGAAGATCCCGACGACCGCGCTCTGCCCGAGCCAATCATACAGAAAATGCAGCAGTGTCCCCACCACCGCCACGAACACAAAGCCCGCAAACGACCAAAAGGTTACCGACCGTTTCATACTCTCACCTCAATGGGAGTATACGCAATCCCGCGAAAAATATGTCCGCATAAAAGCGACTTCGGCGTAATAACGCCGAAGTCGCTTGATCGTAAAAGGAAACTACCACTCGATCGGGGCAAGCCCGTTTTGCTCGAGGATAGCGTTCGTCTTGGAGAAATGGCGACAGCCGAAAAAGCCGCGTGACGCAGACAAAGGACTCGGATGCACCGTCGCGAGTTTATAGTGGATGGGGTTTGTGATGATCTGCGCCTTGCGCTGGGCGTGCGCGCCCCACAGCAGGAACACCACAGGGATGTTCTTGCGGTCGAGCTCCGCAATGACGCGGTCGGTGAAGGTCTCCCAACCAATGTCCTTGTGGCTGGTCGGCTGTCCCTCCCGCACCGTCAGCACGGTGTTGAGCAACAGCACCCCCTGCCGCGCCCAATCGGTCAGTTCGCCCGTCGGCGGGGTGGGTTTACCGACGTCGGTCTGCAATTCTTTAAACATATTTCTCAGCGAGGGCGGCGGCATCACACCCTCCTTCACCGAAAAGCACAGCCCGTGTGCCTGCCCCGCACCGTGGTACGGGTCCTGCCCGATGATGACCACCTTGGTATCCGCAAACGAGGTGTATTTCAGGGCGTTAAAAATGTCGTGCATTGGCGGGTACACCCGCTGTGTCGCGTATTCCCGCTTTAAGATCGCGCGCAAATTCTGATAGTAGGGCTTGCCCCACTCATCCGCTAAAATATCGTCCCAGTCGTTGCCGAGGTGTACCATACCGCCACCGCCTTTCGTTGATAGGGGTATTATACCACACGTGTCGAAAAATGACAATCGCACAGCAAAAAAACATCCACCCGCGGGTGGTTTTTCTTATGCGGGCATAGCCCTATGATCTTCGCTACGCGTCCAACGCGTGGTTTTCGTACGACAAACAGCGAGGGAAAATTTCCCTCGCTGTTGTGTTTGGTTGATTATTTCTTTTTTGCTTTGCGCAAAGCCAGAATACGGTTCATTTCGTTATGTACAATCATAAACCCTTCGTCCACACCCATACCCGGTTTTGCCAACATCTGGTCCGGTTTAGTCGCCATAGCGCAATGAACACAAACCTGCGCACTGCGGTCGGTTTCGTTACAGGTGCCGCCCTGATAGGCACCAACACCGTTTTTCTTGCAGTAAAGAACGGCTTCAATGGTATTGTTGATCCCACCAAGGTCGGGAGTTTTGATCTGTACCATATGTCCCGCTTTTTTATCCACAAACAGCTTGATATCCTCTAAGGTATTGCACCACTCGTCAGCGACCAATTCTACATCACAGCCGCGGTCGTCAAGCTCTTTTGTAAGTGCCGCTAAGGCAACGATCTGCGTTTCTCTGTCACAGTCGCAGTCCATAGGACCTTCGATCCGCAGTTTGAAGGGCTTGGCAATCTCGCCGAGTTTTTCGATATAATCGGCCATTTCTTTATAGTGATTGTTGCCGAAAGCGGCACCGATCGTGCCGTAAACATCTATGTGTATCGCAGGAGCGTAGTCAGCCTGCTTGCGATTGTTGAGAATACGGTCACGCAGCCACGCAACATAGTCTGCCAGCTTCTCGCCATTTCTACCGAGCTTGGTATCAATGTTGTTGATCAGAGCGTGGGGCAATACAGAAGCGCCCTTAATAATCATTTTATCGGCATTATCATAGCGGTCATCACCCGACTGAGTGAACAGGGGAATGGGAGTATCCGAAACGGTACATCCGTATTCGTCGGCAACTACTTCGCACATCATTCTGCCGGTGGCTTTGGCAACAGCGTCCAGAATAGCCTGCGATACACCGTATCGTATCGCTGTGTGAAGGCGCTTGCCCTCTATCTCGATCGCTTCCATCATCGCACATAAACCGCGAAAATCATCGGCGTCTTTGCCTACGAGTTGAGGCTTTATATCGTTCTCAATAACAGGAATAAACTCTTCTGCCAGGAATAAAGGGTCCCGCCCGCCTGCGCCCGAATACTGCACTGCGGCACAGTCACCATACGCCACCTGCCCATCTTCCAGAATCAACATGACCGAAATGGATTCGCCTGCCTGACGTACTGCGCTGAAGCCTTCGGTTACGGGATCTCCCACATAAAACGCACCGTCGTGTCCTGCGCCCTGCTTAATAGCACGTTGGTCATCAAAGTAAAATCCGGTACGACCCGCGGAACACACAACATCTGTTATTTTCATAGTAAACACTCTCCTGATTGGAATAATGATTGTATGTCGAAAAATGTTCGTTCTTACTTCGGACGACCCACTAAGCGGCCCTTACCAATGGCATAAACGTCGTCGATAACCATTTGGAAGGAAACTTCTCGTTTTTCAGCAATGGCGCGTTGTTCGATTTTTGATTTATGGAAGTCAATGATATCTTTAGAAAACGGCAAATTACCGATATCGAGTATACGGACAGCGCCGTCATTGTCTCGGCAAGGCAGCATTTTCCCCGCATTAAATCTGCAAGGAGCAAAGGGGACATCCAGCACGCCTGCTTCCACACCGCGGCAAACGCCAACGGCAATATCGGCGTTACCCAACTCGAAACATTTGTCAACAATAGCGCGCGTTTCGAGTTTGATAATTTCCTTTTCTTCGTCCAGCCGTATATCCTGGAAGGTCTGATCTGCCAGCATATTAACGACCTGTTTCGTACAGCGCAAGCCCTCGGCGTTAGCTTCCATTGTGGGGATGCCCACAGCCTCGTGAGGGGTCTTCACAATAACCTTGGTGGCTTTTGAAAGAGCCGCGATCAAGCTTCCAGAGGATATCACACCAAAAGCCTTTGCCTCATCAGCAGGGAAACCGCCCATCCATTGATGCAAAACGGTTGTTACCTGAACATCACTGTATCCGTATTTCTCAAGATATTCGTCGGCCAGTTCCTCTAATGTGCGAATGGCGGCAATATCCTGCACCAAGTTTCCGCACTGTCCATAACCCACCGTGATATTCTTAACGCCCTGCTCGGCGGCGAGTAATGCCTCGATAATCGCGGCGGCGTGAGATATGCAAGGCGGAACCAATGTGCCTGTTAACGGACCATAGGGCTCGCGGTTTATGGAAACTCCCATTTCTTCATATAAGCCTGTCAAGCGATCAACATACTGCCAGTCGCGGATCGTGCGCTCCATAGGAATATTCTTACAATAAGGCAAATTATAGGATATTCCTCCGCCCTCATAACTGGTGAAACCACCGGCATAGGTTATTTCTGTAAGAAGCCTTGCGTCGGGCGTGCCATGACGAACCTGCATCGGAACATTGACGCTCTCAATAACCTGACGGCATTTGGCTATACCGTGATTAACGGCAGGGAAACCGTTAAGCATAGCGCGTTCAAGACGAAGGGATTCGGCGATGCCGTTTTCAGCCTCTTCATAGCGATTCTGTCGAGTATAGCTGTCTATGGTCGAGGGCAACAAATCCGCTTCGCCAAATTCCTCTAAATACTGCATAAGCTTTATATGCTCTTCTACAACCGGAACGCCGGCACGAGGTTGAATAAGCGTACGGTTATTGCGCTTTGCTTCCAGTAATTTTTTAGAGAAATTCCTGCATTCGGGCATAGATTTATGATATGCAACAGCCTCTTCTAAATTAACTTCCTTACCCGTTGGCCATTGGTTCAAAACTTCTTGACGCAGTTGTGCAAATTCTCCGTCAGAAATGCGCTTGTTTTGAATATCCATCGTATTCAAGCTCCTTTTTCATTATTTTGAGGGAGGTTTTGGGATAATAAGATGAGAGCAATCCCATAGCGGCTAATAGGTAGTTCTTGTCTACCCACACGTCTGCTTTTTTAGGCTTGAGCGACGATGGGTTAGCCAAGGAATAGAGTGCATTCGCGGTTATATGGGATATCCTCTCAGAATGAATCAGGCTCCCGCCGGTGACAACAATGTTCTTCACATTGGTTAAATTCTTACCTTCCTGAACCAGAACCTTACCCAAAAGTGTATACGATTCTGTAATTGTCCCCGCATGACGTGTAACGGCTTCTTCTACCGCGCACGATGCTATCGCAAAGTCAAGATTTTCCATATCTTTGTTATTTTCGGGGAGCTTATCGGGATTCCGTCTTAGGTCTTGTATCAAGGCAGTTGCCACATCCTCCGAAAGCCCTGACAATTCACATATACGGTCAATTCCTGCGCTGTCAACAATTCCTTGTATACTATATCTCATACCTATATCGCCCTCTACCGTTCGTTTGGCATAAGGCTCAGGTAGACCTTTGTAAACCGTGTTCATATGCTCGGGCATTCCGTCAGCAATAGAATAGATATCGGTTGTAGCCCCTCCCACATCGACTGCCAGCAGCTCTCCTATTCCCGGTTCATCCTCACATCCGCCTGCCAGCAATTCTACTGCCTGTAATACGGCGGATGGGGTTGGCATCATAATATCGGAAAGGAGTTCTGCAGCACGGCTAAGCCCCTTCGCTTGAATAATGCGATTAAGAAATATTTCTCTGATCTGCTTTTGTGCCGCCTCGATTTTCAGTTCTCCGAATTTCGGCATAACATTGGGACATACGTACACTTCGCATTCTCTAAGTATTTCCTGACATTTTTTAGCGGCAGATCGGTTTCCTGCCAGCACGATCGGAAAATCAGGCTTCATATTGGCCAACACCTGCGCATTGTGCAGGATACACTCGGTATTTCCACCGTCTGTCCCACCTACAAGCAGAAATATATCGGGCTTTGCCTGACGGATCTCTTCAACGTCGTCCTCGGTAAGTTCAAATGCGTAAACCTTGACCACTTTTGCCCCTGCTCCGAGGCTGGCGAGCCTTGCCGCCTCACCCGTCAGCTCGGGAACTAATCCGCTTGTGATCATTCTCAACCCGCCGGCAGCCGAAGAACAGGCATAACTTTCATCAAAGGTCAGCCTTCCGATCTTGCCTTCCAGTATTTTAAGACCGGCTTCCAAACCATCGTTGATATCGGTTTCAATCGTTGTATAGGCAGCTGCAGTACCGAGAATCCGTTCTTGCTCTATATCAACAGCGGTAAGCTTTGTATATGTACTGCCAAAATCGATCAACAATACCGCTTTCATTCTTTTTCTCCGTTTATATGCAAAAGTTCTCTGAGCGCCTCAATTGTGGTTTCGGGTGTTGTTCCGGGGGGGAATGCACGGTCGAATCCCATCGCCTTAAAGCGACGTTCCACATCCTCAAACTTTTGCTTGCCTATCACGATGTTTCCGCCGACGATTAACGGTATACCCTTAAGACCTGCTTCATCGCATTTTTCTCGCATACCGCGGCAGTCTAACTCTCCTTGACCGTACAACGAAGAGATTACAATCGCATCCGCACCTGATTCGATCGCCGCTGAGATATATTCTTCCTGCGCAACCATAACACCCAGATTTACGACCTCAAATCCTGCTTGTGTGAAAGCGTGCTGTAAGATCTTATTTCCTACGGCGTGAACGTCCGCGCCGATCACGCCCATAACCAATTTTTTCTTTGCTTGATTTTCCATAAATTGCACCTCAATAAATCGATTGTTATATAACTATATGATATAAGGTTATAGATCATTTGTCAAGATGTATTTTCGCTTTTGGTTCATTAACAGGCGGCTTTTAATAAAAAATCCGCTCGGCATTTGCCGAGCGGAGCATCAAATGGTTTTTTTGTCAAGCAACCGCTTGATTTTCGTTTCTAAATACAGAAGAGAACCCTCATCCATTTCATAATTACAGTTAATGATCTCACCGCCGAATTGACTGATAGCTTCTACCGTTTGCGCGCTTAAAAGCTTCCCGTTCAAGTCAGGCACCAATAGAACATCCTTGCCCTTGAGATAGGCTTTAACATCGGTTTCATCGGCACATACCAGCGGCGTATGCACGAGGACGTTTTCGGCATACATTTGGCAGGTATTATATAACAACTCGCCAAAGCGCTTGCTATACGCTATAATTCCCACCTTTTTCCCGGAAGCAATCTTGATAATTTGAGACAGACCCTGTGTAGACGGCCTGAGCGCTATACGAATTAGGCGGTTTTTAGCAGGAACGACACTCTCTAAATACTCGGCGTGTGACGAGGTTGTAATAATCAGATCAAAATCTTCCCCGAGTTTATAAGGATATTGTTTTATATTATCAAGCGAATATGAATATAAGTCAACTCCTCCTATATGGCGAAGCTGCTTTGATATTTGAGATAAATTCTCAGGATTGCATTCCACCACAACAACTTTTACATTCGCTTCCTTTTCAGACCGTTCTCTGAGTTTAAGGTTTAGAAATATGTTCATTTCATTAGGAGTAAACCCCATATCCTCGAGATCGTCAAGCAATTTGCCGATTGCTGTCATTGCGCGCTCTTTTCGACTCCCCGAATTGTCCGGTTGATAGCTGACAAAAGTACCGCGACCTTGAACCTTTTCAATAAATCCCATGTGCTCCAACTCATCGTATGCTCGTTTGACGGTGCCTCTGGCAATGCCCAACTCATCCGTCAATTGCTGAACAGTGGGAAGCTGTTGCCCTGAAAGCAGAACGTCTTTTTTTATTGCAACACGAATGGAATCCACAAGCTGCTGATAAATCGGGGTGTCTAAAGCCGTATTAATATTATAAATCTGATCCATTTCTTCGCCCCAATGCAATTGTTATATATCAATTATACTCAATAAACGAGATTTGTCAATGGAGTGTGTACTATTTGTACGGCTCTACACTCTTCGTTTATAAAGCAGATGTGCTTTGCGACAGATATCTCGCCTTGCCGATGTCGTAAAGATTGTTCCCCTCGCTGTCAATGACAACGATCACGGGGAAATTTTCCACCTCGAGTCTGCGGATCGCCTCGGCACCAAGATCGTCATACGCGACGATCTCCGCCTTTTTGATGCATTTGCTGAGCAACGCTCCGCAACCGCCTATTGCGCCGAAATATACCGCACCGTACTGTTTCATCGCTTCTATGACCTCGGGACCTCTTTTTCCTTTGCCTATCATACCGGTTTGTCCCTTTGCAATCAGCGAAGGACTGTAAGCATCCATACGGTAAGAAGTTGTAGGACCTGCAGAGCCTATCGCTTGCCCCGGCTTTGCGGGAGTGGGGCCGACAAAATAAATAACACTGTCTTTCATATCCAACGGCAAAGGTTTGTTGGCATCGATCAACTCACACAGACGTTTGTGTGCTGCATCGCGAGCAGTATATATTACTCCCGAAATGAGACAACTGTCTCCGGCTTTTAGTTTTTTGGCAGTTTCACGGCTTAATGGAGCTTTAATATGAATTGCCATTTATATTACCTCCGTTTTGTGCCTTGTAACATGGCAGTTTATATTAACAGCCACAGGCAACCCTGCTATATGCGTCGGATAATACTCAATATTTACAGCAAGGGCTGTGGTTTTGCCTCCAAAGCCTTGAGGACCGATTCCCAACGAGTTGATTTCGCTTAATAACTCTTTTTCCAAATTTGCATAAAACGGATTGCCGTTCGGTCGGTCAATAGGACGAAGCAACGCCTTTTTCGCAAGGCATGCCGCCTTATCAAAGGTTCCGCCGATTCCCACGCCGACAACGATGGGAGGACAAGGGTTAGGACCTGCCTGTTCAACCACTCGCTTTACAAACTCTTTCACGCCCGGCAATCCGTCTGACGGACGAAGCATAGCGATCTGACTCATATTTTCGCTTCCGAAGCCCTTGGGCGCTACGGTGATCTCTATTTTATCGCCGCCCACAATTTCATAGTATATCATCGCAGGGGTATTGTCTGCTGTGTTTACTCTGTTAAGAGGGTCGCCGACAACGCTTTTACGCAAAAAGCCCTCTGCATATCCCTGACGGACACCTTCATTTATCGCTTCGGTAATGTCGCCTTTCACGTGGATATCCTGCCCTATTTTCAAAAATACACAGGCGACTCCCGTATCCTGACAAACAGGCTGGGACTCTTGGTCGGCAATCGTATAGTTTTCTATGATATGTTCTAATATTTCTTTCGCCTGAGGCCAAGTCTCTTCTGCTGCAGACTGCGCAATACACGTTTTAATGTCGTCGCCAAGATGACAATTTGCCTCTATGCATAGTTTTTTAACCGTATTGGTAATAATGAACGAATCAATCTCGCGCATAACTTCTCCTTCACACGCCGCCATGCGGCACATTATATATCCTATCTAAAACATTTCCGCTTCGACCGATTACATTTGCCACGATCTTATCACCCTTCGGGAGCTTTTGAGGTTTTCCCGTAATACGTTCGGTCTTTTCTTTTAAGTCATGAATGTCTATAACAGGAAGCCCCGCTTCCGTAAGCCTTTGCATAAGTTCTTTCCTTTGGGGATTAACCGCAATCCCTCCCTGCGTAACCAACACATCAATATCTTTACCGGGAGTTGATATACAGTTGACACGGTCAGTTATTATGGGGATCCTCGCACGGAACATCGGCGCTATGATCATAGAAAGCTTTGCGCCTGCGGCAGTATCGTTGTGACCGCCGGATCCGCCCATTATATAGCCGTTAGAGTCCGTGTGTACATTGACGTTAAAATCGGTGTCAATTTCCGTAGCGCCGAGTATGACCACATCTAAACCGTTAACCGCAGCATCGGGGTTATCGGGAGAGGCATATTGAATCGCCGAAATTTCCTGATGCCTTGGGTCATTGCATATAGATTCAACCGCTGTCAGATCGAAGCACTGCACATCCAGTAGTTTCTGAAAGCAACCCGCTCTCAGCATATCAACCATATAACCTGTTATACCGCCCAGTGCGTAGCTGCCGACTATTTGCTTTTTGAGCATAATATCCTTAAGAAATTTTGCCGCGGCGAGGGAAGCACCGCCCGCGCCCGTCTGAAAAGAAAATCCGTCCCTCAAAAGTCCTGATGCTTCTATGACCTTAGCCGCCTGCGCTGCCATAATAAGCCCGATGGGGTCTCGGGTAATTCTGGTGGTGCCCGAAACGATACCTTTAGGGTCGCCTATGGCATCAACAGCCACAACATAATCGATATCATTCTCGGTAATTGAGCAATTTTCCAGCGGATATTCCACCAGATTATCGGTGATAACCACTTTCTTTTTTGCGTACATAGCGTCCGCAAAGGCGTATCCGAGACTTCCGCAGGCGGATTTACCCTGTTTGCCCGTGCAATTTCCCATAGGATCGGCAGTGGGAGCGGCTATAAAGGCTACATCTATAGGCGTTCTTCCGGAAGCTATATCCGCAGGACGACCGCCATGTGTGCGAAATTCAATCGGCTTTTCTAAAACACCTTCCGAAAAACAACGTCCCAATGGTGACGAAATATAGTTAGCAGCAATTCCTGTTACCACCCCATTCTCAATATGCGAAATTAACGGCATATGAGAATCAAATAATGAACTTGCATTAACGGTAATGTTTTTAATGCCAAGACGGGCAATTTCTTCCATAACCATATTAAGCACATAGTCGCCGTTGCGCAGGTGATGATGAAAGGATACGGTCATACCATCTTTGAGACCGCAAAGTTTTACAGCCTCGCGAATGGAATTTACTATTTTATTCATTGACATCACTCCTGCTTCTTCCCATCGCTTCTGCCATGGCAATCGTTCTTTCTGCCCTTGCGACGATCGGCGCATCGATCATTTTTCCACGCAAGGCTATAGCTCCCTTTCCTTGCCGTTTCGCAAGGTTTATCGCGTCAACAACCTCATACGCGTAATCGATTTCCGCCTGCGTGGGACTGAAAATGTCGTTGATCACTTCAATATGGCGCGGCGAAATCGAGGCTTTTCCGCTAAAGCCCAGACCCTTCGCGAAAGTGGTGTCAGCAATAATGCCCTCGTCATCATTTACATCCGTAAAGGGGGTATCATACACGTCTATGCCTGCGGCGCGTGCCGCCACAACCACACGACCCCTTGAATATTCAATTTCCTTTCCCTCTTTCGTGCGCACGCACTGAAGATCTGCCGTTAAATCCTCCGCACCCAGAAGAAGCGCCTTTACTCGCTTAGAGCAAGAGGCGATCGCGTAGGCGTTTTCAACGCCTAACGCAGTCTCAATAAGAGCCATTATGCCCGTGCTACCCACTTCGAACCCGAATTTTTTCTCGAGTTCCGTTATATACTCGTCCGCCGCCAGAATATCTTGGGGGGCTCCGGTCTTAGGCAACAATATGATATCGGGTTTTTCGGGCAAGATCGCATCAATATCCGCTTTGAAAAACTCCGTATCAATCGCATTAATACGCACAATGATCTCCTGCTTTTCAAGATCCATATCACGCATGGTATTCCTAACCAAAATGCGTGCTGCATCCTTTTCAGCAGGAGAAACCGCATCTTCTAAATCAAAAATCACCGCATCCGCGCCCAGATAGCCGGCATTTATCAGCATATTGGGGTTGTTGCCGGGTAAAAACAACATACTACGCCTCATTATCATGTCTCCCTTCCGCGGATAATGGCTGTTTCCATTCTTGCACGAATCACGCACTCCAGCGCACCTCTGTCGGTTATTCTGACTTGCGCGTTGTCCACTTCAAATTCGCTTAAAACCGATAAGACAGCCGCTCGGATAGAAGAGCCGAACTGCTTTTCTACTATAGACTCGAGCTGGATGGTGATCCCGTCTTCCGCAGGTTCGATTTCTACATAGGCATCACTGGACTCTATTGTTCCGGCGCATGCGCGTTTCTCGATTTTCACGTGTATTGTATCTCCTTCCGTTTGTCGGATCGAAAATAGTTATAGTAACAATTTGATACTATTATATAATACAATTCTTGAAAAAGCAACCGTTTTGTGCTTTTCCCTTTACTTTTAGGGCGTTGTACGATATAATTGAATCAGCAATCATTGCAAAAGGTGAACTACGCCTATTGCGTTATTGAGCCGATTTGATGAGCGGAAAACCAGATTTGGCAGAACTTCCTTACAAAACCAGAACTTGCGTCCAATAACGACATTTCCCTTTCTCAAAACTAACGCCCTTATATAACAAGGAGGTTTCGATATGCAAGAACGTCAGGAAAACCATATTTTAAGCAGTTATTTTGCGCCAAGAGGACATCAGCGTATGTATGCTCTCGGCATGCAATTATCCCAGCTGTATTTGTCCCCGTTTGACAAGCTGATCGGGATCATCGGCGAGGCAGGTTCGGGAAAAAGCGCCTTGCTGCGAGGGATGTTTCCGGGGCTGGAGCTGACAAACGATGATGACGGCGTTTATGTCCGTCCTCTTCCGTTATTAGACCAAAACGACACCTATTTCTCCCCACACACCTACCATCTGGATATTCGCTTTGAAAACGGCTTTACCAATATGTCGGTTTTAGCCGATGCTATCAGCGAAGCACTGCACAACGGGAAGCGGGTCATCGTGGAGCATTTTGATCTTATCTATCCGCTGCTCGGCTTTAATGCGAATTTGCTCATTGGCGTGGGGGAACAGATAGTGATCGCCCGTCCCACGCTCTTTGGACCCGAGCCGCAAGAAATACGCGACAAGGTTTACGAATCCTTGACGTACCGTCTTATGGCCCATACCGCAGAGGACTTGTGCGAGCTTTGTATGCCGCCTCAGGATATGCAGCGTTGCGGACACGCCGATGTAAGGCACGGCTTTGTCATCACTTTCCCCGAAACCGAGCCGAAATTTGACATACAAGAGGTAGAAAAGCAGGTCAATGCTATGATCTCCGCCAACCTGCCTGTGACTTATGTGGATAACACGCACATTTCGGTTGATGGGCGTGAGCACTTCTGCACCGGTCCGCGAATTCACGTGTCACACACGGGGAAAATTCAGAATTTTCATTTACTGCATCACTTTATATACGATCGTTTCAAACACCAATATTTGCTGGTTGGCTGTGTCGGTAAAAATGCGAAAAAAAATCTTCAGGAGCTTGACAACCACCAAATGAAGCAATCCGACCTTGTTCTCCAGCCAAGTCAGCCATCTTTTTATTAAGATGTTCTTAGGGGGAAATCACTATGCAAGAGGTCACGCTGCATCAGATACTTGACGCAAGAGAAACGCGGGTTGCTCTGCAAAAAAGCCTGCTCAACACGTATAAGTCTCCTCTCGTATGCTTTACCATGAATATTGCAGGACCGATAAAAACCTCTCGGTTGATTGAACGCGCTTTTTTTGAAGGTATCGAAGCTTTGCAAAGCAGCCTTCCCCCTCAAAGCATACTTCACCATGAGATCGATGTATCCGTCACGGGATGTCAGGCTATGTTTTGCGTTTCTATGGATGCCCGAAAACTCAAAACGATTTGCACGGATATGGAAGATCGTTGCTCGCTTGGTCGTCTGTTTGATATGGATGTGCTGGACGCCGACGGCACAAAGCTTTGTCGGGATCATCTGCGCGGATGTATCGTATGTGGGGCTTCGGGGCGCGAATGTGCGGCAGGCAGGTTTCATACGGTTCCTCAGCTCCAGTCTGCCACCCGAAAGATCATAACCGAACACTTTTTCCCGATAGACGGCAAGCGATTTGCCGACCTGGCTACCGACAGCCTTTTGCAAGAGGTTTATACGACCCCGAAGCCGGGGCTTGTTGATCAGCGTAATAATGGTAGCCATCACGATATGGATATTCATACCTTTGTTAAAAGCGCCCATTCTTTGACGCCCTATTTCTATCAATGTATCGCTATCGGGCATCAGACCAAGGATCAACCACCTGCGGATACCTTTAAGAAATTGCGCGAGGCGGGAATAGCGGCAGAAAACACAATGTATCAGACCACAGGCGGTGTAAACACCCACAAAGGGGCCATTTATTCCATGGGTGTTATCTGCGGAGCATTGGGAAGGCTCTGGCAAGCGGAGTGCCCTGTCCCGAAACCAGAGGATATGTTGTCGCTATGTTCCGAAATGACGCGAGAGGCGGTTAACGCCGATTTCCTGTCAATCGATAAGACTACGGCAGGCGGGCGGTTATACCTTGCGTATGGACTTACAGGGATTCGCGGTGAGGCCGCGGCCGGGTTTCCGTCCGTTGCAAACATTGGGTTGCCCATTTATCAAAGGGAATTGGATAGAGGTCTTGACCCGAACGATGCGGGCGCCGTAACCCTGATCCACTTGATTTCAAGGGTACATGACACCAACCTATACCACCGCGGCGGACGCGAGGGGGCTGCCTATGCCGCCGACTGTGCCAAGCGTTTACTCGAGGAGTGCGAAACCCCTGCAAAAGAGCAACTGGAACAGTTGGACAATGACTTTATTGCCCGAAATCTATCCCCCGGCGGATGTGCCGATCTTTTAGCAGTTACCTATTTCATCTCCAAATTAAAACAACAAGATTAAGAAAACCCCTTACGGACCAATGCTGCCGTAAGGGGTGATTTTATGTTACTTATATCCATTATTTTGAAGGGGGATCATCTCGCTTTTGCCGTTTGTAAACATCCTTGAGATTGGACACGATGTATTCGTATCCGTTTTCAGAATGCGGAATGAGGCAATCGGAGCAGTCCTTTATCCCCTCTGCGGTATAACGAAAATTCCCGCCGCATTGATCACCCAGCGCATAAAGCGGACAATAACAAAACATACAATTAAAATACTCCCCCGCGCTTTTATGGCAAGGGAAATATTCACATTGGGTGTTTTCAAAATAGCAAAAACTGTTTTTCATAAAAACGCCTCTTCCTTTTTTTATGCCACGCTAACGAATTTAAATTTATGATAACACAACCGAGCCAAAAAGTAAATCCGCACAGTATAAATCTCCTCAATTGACTGATAATAGTATCACTATTACTAAAACAAGGAGATTGATTTATATATGAAAGCAACAGGTATAGTACGCCGCATAGAGGAATGCGTTATAATAGGGCAAACCGCCTGAAACCCGCATAAACACTGGGTTTTTCGCCGGTTTGCCCTATTATAACACAAGCCCTTAAAAACATGGTTTTGGGCGGTTTTTATACATAGTAAAAGTTCTATGCACATTTACCGATTATAACGATATACGCCAATATTTCGGATCACTAAAAAGAAAGTAAGCCGACACCAAACAGCCGCAGCGCGAATAAAACGATGCGGCTGTTTTCTCCTTAACACGATGCCCGAAAAAAGATGTCAGCAAAAGTTTACAAAATCTCCTTGTTTTTTTCGCAGAGAGGATGTATAATTCATTTTGTAAGCGGCGCGTGGCGAACAATAAGAAAGCGGCGCTTGACGAATGATATGAGCGGTGAAAAAATGGATGCAAAAGATTACATAGAATTAAAAGAAGCGGCGAAGAAGTGGAAGGTATCCGTGCGTCGCGTACAGACACTTTGCTCGGCGGGAAGGATACCCGGCGCTGTCCGCTTTGGACGGGATTGGATGATCCCAAAGAACGCAAAAAAGCCGACGGACGGCAGAACAAAGGCAGGTCAGGAGAAGCAGAAAATACTGGTTAACGCCGACGTACCCTTGCCGAAAAAGACACCTTATTTGTATCTGACCAACCTCTATCATACCCCCGGCTGTGCCGAAAATGCCGTTGCGGAGCTGGCGGGCAACCACGAAGCACAGGTGCTTCTTTCTGCTGAAATTGCCTGTGCCAGAGGTGAGATCGACAAGGTGTACGACAGCGCAAACTACCTTCTGGAGAAGCATTCCGGCTTCTATGCGGTGCTTGCCGCAGGTACGCTTCTTGCACAGTGCGCCATTTGGAAAGGCGACCTCGCTATGTGGCGCAAGGCGAAGATCCACATCTCCGAAGCAAACGCAAAGAACGACATTGAAAGAGAGATCATAACCCTTTGTATCTGCGCTGTTGACAGTATGCTGTATGACGTGGAAAACTTCCCGGATTGGTTTAAAATCGGGTGTTTTGAGCTGTTACATAAGGATTCTCTGCCTGCCGCAAAGGTGTATTATGCCCGCTATATTTACGCCGCAGGCTCCGGTCTTGCCACACAAACCTTCAAGCTGGAGGGCGTGCAGGGACTGGCGCTTATGGGGCTTTTGCCTGCCACCATTGAACCGATGATCTCCCAGGCAATGGCGGATAACACGGTGATTACCGAGATCTATCTGCGGCTGACCTGCGCCGTTGCCTATCATTTTTCCAACAACGATACGCAGGCTGTCCGGCACATTGATAAAGCCATCGCGATTTCCCTTCCCGATAAGCTCTACGGTATTCTTGCGGAGTATTGCCGCAACATCGGCAAGCTGATCGAGCTTCGGTTACGAGCCGTAGACGAATCGGCTTGGAATGAGGTAAACCGTCTGTTCAGGGTTTATGTAGAAAACTGGTCACAGCTTGACAGTAAGATCACAGGCCGTCAGATCATTGCTTCTCTCTCGGAACAAAATCGTGATGTGGCTCGTCTCGCGGCGTACAAATTATCCGATGCGGAGATTGCGGCAAGACTCAATATGTCGGTCTCCGGTGTGAAGCAAGCGATCCGAATTATCAAACAAAAAAGCAATTTGAGCAGGGACGATTTCGCCGCCATCCTCTGATTTATATATCCAAAACACCCCTAAAAAGTTATATAGACTCAAAAAAGTTTGTACTTTTTTTCGCTTTTAAGGTAATACCCAAGACCAAAAAAATCTGCTATGCTATTATCAACATGATGATAGA
>CAZVSE010000011.1:0-44853 GCA_964629445.1 uncultured Ruminococcus sp. | reverse complement strand
GGTGAAATACTTAAAGAAGGTGTTGGCACCTATACGCATACCAAGCTGCATAAAATACGGGTTGCAGGACTTGGAGATCGCGTTCGGCAGATCCAGCGTACCGTGACCGCCGTGCTGATGACAGCGGATGGTCCAGCCGCCGACCACATAGTAACCGGGACAGTTGAAGCACGTAGACTCCGTAAGCAGGTTTTCCTCCAGACCGATGGCCGTGGTGAATACCTTAAACACCGAACCGGGCTCGTAGGTGTCGGTGAGCGCCTTGTTCTTCCACTGCAACTGACGCGCGGTGCTCAGCGCCGTATCGTGCTCATCCCCCGACAGCGTCGCGAGTAGCTCAGCCGTTGTCGGGTCGGCAATGGTGAAGGGGTCATTCGGGTCGTAGTCCCCTTTGGTTGCCATCGCGAGGATCGCACCGGTGTTGACATCCATCACGATCGCCACGCCGCGGTTGGTGCATTCGGCATTGGCGATGCCCTCGGCGAGGTATTTCTCCGCATACATCTGGATGGTGGAGTCGATGGTCAGCACCAGACTGTTGCCGTCCTGCGCATCCACCACCTTGGTATATTCCATCGTGGTGGGCATCTCATCGCCGATGCCGTTCTGCGCGGTGACGATGCGCCCGGGCGTACCGGCGAGCACCGACTCATGTTTCTTCTCGATGCCCTCGAGACCGTTATTGTCCGTGCCGGTGAAGCCGAGCACGGTGGACGCCAGCGTCCCCTGCGGATAATATCGCTTATAGTCGGTGATGATATAGAATGCGCGAGAAAGACCGTTGGCGTTCACCCACTCGGAAAAAGCGGTCTTCTGCTTATATTCTACCTTGGATTTGATCACTTCATACTGTGAGTTTGTTTTTCCCGTTTGTTTATAGACCTTTTCGTAGTCAAGCTCGAACATCTCGGATAAGCCCTTGGCAATAAACTCGCGCTTAAATTCCAGCGCCTGCTCGTTCGTCAGCTCGCGTGCAGTGTCCGCCCCCGTGATATTTTTCCAGTTGATGGCGGCAATATCCTTCGGGGACATAATGATCTTCCACACCTCGGCGGACTCCGCGAGCGGCTCCATATTCGCGTCGTAGATGGTGCCGCGCTTAGCGGTGACGACGGTGTCGCTCATCTGCTGGGAGACGGCACGCTTCTGCCAATCCTCCGACTGCACAAGCTGTAGTTGGGCGAGCTTGAACGCGTCCGCGAGGAAGAACACCCCGACGACCAAGATCACCGCAATAAGAGCGCGGCGGCGCATCTGCTTGGTCGGGGTGCGGGTGGTGACCGTTTTCTTTTCCTTTGCCATAGCGAGCCATCCTTTCTCCCGTCGCGTGCGGGGTGGTTTCGGGGAAAATTGTAGGCATTTTACCAAATTATGTCTTTTTTCGACCGGTAAATAAAACACAAAACGAGAGTTAAGATCGTCCCCATCTCAACTCTCGGTGTTGCCCATCAATTATAGGTATTACTATCGGGCACACATTATGCCTGCGTGCGGTGCGACAAAGCCGCCGCACCGAGCGCCCGATTATGTAAACAGCTTACAGACAGCCTCCCACAGGCGGTCAAACCATGTTTGACCGCCGCCGGGAACGCTCACAACATCCTCGCCGTCGGTGGCAATATAATAGATCCGATTACTGTCCACGGGGGTCATCCCGTTCTCCTGCGCATATTTATTGATCTGCTCAGCAGATGTTTTGCCGGACAGCTCCGCCTCGAGCCGCACACGTTCGCTGTGCAGAGTGTTAAGTTCGGTGTTGTAGTCAGCGATGGTCTTGTTCATCTCCGTCATCCGTACATTGCCGGTGATGATATAGCCGATGATCGCGACTGCGGTCAACGCCAGCGCGAGGTAAACGACCACGTTAAAGCGGGCGTGCCGACGCACACGCTTGCGGTTGTCCTCGGCGACCTTCTTGTTCCCCTCGAGGGCGACGAGCTTCGGCTCGCGCGGACGGAACAGGTCTAAATCATACGCCTCGTTGATATTTGCCACGGTCGTTCACCTCTCTTTCTTCTATCAATGTTAATCGACATAACGCTCGTGGAGCTTTTCGATACAACGCAGTTTGGCACTGCGGCTGCGGGGGTTTTCTTCGAGTTCCTGCGATGTGGCGGTGGCGGGCTTTTTGAGCACGAGCTGTGCCGCCGGTGTGCGTCCGCACACGCAGACAGGGAATTCCTTCGGGCAGGTGCAGCCCTGCCGCCATTCGGCGAAGCGGTTCTTTACCATCGCATCCTCCAGTGAGTGGAAGGTGATGATCGCAAGCCGTCCGCCCTCATTCAGACAGTCAAACGCGGTGTCCAGCGCCGCCGACAGGCAGTCGAGTTCGCCGTTGACGGCGATACGCAGTGCCTGAAATACCCGCCTGGCGGGGTGTCCGTCCCGTCTCGCCGCGGCGGGAACAGAACGGCTGATCAGTTCCGCGAGCTGTATGGTCGTTTCAATCGGGAACTTGTCCCGCTGCCGCACGATCGCGCGGGCGATGGGGCGGGAGAACTTCTCCTCTCCAAACCGCCAAAAGATGTCCGCGAGCTCCCGCTCCGACAAGGTCGCCACCAGATCGGCGGCGGTAGTGCCGCTTTGGCTCATCCGCATATCCAGCGGCGCGTCGTGATGATACGAGAAGCCGCGTTCGGGGGCATCGAGCTGATGGGACGACACGCCGATGTCCAGCAGGATGCCGTCCACCTTGTCGATGCCGAGCTTGTCCAACGCCTGATCCATAAACCTAAAGTTCGTCTGCACCAGTGTCGCGGGCAGACCCTCGAGCCGCCGTCCCGCCTCCGCGATCGCGTCGGGGTCCTGATCGAGGGAAATGAGCCGTCCCGTCGTCAGGCGGCTCGCAATGGCGTGGGAGTGTCCCCCGCCGCCTGCCGTGCCGTCAAGATAAATGCCGTCAGGACGGATGTTCAGCGTGTCGATAGTCTGCTCCAACAGCACCGGACGGTGATAGTCGGAAGACTCTGTCCTGTGATTAGAAGCCATATTTGATAAACTCTTCTTCGAGCTTGTCGTCGGTCATATCCGCCATCTCCGCCTCGTACACTGCGGGGTTCCAGATCTCCACACGTCGACCGGCGCCGATGATGAGCGCAGGCTTCTCAAGCCCCGCGTGGGCAATGAGGTTTTTGTTGAGCAGGATGCGCCCCTGCGCATCGGGCGTGACGTCCTCGGCGGACTCGGTGACCTTACGCAACAATTTGCGAGTCTGAGCCATCGGACCGCTCGCGATCTTCTCAAGCAGGCTGTCCCACTCCTCGAGCGAATAAAGGCTGACACAGCGATCAAGCACGCAAGCGGCAATGAAGGTCTCACCCAATTTCTCGCGTAGCTTAACAGGGACAAAGATGCGTCCCTTGGCATCCATATTGTGTTCAAAACGACCGTACAGCATCATATCCCTGTCACCTCCTTACGCTCATTCGGGGTGTTTCCCCATTCGCTGTGGAAAACTTGGTGGAAAGTGTGGAAAATCACCACAACCCTCCACTTTGATGCACTTTTCACCACTTACACACATTATAGCGTGTATTTTATAAAAAAGCAATAGGAAATTCATAGTTTTTTCGTATTTTGAAAAATATTTTTGGGCAAACGAAAACAGCCGCGGGGCAGTTCGTTTGAACTGCCCCGCGGCTGTTGTGTTTCATATAGATATGCGTTAAACATTGAACAGAAACTCGACCACGTCGCCGTCCTGCACGACGTATTCCTTGCCCTCGGTGCGGACAAGACCCTTCGCTCGCGCCGCGGCGAGCGACCCGCTCGCGACGAGGTCGTCGTAGGCGATGACCTGCGCGCGGATGAAACCGCGCTCAAAATCGGTGTGGATGCGCCCCGCCGCCTTGGGGGCTTTCCAGCCCTCGTGGATCGTCCAAGCGCGCACCTCTTTCTCTCCCGCCGTGAGAAAGGAGATCAACCCGAGCAGATGATAACTCTTCCGGATGAGGCGATCAAGACCCGAGTGGTCCAACCCGAGTTCGGAGAGGAACAGCAGTTTCTCCTCTGCGTCCATATCGACGATGTCCGCTTCCATCTGCGCGCAGATGGGCAGCACCTCCGCGCCCTGCGACGCGGCGAGCTCGGCGACCTTCTGATAGTGCTCGTTGCCGGTCGGCTCGCCGCCGGAAAAGTCCTCCTCGCTGAGGTTAGCCGCATAGATGATGGGCTTCGAGGTCAGCAGTGCCATATTGCCGAGCATCGCCAATTCATCCTCGTCGCACTCCACCGAACGGGCGGGCTGACCGCCCTCCAGCGCCGCGTACAGCCGTTTGAGGAAGTCGAGTTCCTTCTGCAGGCTCTTGTCGCCCTTGAGATCCTTGGTCACGCGGGCGATGCGTCGCTCCACCATCTCCATATCCGAGAAGATGAGCTCGAGATCGATGGTCTCAATATCGCGCAAGGGATCGATGCTCCCCTCAACGTGGATGATGTCCATATTCTCAAAGCAACGCACCACGTGCACGATGGCATCGCACTCGCGGATGTTGGCGAGGAATTTGTTGCCGAGGCCTTCGCCTTTGCTCGCGCCCTTGACCAGACCTGCGATGTCAACAAATTCGATCACCGCCGGCACGATGGGCGGGACTTTATCTCCCTGCGTATACATTTCACACAGGGTGTCCAAACGCTTGTCCGGCACCGCCACCACGCCCACGTTGGGGTCGATGGTACAGAAGGGAAAATTGGCGCTCTGTGCGCCGGCGTTGGTGATAGCATTAAACAATGTGGATTTGCCGACATTCGGCAATCCGACAATACCTAGTTTCACGGTAAAACTTCCTTTCACTCCTCAAGATCCGCTTTATTCCTTATTCAGTCCACAGCATTTTTTGTATTTCTTGCCACTGCCGCAGGGGCAGGGGTCGTTGCGTCCGACCTTGTCGGATGCCGCCTTGCGCACCGGCTGCTTTTTATCACTGCCGTCGCCGCCGGACGTGCCGGTGATCTTCGCCACCACGCGACGCTTCGGCTCCTCATTGGTGCGCAGCTGCACCGTCAATATCGAGCGTGCGGTGTCCTCACGGATGGCATCCACCATATGCTCGAACATATCAAAGCCCTCGTTGCGGTACACCACGACGGGGTCGTACTGACCAATCGCGCGCAGATGGATGCCACGGCGCAACTCGTCCATATTGTCGATGTGATCCATCCAATAGCGGTCGACCGTCTGCAGCAACACCACCCGCTCGACCTCGCGCATCACCTCGTCGCCGTACTGCTTCTCCTTGGCGTCGTAGATCTGCATCGCGCGGGCGATGAGCATCTCGCTGATGTCATCCCTCTCGAGATCCTCCAGCTCCTGCGCGGAATACGGCAGTTCGCCTTCGCTCAGCAGCCAACCGCCGTAATAGCTACGCAGACCGTCGAGATTCCAGTTCGTGTGATCCTCGTTGTCGGCGGTATACTGTGCGACATTCGCACGGATGGAGTCCTCCACCATCTTGACGACGCTGTCATGAACGTTGCCGTCCGCAAGCACCGTGTCGCGCTGACCGTAAATGACCTCGCGCTGACGGTTCATCACGTCGTCGTATTTGAGCACGTCGCGGCGGATGCCAAAGTTGCGCTCCTCCAAACGGCGCTGAGCATTCTCCACCGAACCGGAGAGAAGCTTTGCTTCAATCGGGGTATCCTCGTCGATCCCGAGCATCTCCATCATCCGATCGATGCGGTCGCCGCCGAACAGGCGCATCAGGTCATCCTCCAACGACAGATAGAACCGCGTCGCGCCGGGATCGCCCTGACGACCCGCACGACCGCGCAGCTGGTTGTCGATGCGGCGAGACTCGTGCCGCTCGGTGCCGAGGATGAACAAGCCGCCCGCCTCACGCACCTGCTGTGCCTCAGGTCGGATCTGCTCTTTATACTTTTCGTTGAGCGCGCGGAATTGCTCACGGGCGGCAAGGATCTCCTCATCCTGCGTCTCGCCGAAGGCGGTGGACTCAGCGATCAGCTCCTCCGACACGCCCTCGCGGCGCATCTCCGCCTTCGCGAGGAATTCGGGGTTACCACCAAGCATAATATCGGTGCCGCGACCCGCCATATTGGTCGCGATGGTGACCGCGCCGAGCTTACCCGCCTGCGCGACGATCTCCGCTTCTTTCTCGTGATATTTCGCGTTGAGCACCTCGTGCGGCACACCCTCACGCTTGAGCAGTTTGGACAGCAGTTCGGATTTCTCGATTGAGATCGTGCCGACCAGCACGGGCTGGCGGCGAGCGTAGCACTCTTTAATCTGCGCGATGATAGCGCGGTATTTGCCCGCCTCGTTCTTGTAGACGATGTCGTCCAGATCCGCGCGGATGACGGGCTTGTTGGTCGGGATCTCAACGACGTCGAGGCGATAGATCTGGTTAAACTCCATCTCCTCGGTCTTCGCCGTACCTGTCATACCCGACAGCTTCTTATACAAGCGGAAGAAATTCTGGAACGTAATCGTGGCGAGCGTCTTGCTCTCGCGAGCGACCTTGACGCCCTCCTTCGCCTCGATCGCCTGATGCAGTCCCTCGTTGTAGCGGCGACCGAACATAATGCGACCCGTGAACTCGTCGACGATGAGCACCTGCCCATCCTTGACGACGTAGTCGACGTCGCGCTGCATAATGCCGCGCGCCTTGATCGCCTGATTGACGTGGTGCAGTAGCGTCACGTTCTCGGAATCCATCAAATTCTCGACCTTAAAAAACGCCTCCGCCTTGCGCACACCCGACTGAGTGAGGGTGGCAGTGCGCGCCTTTTCGTCGATGATGTAGTCGCCCGCGACGCTGTCCTGATCCTCTTTGGCATCCGTTTCCTTGATGCGGAATGCCTTTAAGGTCTTGGCAAACTGGTCAGCGACGTTGTACAGCTCGGTGGACTTGTCCCCCTGCCCCGAGATGATCAACGGCGTTCTCGCCTCGTCGATGAGAATGGAGTCCACCTCGTCGACGATAGCAAAGCAGTGACCGCGCTGGGCTTTATCCGCCTGCCGCACGACCATATTGTCACGCAGATAATCGAAGCCGAACTCATTGTTCGTGCCGTAGGTGATGTCCGCATCATAGGCGGCGCGGCGCTCCTCCTTCGTCAGATCGTGGACGATCAGACCCACCGACAGCCCGAGATAACGGTATACCTTACCCATCCACTCGCTGTCGCGGCGGGCGAGGTAATCGTTGACGGTGACGATGTGTACGCCCTCGCCTGCCAGACCGTTAAGGTACGCGGGCAGGGTCGCGACGAGGGTCTTACCCTCACCGGTGCGCATCTCGGCGATGCGTCCCTGATGCAGGATGATGCCGCCGAGGATCTGCACGGGAAAGTGCTTCATCCCCAGTACGCGCCACGACGCCTCGCGGCACGTAGCAAACGCCTCGGGCAGGATGTCATCGAGCGTCTGACCCGCCGCGAGCCGATCACGCAAGATCGCCGTCTGCCCGCGCAACTCGTCCTCGCTCATCGCGGCGTAGGTCTCTTCAAGCGCGAGCACCTTGTCGCACAAGGGGCGGATACGCTTGATCTCCTTGGTACTGTAATCCCCGAACAGGGCTTTGAGAAATGCCATTGGTATCGTCAACCTTTCGAATGGTTTTCAGTCGTTAAAGCCATATGCAACTTATTATAACATACCAAAATCCAACTTACAACCGTTCGGGCGGTAAATTTTCCGTGAACACGCCGCATTTTTCGCCTTCGAACGACAAATACTTTGATGTGGCGGTTGACAGATTTATCGAATATCGCTATAATGTTGATGGCAATCGGCAACGATCGCCCTTTTGACGAAAAAGCAAAGGAAGCGTATGATGAAACTGATCGGTAAAAACGGTCTTAGCCGTATAATCGAAGTCTGTCTTGTCGCCCTGCTGGCGATCGTGCCCGTGCTGTTGGTGACTTTGCCGTGGAGCATCACCTGGATCACCGAGCGCGCCTACGGCGACACGTTTTATGTCCGCTATCTCGTCATCCTCGCCTATTCCGGCATAATGACCGAGCTGATCATCTGGCAGGGGCGCGGCATCCTGCACAACGTCAACGTCGCGCAGGTATTCTCCGCCGACACGGTGCGGCGACTGCGGGTGATGGCGGTGGAATGTCTGGTGCTCGCGGCGTTTTACCTCGCGACGATGTTCTGGATGTCCAAGTTCTTTATGGCGTTTCTGTTTGTCACGTTCGTGCTCGTCGGGTGCTCGCTGTTGGTGTTCGCGGAGCTGTTCCGTCAGGCGAACGAGTATAAGACCGAAAACGATATGACGATATAAGGTGACAATATGAGTATTATGATCAACCTCGATGTGATGATGGCAAAGCGTAAGGTAGGGCTGACCGAGCTGTCCGACCGCGTCGGCATTACCCTCGCGAACCTCTCCATCCTCAAAAATAACCGCGCCCGCGCGATCCGCTTCTCCACCCTCGACGCGATCTGTAAGGCGCTCGACTGCCAACCCGGGGATATCCTCGAGTATGTTGAGGATGAGAAGAAATAAGACTGAACAAGGCAAAAGGCGAACGGAAAATTTCCGTTCGCCTTTTTGGTTTTCGTCTAACCTATTTCAGGTTAAAATGCACTACTACTCCTTTGCCTATTGTATACTGGTAACCGCAAAGGAGGAATTTGAATGAAAAAGCGGAATTTAATCGGCACCCGCGTAATGCAAGCGCGTCGAGCACAAGGAATGACCCGAAAAGAACTATGCCAAATATTAAAATCATTCGGCATCAACTTGAATGTCTTTTCATTATTCTTACTTGAATACCGCAAGCGATTGGTGTTTGATGTAGAATTATTCTTTTTAGCAAAAGCCTTAAATGTGTCGATGGACTGGTTGTTAGGGAGAAACGAAAAGACATCATCAATGCCATAAAACCCCGCCCGTGCTGATAAAATCAGCACGGGCGGGGTTGTTTATGTTCCTTACGGTTCGCGGGTGGTGAGATACCAGATCGCCCGCTCGATGGAGTCCTTGGAGTTGCCCCAATCGGCATCGGCGGTGTTGTTGCGGTAATCGTACATCTCGCAGAAATGGTGCACATCCCCGCGCAGCTCGGTGAGATAGTCCCGCGCGAGCTTCGACGCCGTCTAGGTGTCCAACAACACTTCTTCAAAGGTCAACTCTTTTATAAACGCATCATACGCAGCAGTGTCGCTTCCTTGGTAAGTCATACGGCAGTAATACTCGCCTTCCTGCCAGGTGTAACGACCGGAATGAGCGTCAATCGAAGAATAGTAAATATGATCGTGGCAAATGGTGATTCCGCGGGAATTCATCAATATTTTTCGCTCGGAATCTTCTACATCTGCCGGAACCCGATTGCCGTGCTGATAATTAAAAAATATGGAATCACCGTTTTCGAGTGTAACAGAGAATTCCGAAACGCCTCTGTTGGAAAATGTTGCTTTGGTTAATTGGTTGCCTGCTGGTAAAATAGGAACCAAAAAGAAATGCTTTTCAAGCAGCATAGCAAAGTCGGGTTCCTCGTACGCGCAGGAAGTAAAAGAAGATGCATCCAATAGAGCTTGATAAATGACGTCGCTGCTTGTAAAGGACAGAAGTGTCTCTTTGTAATCTTCAAGGGAGGAAAAAGTCAGAATCGAGTACGGCTTAGTCACATAGGTCGTTTTAGTGCCTGTATCGTACGAGGTGCCTTGCGGATCGGTTGTGGCGGTTGAAAGCTTTGGTTCGGTAGTCGTGCTTGTTGTAGTAGTCGATAGCGTAGTGGAGGAAGTAGTTGTGGCAGTGGTTGTTGAAGTTGAAGAGGAAAGCAAATCTTCTACGTGTTCGTTCGAAACCGATGGTAATGTCAATCTACAAGATGCAAGGAAAACAAGTAATATAGAAAACAAACACAAAGGCGCAAATTTTGTTTTCATACCGACTATAGCCTCCTTTTTATTTCAAATAAGTATCGGCATAATTCTTTATTTGGTTTTGACACTTCACACAATAAGCATCAGTATTTAAGTTCACTAGATTTGATAATTTAACAGAATCATCAACGTCCGACTTCATAATGCAAATATTGCTTTCACACCAGCCAGTATCATCTCCTTCGCACCCTAAAGTGTGTCCGATCTCATGGGCAATAGTGCATGTGCTGACTTTTTCTCGTGTCGAAGAAGTCAATCTGTTCCCCCAATGTATTAACACTTGGTCATCACCAGCAACTGCCCCTACACTAGTTTGGCTGCCTCCAACCGGACAACTTTCACAGTTTATATGTCCGGTCCATTTGATTACTTTTGTGTTTTTTGCTATACTGTTTATTCCGCTTGGTTTGGTATCAAGAGCAAGCGCATTGTTAGTACAGTGATATGCGTTGCTATCATAAAGGCATCGTCCGGACAATTTAGTGGTACATGGGGCGTTATATGTCGACTTGTGCTCGCATTTGTCGGCGGGAGAGGAGTATGTTGAAACAGTGCTGTGAACTTTTATACCAAAGACTTTAAAAAAGTAATTTGAAACGACTTGTGTATAAGCGGCAATGTCACTGGCCGAAGAACTGCCATATCGGTCAACATACCCATCATCATAAAATTGTTTAAAATAGAGATTGTATGCATTATAATTTATGGTAATAATGGGTCTAAGAGAAGTGTCAGCATAATAATCGCTGCTAATGTAACAGACGCGATTTAAAGAGCTTTGTACGGCACTAGGTCGCAATCGAATGCCATAGTCAGCCGACGGGTTTTTATAATGCGCTTTCACCCATGCAGTGACGCTGTAAACGTCTGCACCCTCGGTCTTTCCACGGACATCTTTTAGGGTTTTAGAGGTTACCAGTGTACTGCTGACACTGGGTTGATTGTTCCAGGTGATTCCGGTAGCAGTCCAACTAGATGTTACCCTCTGTACATTAATTGTAATGCCATTACCTGTCTGCCAATTTGATTGCGGATAATAATTTAGATTAAGTTTAGCGCTGGTGATGCTGGCAGCTGTTAGATTAGTGGCACTTGGCCATTGGTTAAGCTTAAAATACATACGCCCCTCGGTCGAATTTGTTCCCGAGCCGACATAAATGCGGTCTAGATTATAATAATTTGTGGAAGGGTTGCTTTGCTGAACGCCGCTATCCTGGATATAATTGGTATTCTGTGTGCTCTTTATAGATGGATCAAGTGTGACGGGATATACCCGATCTTGCGCCGTCAACCAACCACGATCAGGAGTGAGCGTATAAACATAACCCGTGTCGGTCGCAGTCAGCGTAACCTCAATGTCTCTACTGTATCCCTCGTCGAAATCCGCCATATACGGTGCATCAATGACGAAAACAGTCTCATTTTTATCGTCATAGAATAAGACACTGTTATCACCCTGCAACACTGCTCGCAAGCCATTGGTGGCAAAACGGAAAGAGAACGATATCGCTGTCGGTACATCATGCAGAACAATATCTTCTTTCAGTGTTTGCCCATATACATAATAGTTGATGTCAATGTTGTCTTGGATTTCTGCATAGGAAACAGCAGAGCGGATTTTGTGCGCAGAGGTAGCGAAATCATTTTTGATCTCTGCTTGTTTGACTTGGTTAGTCGTGGTTGCGAGATGGCTGTTCAGCAACTGTTGAATTTCGGCTTTGCTCTTTGGTTGCGAAACATCGGCTTCTGCGGTTTGTTCAACATCTGTCGCAAAGAAACGCAGGGAATGACCATCGTTATTTATCACAATCGGTTTATCATCAGTTAACTTCTGAGGCAGCTGTACGACAAAATCGTTCTGGTTATTTTCATAGTAAGCAGCATCGTCGCGCGATGCGGACAAATCTCGAGTGGCCGCAACAGATACAAGTTCTGTATCACGCACAACAGTACCTGTCAGGGAATCTCCTACAAGCGTGGCTGGCACTAATGTGTTATCAATTTCAACCCAATTATCACCCTTTTCATAGTGAACTGGCATATCGTATGCAACGGCGACATATGTGCCGTCAGATAAAAGGAAGTGTTTGCTGTTTTCGTTTCGCAAAGAGGTTTCTTCATTGACGACCACTGGAATTGTATTAATTAACGAGATATCTTCTGTGGCACTGAGTGTATCCCCTGCGGCTGTAATGGCACCAGTAGGAATTTGACACAATATTGTAACAACAGCCAACAGTGATAAAAACTGTCGAACCGTTCGCTTTGTTCTCATTTTCATTATAATACCTCCTCTTATTGTATGTCTACTCTTTTATGCAAATTTTCTCAAAATCACATACCCATTGAACTCACCGCTTTCTGCCTAGTTTCTACTATCAACATAGCACAATAATTATTAAATGTCAACAATATATTTTGTCGTATAGTATTGACTGCGCGATATATATTTGCTATATTAGTGTTGTCGACAGAAAGGAGTGGTAAGCTTTGCCAGCGGCCGATGGTGTTAAGCGTAGCAGCGTAGAACTGCTGTTACTCACCCTATTGCAGGAGGAGGATATGTACGGGTATCAGATCTCGCAGGAGTTGGAACGCCGCAGTGACGGCGCATACACGCTGCAGGAGAGCTCGATGTATCCTATCCTGTACCGAATGATGGACAAGGGATATATTTCCGACAAGCCTGTGAAGGTTGGTAAACGTCGCACGCGTGTCTACTATCACTTAGAGGACGCGGGCGCACAGCGGCTTGCACAAGCGCGCAGGGAATATTTATCTCTTAGTCTTGGTGTGTTAAGAATTCTCGGCGTGACCGATCTTGTTGCGATGGAGGAAGAGATCGATGGCAGTCAAAACGAATAACAGCGGCACGGATGTGGCAAAACAGTTTTATCGGGCGGCGCGCAAGAGTTGTCCGTGTGCCTATCGCAAAAAGCTGAGCGAAACATTGAAATCCGCGTTGTTGGATTTTACGGACGCTAACCCGTCCGCGGATATGGCGGCACTGACGGCACATTTCGGGCATCCCGAGGATTTTGCCAATGAGTTTATCAACGAAATGACCGCGGACGAAAAACAGCAGATGCTCAAACGCGCAAAGATCGGCAAGTGGTGTGCGCTTATCGCAACAGCAGTGTTCGTCGCCGCGGTTATCATTACGGCAATCATTATAGTAAAAGAAAGCAAAGAATCAGATGCATATTACTATCAGTATGAGGTCAGCATTGAAGAAGGAGAATGATTATGAAAAAGCTTGGTTTAATGTTTTTAAGCATTGCATTGCTGTTGTCGTTCTGCGCACTTCCCTTTGGCGCGAATGCGCAGGTAGCAAAAAGTGAAGAGCGGATCATTTCCGAAACGATTGAGATGCTTGAAGAGGAGTATTATATAAAAACGATTATCACGGAAGAAATCCCCGCAATGGCACCTCGAGCAACCACCACCAAAAGCGGTAGCAAGGCGTTTGTGCTTTACAATAATAGTGATGTGGAATTGGCACGGTTTACGGTGAAAGGCACCTTCTCGGTAAACAGCGGTGTGAGTGCAACCTGCACGGCATCGTCCTACACAACCTCGATCTCAAACAATGCTTGGTCAGTGAAATCCGCCAGTGCTACCAAATCGGGCAACCAGGCGATCGGAGATGTGGTTTTCATTAAAAAAGTGTTGTTTATCACGACCAATACAAGAGAAGCCCACGTAGTGCTGACTTGCGATAAAAACGGCAATTTGTCTTAATATAGCCTCGCTTTGAGTGGGGGCGCGTCACGCGCCCCTGCTTTTTTGTTGCATACCAAAAAAGCAACCCCGCCCGTGCTGATAAAATCAGCACGGGCGGGGTTGTTTATGTTCCTTACGGTTCGCGGGTGGTGAGATACCAGATCGCCCGCTCGATGGAGTCCTTGGAGTTGCCCCAATCGGCATCGGCGGTGTTGTTTCATATTCCGCACCTTCCAAAGCGAGACCACTTTGATTACGGCAATAATTGCTGCAATTTTTCGCTTGTCAGTATGAACTTTTTGTTTTGCAAAGGGTCGTAAACGCTTTCACAGAAGGAAAGGATCAAATCACCGTCAGCCATAAGCCGCATATCGGTGGAATAGGGCTTTTCCAGCGATGTTTGGATCGGAAAACTGACGATATTATCGGTTTTTGTGTTGATGATGTAGAGCGGACATTCCTTGTCTTTTATCGTGGCATCATCATTTACGGTGCTCTCCATAAGGATTATATAGGCGTTATTATTTTTCTTTAAAATATCATAATAGAGATTTCCAAATGTACCTTTTGCAATATAATCCAGTCCGCTATCAGTTTGTTTGCAGATGTAGGTTGTAAAGGTTTCGTAGGTGCGTACAATAATGTAATCATTCACCAAGTGAAACTCCAATGGTTGTTCCTCGCGAATGACATTTTCTATACCGGTGATCTGACGGGCTTCTAACAATTCGCCTGATTGACTGTAATGATAGAGAAAAAAAGTGTATTTCCCTTCGATCAAGCGTCGTCCGAAACCGTAAATCTCTCCGTCGGAAACGGTGAATCTCTCAATCAGCGTTCCGATACTGTTTGACCAATCTGAATGATTTTCATAAATTTCTCGAACAATTTCTGTTTTTGTGCCGTCAATGTTATACACTTCGGCGACTGCGAGGGTAGCATAATCTGTTTTATCCGAGGCGGCTTTGGTGATATAATACGAGAGAAAATGGGTGTCGTCGATAGCGCACAAATAGATCAATGGCGTATTTAATTGCCGTTCTTCGATGACCGAGACCTCGGCGGTTTTGGTATCCGTACGTGTCAGCCTGACATCGTGTAATACATCGTATCCTTGTTCGTCACTGTAACCCTTCCATTGATAAATATAACGGTTTTGCAAAATTGCATATTTTCCAGAACCGACTTTCCAACGTGGTAGGTCATTAGGATATTGCAGGGTTATTTCTGTATATGGGCTTTGCAGAAAAAGCAATTCTTCACTTTCGATTCCTGTGTCTCCTTGCGTTTGCTTCGACCCCCAGAAGTGCTCGTCGATCTTGTCATCAATAAAAATTTGATCCGTCTCTTTCGGCAATGCTTCAACTGGGAGCGATGCCAGCTGTTGTTCTGCTGATGCGGCGGGGACGACGATATCCTGTTCTTGGAAAGTCTCCAGCGAAACGCCAAGCTGCTGGTTGCTTGGATTTACGGTCTGCCCTGGTTCTTGCGTGCATCCGCAGGATAGCACTATGAGGAGCATTGATAAAATGAAGCCTACGGCTTGTTTCATTTTACACACCCGCCTTTCTGCGTTTTTGCAGAGCCTCACTCTGCCTGAGAATGAGGCTCTGCTTTTGTTAAATACGCAAATCACCATACGACGTGCTGGTTGTTTGCACCATGACTGTTCGTGATAACGGTATTGAGTTGCGCCCACGTCTTTTTATGATAGCCATCATCGGCGGTAGCGCTGGCAACGTATTCAGAAAAATAATAGGGATCGCCGATGAAATACTGGTTGTTTTCCCAAGTTAAATAACCACAACAGATGGAATAGTGCCCATTTGTATAATAAGGCCAGTTTGTCGTAGATGTGGTAGCGTTTTTCATCGCAAACATCATAGGCATATAAGCGTTTACATCAAAGGACAACCAGCGATTGAATGTTTCTTGATCGCCGCCGTATTTGCCATAGGAATACAAAACGTATTCTTCGAGCGGAAGGAAACTATTGACATAAGTGCACATTGTCGACAAACTTGCAGCACAATTGTTTACAATAGTACTTTGCGACGGAGAACTGCCTTTTATATACATAAGAACGGTTTGTATTACACCAGCTCGACACCACGAAGATGTTTGTTGTTTATATATTGTCGGCCATAGTGAATAATCCGGCATATCGGCGGTAGAGTACAGAGATGCATTGGCGACCGCGGCGATATTGACAGAGGATGTCAGAATGCGCTTACTGTTTTTTGCTTGGCTTTTTGCAAAAGTCTTCTGATTTAACACCGCCACATCGCTTGCAGAGAGGGTAATGTTGGATAAATCATCGGGTGTAATTCCGGCAAAGGCCGCTTTTTCAAGCAGTTTTTCGCGGATATCACCATTGCTTTTGAGCAATAGCTCCTCAAACTGTGCAATCAACACCGGATCAACCGTTTCTGCCGACATTGTCTCCATCTCGATCGTCTGCGCGGATGTGCTGAGCGGGGACACAGCTGTCATAGCAAACAGCAGCGAGCAACTGAGCAGCAAACATACGATTCTTCTCTTTTTCATTATAATACCTCCTTTAGTTTGTTGTCTATACTTATATTGATTTTTCATAAAAATCACTTAACCATCGGACACACCTCTTTCTGCATAGTTTCTATTATCAACATAACACGAAAATTATTAATTGTCAACATTATATTTTATTGTATAGTATATAGGTGTATTTTACCGTCGCATTATGTAAGGCTTCCCCTTGAGGGGAAGCTGTCGAGCGTCAGCGAGACTGATGAGGTGTCTAACAGTCGTTTTCTAACGTAACGGATGCTGCGCATCCTACACCTCATCCGTCACGGCTATATTTTGCAAACTGGGTAATTGATGCCTTGGCATCAATTCGAGCACATCGCAATGCAAACTTGAAAATTCGCCTAATTAAGGCGATGTGCGACACCTCTCCCCTTGAGGGGAAGCCTTTTTCACTCGCCGGAAAATAGCAACCGCCCGTGCTGATTTTATCAGCACGGGCGGGGTCTTATGTTCTTTACGGTTCGCGGGTGGTGAGATACCAGATCGCCCGCTCGATGGAGTCCTTCGAGTTGCCCCAATCGGCATCGGCGGTGTTGTTGCGGTAGTCGTACATCTCACAGAAATGGTGCACGTCCCCGCGCAGCTCAGTGAGATACTGCCGCGCGAGCTTGGACGCCGCCTTGGCGAAATAGGGCTGCTCCTTCTTGCTCATACTGCCCGCAGCAGCCGCCACGAGCGCGGAGAAATGCGGCAGGCACAGGCAGTCCTGCTTCTCAAACAGCTGGCGGAACTCCCGCTGGGCTTCCCAGGTGCGGCAGACGGTGGCGAGCATCTTATCCATCGCGCCGTCGAGCTGACCGCAGACATAGCAGGACTCGGCGGCTTTGCCCGCGCTCTTTGCCTGCTTGCGCGAGCCCTTGCCGACGATCGGCAGACCCGCGAACACCTGCTTTTCCATCTCGTCGAGGTGGCTCTCCAGCATAAGCGCGACGCTCAAGCGATTTTTGCGCTTCAGCATCATCCGATAGTGGGTCAGACAGAAGCCTTGCTTGTTGGTCTCGATGCGGATGTCTGGCTCCATCATCGCCGCGCCCGTGATATACTCCACCGCGCGGTCCTCGAGCTTGTTGCGCAGGCGGCAGATGGGACAGCCGTCCCCCTCCTCAAACACCTCAGTGACGGGGATATTCGTAATATCGTAACGCATACGGATCACTCCTTACAATCGGATTCGCCGCACCGCGACGGTGCGACCGGTCTTATCGTCCAGCGTGAACAGCACCCCGTCCATCGCGCACTCGCCGTCTGCGACGGCGAAGCGCACGGGCAATTTCGTGCGCATCTTTTCGATGGACAGCTCGGGCTTGACCCCAAGGCAGGACAGCACTGGCCCCGTCATCCCGACATCGGTGATGAAGCCCGTACCCTGCGGCAGGATCTGCTCGTCGGCGGTGGCGACGTGGGTGTGTGTACCGAACAGCGCGGAGATCCGCCCGTCGGCATAGAAGGCGAGCGCCTTCTTCTCCGCCGTCGCCTCGGCGTGAAAGTCTACCACACAGAAGCGGGGATTGCCCGCCTCGGCAAGCAGGTTATCCAGCGTCTCAAACGGGCAGGCGAGCGACTCCATATACACTGTGCCTTGCAGGTTCACGACCGCGACCTGATAGCGTCCGCGGTCGATCACCGTCATCCCCCGCCCCGGCGTGCCGTCAGGCAGGTTGGCGGGGCGCAGCAGGAACTCGTTGCGATCGAGTTCCTCATAGATCTCGCGGCGGCGGAAGGTGTGGTTACCGCCCGTGATAACATCCGCGCCCGCGGCAAAGATCGCCGCCGCCGACTGCGGCAGGATGCCGTTGCCGTCGGCGGAGTTTTCCCCGTTGACGATGCAGACGTCGACCGCCAGCTCACGCTTGACACGCGGGAGCGCCTTTTGCAGATGCGCGCAGCCGATCGAGCCGACCACGTCGCCGATACATAGAATGTTCAAGCCTATTCCTCCGATAAAGCAAGCGGAGCGGAAAAACCGCTCCGCTTTGTCTGTTGCTTGTTTGATGGGTGTGTTCTATCCCTCGTTATTCCATAGACAGGAAGTAATAGTACACGGGCTGACCGCCGGGCAGGGCGGACACGTCGACATCCTCGCCGAGCTTCGCGCGGATGCTCTCACATACCGTCTCCGCCTCGTCGTCGGTGACATCCTCACCGTAGATGACGGTGACAAAGTTGAGTTCCTTACCCTCGGCACGGCGGCTGTTCGCCAATGTCTTCGCGAGCTTCGGCACGGCATGGTTGACATCGTCGTCGACGAACGCGAGCTTGCCGTTGTTCAGCGCGAGGATCTGTCCCTCTTTGATCTTATGTCCCTCAAAATCGCTGTCGCGCGCCGCGAAGGTCAGCGAGCCGGTGGACACATTATCCGCCGCCTTCTGCATCGTGATGAGGTTCGCCTCGACATCGCTGTCGGGGTCAAACGCCAGCATCGCAGAGATTCCCTGCGGGATGGTGCGGGTGGGCAGCACGCACACCCGACGATCCGCGAGCGGCACCGCCTGCTCGGCCGCGAGAATGATGTTCTTGTTGTTCGGCAGGACGAACACCGTCTTGGCGGGGGTCGCCTCGATCGCCGACAGAATGTCGTCGGTGGAAGGGTTCATCGTCTGTCCGCCCGACACCACCTGATCGCAAGCGAGGTCGTCGTGGAACAAGGTTTTCAGTCCCTCACCCGCGGCGACGGCAACAAAGCCGTACTCGTTCTCGGGGTCGACGCGCTCAAGCACCGGCTGCGCGGCAGTCGCGTCCTCTTCTTCGACCCAGCCCGCGTTCTCGTGCTGGATACGCATATTCTCAACCTTGACGGTCTCGAACTGACCGTATTTGAGCGCCTCTTCCATCGCCTTGCCGGGGTTGTTGGTGTGCACGTGTACCTTGATAATCTCCTCGTCATCCACTACCACGACGCAGTCGCCGATGCTCTCGAGATACGCACGCAAGCTGAGCGGATCCAGCGTGCACTTCTTATCGCGACCGACAATAAACTCGGTGCAATAGGTAAAGGTGATATCCTGCTCGAAATCTGCGACGGCATTCTTCTGCTTGACGGGAGCGGCAGCAGCAACCGCCGCATCGGACAGCATCTCGCCGCCCTTGAAGATACGCAACATCTCCTCCATCACGATGCAAAGGCCCTTACCGCCGGCATCCACCACGCCCGCCTTTTTCAGTTGGGGCAGCAAATCGGGGGTGCGGGCGAGAGATGCCTCCGCCTCCTCGCAGATCGCCTCCCACACGACGATGGGGTCGTTATTCTCCTTCGCCTTCTCCACACCCGCGGCGGCGGCTTCACGCGCCACGGTAAGGATAGTGCCCTCGGTCGGCTTCATCACTGCCTTGTAGGCACCCTCGGTGCCGATAGTCAGCGCCTGCGCGAGTGCGGCGCCGTCCGCTTCGGTCATCCCTTTAAGTCCTTTGGAGAAGCCGCGAAACAGCAACGACAGAATAACGCCCGAGTTGCCGCGCGCGCCACGCAACAGCGCGGACGACGCCACATCCGCCACCTCAGTGGCGGTCGGGTCAGCCAAACGGCTCAGCTCGCGAGCGGCGTTGCCGATGGTCATCGACATATTCGTACCCGTGTCACCATCGGGCACAGGGAAGACGTTGAGCGCGTCAACGTCCTGTTTTACATTTGATAAAGCTTTAGACGCGGAGATCATCGCATCCCGTAGCATAGGTCCTTTAATCATGTCAGCACTCCTTTATACGATGGGCAAGCCCCACCGTTTCGGTCGGTTTATTCCTCAGGCTTCATCCCGTCGACAAACACATTGACTTTCTTAACGGTCAGTCCGGTAGCCTCCTCGACCGTATAGCGCACCTTATTAACAATGCTCTTGGCGATCGCCGCGATATTCATCCCGTAGACGACCGAAATGTGGATATCCACGATCAAGCGGTCGCCCTCACCGCGCACGTGTACGCCGTCATCAGCATATGCGCGGCGGGACAGCACAGAGCGCAGACCCTGCTTCGGACCGCTGCGCACCATACCCGCCACACCGTAGCAGGCGGATACCGCATTGCCGACCAAGTAGCTGAAATACTCCTGCGATACCTCGATCGTTCCGTAGCGATTTTCCATACGAATCATACAAAAACACACCTTTCCCAGTGATACTGAAAACCTGCAAAGTGCAGATAAATTCCGATTTTTCCTTCACTGCCAGTCGGCAATGCCGTAATACGGATCATACCCGTGGGGGGTCACCGTCAGCAGACGGCGGTCATACCCAGCAAAGCCACACCGCCACAACAGCGGAATGTACGGCAGTTCCTCACCAAACGCGGTGAGAAAATCCTGCAACGTGCCCTCACCCGCACGATAGCGCGCATACGCCTCGGCCGCCTCGCCGTCCGCGTCGATGCCGTAGCACGCCGCGCCGCCGAACAGCGGGTCAAGATCCATATTCGCCGTCAGGCGGATCTCGCCGATGTGCAGATCGAACTGCCCGTTTTTCAAGCGAGTGAGATACTCTTCATACGCGAGCGGTATCACCGTCACGCGGATACCCGCGCTCTCGAGTTGGGTGCGTACTGCGTCCACGAGGGTCGCGCGGTTGCCGCTGTCGAGACTGTAGATCAATTCGAGCTCCCATTCCTTCTGCTCGGCGATCTCCAGCTTTTCCACCGCGGCGGCTAGGTCCTGCTTACCAAAGAGTGGCTCGATGTCCTTGATCCCACCCCAGCTCGGGTGGAAGGGCAGTGTCGCCGCATATGCCCAGCCCGCGCAGGCGGACGAAGCAAGGGTCGTGCGGTCGATAAGCAGGCTGAACGCCTGTCGCACGGATGCATCGCCAAGTGCCGAGCGGGCGGGGTTGACGCCAAGATAGATCAGCGCGTTCATATCCACCCGACCGCTTGCACCCGATACACGCGGTGCTTCGCCGCTGTTGAGGTCGTTATAGTAATACGTGATGTTCCCCGAACTCAGCCCATAGTACATACTCTCGGTGTTTGGCAGATGCCGCAGCTGCACGGTGGTGTAGCGCGGCGTTTTGCTATGGTGGGGATTGGCGGCAAGATAGGTGCCGCTCTCATCAACGGTATAGACATATAACCCCCCGCCGAGTGGGGCTTCCCCCATCGCCGTGGTGTTATTGCCCGCTTTGAGCACGGGAAAACTCAGACACGCCGCGGCGTTCGGGTCACCCTTGATAAGTGTGAATGTAATCGCACCGCTCGCACGGTCGACCGTGGCGGCGGAAACATTTTTGAGAAGTTCTTTATACCGCTCGCTCTTACGCGCGGTGTCGAACGATGCCTTCACATCGTCGACGGTGACCGCCGTGCCGTCGGAGAACAGCGCATCCTTGCGCAGGGTGACCGTCAGGTGGCTTGCGTCCGTCGGGGTGACCGATGCCGCGAGCGACAACTGCGGCATAAACGCGCCGTCAACCACCGTAAGGCTGTCATACAGCAGACCCGCGAGGTTGACATTGACCTCGGTTGCCGCGGCATAGGGATTAAGGGTATCCTCTTTGCTATACGGAAGAGCGAAGACCTTCGGCGACTCCTGCGAAATCTGCGCCTCGAGCTCAGACGACACGGGATCGGACACATCCGCCGACAGTGTACAACCGGCGCCGGTCAACACACATACGATCGCTAAACACACACACAGCAAACGTCGCACGCCGACCACTCCCTTTTCTGTATTCGACCGTCCCGTCTGCCTGCGGACAGAATTAGTCATTTTATCGTAACATACAGTATAGCACTTTTTCACGCAATAATCAAGTTTTTTATGCATATTCAAATTTTTTGCGCGGAACGCGGAAAAATCCCGAAATGCCTATTGTATTTTTTGCCATTTATGATAAAATAAAGTATTGTAACCTAATATAGGCGCACACAGGAGGTTCTTATTCTATGGAAAAACCGACATTTTATCTCACGACAGCCATCGCCTACGCGAGTCGCAAGCCGCACATCGGCAACACCTACGATATCGTACTCGCGGATATGATCGCCCGTTACAAGCGGATGATGGGCTTTGATGTATATTTCCTCACCGGCTCGGATGAGCACGGACAAAAGATCGAGGAATACGCCAAGGCGGAGGGGATGACCCCGCAGGCGTACGTCGACCGCGCCGCCGCCTCTATCAAGGCGGTGTGGGATTGTATGGACGTCACCTATGACCGCTTTATCCGCACCACCGACGAGGACCACGTCGCGGTGCTGGGGAAGATCTTCCGCAAGCTGTATGAGCAAGGGGATATCTACAAGGGAGCCTACGAGGGCAAGTATTGTGTGCCCTGCGAGAGCTTCTTTACTCCCTCACAGCTCGTCGACGGCAAGTGCCCCGACTGCGGGCGCGACTGCGTCGACGCAAAGGAAGAAGCGTATTTCTTAAAGCTCGGCAAATATCAGGATCGTCTGCTCCAATACTACGAGGAAAACCCCTCGTTCTTCGCACCGGAATCCCGTCGCAACGAGATGATCAACAATTTCTTGAAGCCCGGTCTTAACGACCTGTGCGTGTCCCGCTCGTCCTTCACGTGGGGCATCCCCGTGGACTTTGACGACAAGCATGTGATGTATGTGTGGATCGACGCACTGTCCAACTACATCACCGGCGCGGGCTACGACCCCGACGGTCCGTCCGATCTCTACAAGAAATACTGGCCCGCCGACCTGCACGTCATCGGCAAGGACATCGTGCGGTTCCACACCATCTACTGGCCGATCATCCTGATGGCGCTCGGCGAGCCGTTGCCGAAGCAGGTGCTGGGACATCCGTGGTTGCTGTCGGGCGAGGATAAGATGAGCAAGTCCAAGGGCAACGTCATCTACGCCGACGAGTTGGCTAAACGCTTCGGTGTCGACGCGGTGCGCTATTACCTGCTGACGGAAATTCCCTTCGCGCAGGACGGCACCATCACCTACGAGAATGTCATCAACCGCTACAACACCGATCTGGCAAACACGCTGGGCAACCTCGTCAATCGCTCGATCGCGATGACCAATAAATATTTCGGCGGCACCGTCGCCCGCCCCACCGCGCAGGATGCGCTCGGGCAAGAACTCGCGGACTTCTGCACCGCGACCGTCGCCCGCTACATCGAGCAGATGGACACGTGGCACAACGCCGACGCCGCCGAGACGGTAATGGCACTCGCCAAGCGGTGTAATAAGTATATCGACGAGACTGCCCCGTGGGCACTTGCCAAGGACGAGGCGAACAAGGATGCGCTCGCCGCCGTCCTCTACAACCTGCTTGACTGCATCCGCGTGCTCGGCATCCTGCTGACACCGTTTATGCCCTCAACGGGTAAGGCGATCCACGCACAGCTGCAGGTCGCTGACACCGTCACGGGGATGGACACCGCCGCTTTCGGCGCGGTGGACACCTATGCGGTCGGCACGCCCGTGCCGCTCTTCGCCCGCATCGACGGCGAGAAACTGCTCGCCGAGATCGCCGCGGAAATGGAAGCCGCCGCTAAAGCGGAGGAGGAAAAGGCGGGTATCGCTTTCCTGCCACAGATCGGCATTGAGGACTTTATGAAGGTCGACCTGCGGGTCGCCGAGATCACCGCCTGCGAGCCGATCAAAAAAGCAAAGAAGCTGTTAAAGCTCACCCTTAACGACGGCACAGCACAGCCCCGCACCGTTGCCTCCGGCATCGCTCCGTGGTACACCCCCGAACAGCTCATCGGACGTAAGATCGTGCTCGTCGCGAACCTGAAGCCCGCCGTGCTGTGCGGCGTAGAAAGTCAGGGGATGATCCTCGCCGCCTCGCAGAATAACGAGGACGGCTCGGAGGATGTCCGCGTGCTGTTTGTCGACGAAATGACCGCCGGCAGTTCAATTCATTGATCTCTAATGACGACTAACCCCGAAAGGAACGAATAAATTATGGCAAAACGCAAAGAACTCGCCAAGGTGTACGAGCCCAGAGAAGTGGAAAAGCGCATCTATCAGTTTTGGCAGGATGGCGGCTATTTCCACGCCGTCCCCCACGCAAAGAACGCCGACGGCAGTGAGAAGAAACCCTACACCATTATGATGCCGCCCCCTAACATCACGGGACAGCTGCATATGGGGCACGCACTGGACAACACCCTGCAGGACATTCTCATCCGCTGGCGGCGAATGCAGGGCTACGAGACCCTGTGGATGCCCGGCACCGACCACGCCTCCATCGCCACCGAGGCGAAGGTGGTCGAGGCGATGCGGGGCGAAGGGCTGACCAAGGATATGCTCGGTCGCGAAGGATTTCTCAAGCGCGCTTGGGCGTGGAAAGAGACCTACGGCAACCGCATCGTCAGCCAGCTCAAGACCATCGGCTCGAGCTGTGACTGGGAGCGCGAGCGATTCACAATGGATGAGGGTTGCTCCGCCGCGGTCAAAGAGGTGTTCGTGCGGCTGTATGAGCAGGGACTCATCTACCGCGGCAACCGACTGGTCAACTGGTGCCCCACCTGCAACACCTCCATCTCCGACGCTGAGGTAGAATACGAGGAGAAGGACGGCCATTTCTGGCATCTGCTCTATACCGTCAAGGAGACGGGCGAGCAGCTCGAACTCGCCACCACCCGTCCCGAGACGATGCTCGGCGATACCGCTGTAGCGATCAATGCCGAGGATGAGCGCTATACTCACCTGCACGGTTGTCACGTCATCCTCCCCTTGCTGAACAAAGAGATCCCGATCGTGTGCGACGAGCACGCCGATATGACCAAGGGTACGGGTGTCGTCAAGATCACCCCCGCTCACGACCCGAACGACTTTGAGGTCGGCAAACGGCACGATCTGCCGGTCATCCGCGTGTTCACCTACGACGGGCTTATGACCGGCGCGGCGGACAAGGCCGCCGCCGACGAGCTCATCGCGAGCGGACGCGGCGCGGTGGACGAGCCCGAAGTGCTCGACTGCGGCAAGTACGCCGGCATGACCGCGCTCGAAGCGCGGGGCGCCATCCTCGCCGATCTCGAGGCGGGCGGCTATCTCAAGGAGACCGAAGACCTCAAGCACGATGTCGGCACCTGCTACCGTTGCCACTGCACCATCGAGCCGATGGTATCCAAGCAGTGGTTCGTTAAGATGGAGCCGCTCGCCGGCCCTGCCATCGAGGCAGTGGAAAAGGGCGAGATCACCTTCGTGCCCGAGCGTTTCACCAAGAACTATCTCAACTGGATGCGCGCCACCCGCGACTGGTGCATCTCCCGTCAGCTGTGGTGGGGACACCAGATCCCCGCGTACTACTGCGACGACTGCGGTGAGACCGTGGTCGCAAAGGACGCGCCCGCCATCTGCCCGAAATGCGGCAGCACCCATCTGACGCAGGATCCCGACACCCTCGACACCTGGTTCTCCTCCGCGCTGTGGCCCTTCTCCACCCTCGGCTGGCCGAACAGCACGGACGAGCTTGCCTATTTCTACCCCACCGATACACTGGTCACCGGCTACGATATCATCGGCTTCTGGGTAAGCCGTATGATCTTCTCGGGACTTGCCTACACCGACAAGGTACCGTTCAAGACGGTGCTCATCCACGGTCTGGTGCGCGATTCACAGGGACGCAAGATGTCGAAATCACTCGGCAACGGCGTCGACCCGCTTGAGGAGATCGACAAGTATGGCGCGGATGCCCTGCGCTTTATGCTCGCGACGGGCAATAGCCCCGGCAACGATATGCGCTATATGACCGACAAGGTCGAGGCATCCCGCAACTTTGCCAACAAGCTGTGGAACGCCGCGCGTTTTGTGCTGATGAACCTCGAGGGACACGAGGTTGCCCTCACCCTGCCCACGGAGCTGACGCTGGAGGATAAATGGATTCTCTCCCGCTTCAACGACCTCGCGCAGGCGGTCACCGACAACCTTGAGAAGTTCGAACTCGGCATCGCGGTAAGCAAGCTCTATGATTTCATCTGGGATACCTACTGCGACTGGTACATTGAATTGTGCAAATCCCGTCTGCAGGGCGAGGATGCCGACGGTGCGCGACGCGTACTCGTCTATGTGATGACGGGGATACTGAAACTGTTACATCCCTTTATGCCCTTCGTCACCGAGGAGATCTGGCAGTCCCTGCCCCACGAGGGCGAGACGCTGATGTGCGCCGCGTGGCCGACCTATGACGAGATGCTCAACTTCCCCGCCGAGGAAAAAGAAATGGAACGCATTATGGCGGCGATCCGCGCGATCCGCAACCGCCGCGCTGAGATGAACGTGCCGCCCTCCCGCAAGGCAGATCTCTACATTGAGACCACCTTTGCCGACACCTTCGCGGCGGGCGTGCCCTTCCTGCAGAGATTGGCTTCTGCGGCAAACGTACAGATTGGCGAAAGTTTCACGGTCGACGGCACGGTGAACATCGTCACCGCCGACGCAACAGTCAAGATCCCGCTCGACGAGCTGGTCGACAAGGCAGCCGAGCTCGAGCGTCTGACCCGCGAAAAGGCCAATGTGCAAAAGCAGCTTGACGGCGTGATGGGACGACTGAACAACAAAGCGTTCACCGACAAGGCTCCCGCCGCGGTGGTTGACGGCGCGCGTGCGCAGGCAGCCCAGCTGCAGGAGAAACTCGCTCTGCTTGAGCAGTCGATGCAACAGATGCAATAAACGATACGAAAAAGCCACCCACTGTGAAGCGGGTGGCTTTTTTGCGGTATTTGTGCGGGATGATGTGGGCATCGTCCCCTACAATCCTATTGGTTGTCTGTGCAAACCACAAACAACGTCATAGGTGCGGTTCTTATCTTGCTTTAGTCGCGATCTCAGTGAGCGCCTTGCTAAGGAACGCCTCCAGCGTCATCGTGCCGAGGTCGCCGTCCTTGCGATGGCGCACCGACACGACACCCTCTTCAGCTTCCTTGTCGCCGATGACCAGCATATACGGCACCTTATCGATCTGCGCCTCGCGGATCTTATACCCCATCTTCTCATTGCGGGTATCCAGCTCCGCGCGTAAGCCCGCAGCCTTGAGCTGTTCGGTGATCTCACCCGCCTTATCGAGCAGACGCTCGGAGATCGGCAGGACGCGCACCTGCTCAGGCGCAAGCCACAGCGGGAACGCCCCCGCGTATTTTTCGATCAGGTACGCCAGGGTACGCTCATAGCAACCGAGCGATGTGCGGTGGATGATGTAGGGACGCTTCTTCTGTCCGTCGGCATCGGTGTATTCCATCCCGAACTTCTCAGCGAGCAGCATATCGATCTGGATGGTGACGATGGTATCCTCCTTACCAAACACATTCTTATACTGAATGTCGAGCTTCGGACCGTAGAACGCCGCCTCGTCGATGCCGACCGAGTATTCCACGCCGAGGTTGTCGAGGATCTTACCCATCACCGCCTGCGCCTCGTTCCACTGCTCGGCCGTGCCCTCATACTTATTCTTCGGATTGGCGGGATCCCACTGGGAGAAGCGGAAGGTGCAATCCTCCAGCATACCCACGGTATCCAGCACATATTTTGCCAGCTCCAGACAGCCGCGGAACTCCTCCTCGAGCTGATCGGGGCGAAGCACGAGGTGACCCTCAGAGATGGTGAACTGGCGCACGCGGATAAGTCCGTGCATCTCACCCGACTCCTCGTTGCGGAACAAGGTCGAGGTCTCTCCTAAACGCATCGGCAGATCGCGATAGGAACGCGCGCGGTTGAGATACACCTGATACTGGAACGGGCAGGTCATCGGGCGCAGGGCGAAGCACTCTTTGGTCTCGTCGTCCGGATCGCCCAGCACAAACATCCCGTCCAGATAATGATCCCAGTGACCCGAGATCTTATACAGCTCACGCTTCGCCATCAGCGGGGTCTTGGTCAGCAGATAGCCGCGCTTCTGCTCCTCGTCCTCGATCCAGCGTTGCAGCAGTTGGATGATGCGCGCACCCTTCGGCAGCAGGATCGGCAGACCCTGCCCGATGCAATCGACTGTCGTGAATAACTCCATCTCGCGACCGAGCTTGTTGTGGTCGCGCTTCTTCGCCTCCTCGAGACGGGTGAGATGCTCCTCGAGCAGGCTCGCCTTGGGAAAGGAGATGCCGTAGATGCGGGTGAGCATCTTATTCTTAGAGTCGCCGCGCCAGTATGCGCCCGTCGCAGACAACAGCTTAAACGCCTTGATGCGCCCGACCTCCGGCAGATGCGGACCGGCACACAGGTCGGTAAACTCGCCCTGCGAGTAGAAGGAGATCTCCGCGTCAGCGGGCAGGTCGTTGATGAGCTCGACCTTATACGGCTCCTCCTGCATCCGCACGAGCGCCTCGCCGCGGGGCAGGGTGAAGCGAGTGATCGCGGGGTTTTCCTTGATGATCGCCTTCATCTGAGCTTCGATGGCGGTCAACACCTCGGAGGTGATGCTCATCGGCGCATCAAAATCGTAATAAAAGCCCTCATCGATGGACGGACCGATGGTGAGCTTTACCTCGGGGTAGAGGCGCTTGACCGCCTGCGCCATCACGTGCGAAGTGGTATGCCAGTAGGTCTTCCGACCGTCGTGATCGTCGAAGGTGAGAAACTCCACCTCGGCGTCAGCGGTCAGTTCGGCGCGCAGGTCGGTGACAACACCGTTCACCCGCGCCGCGCAGGTGTTGCGGTACAGACCCATCGATATGTCGCGGCACAGCGCGTCCAGCGTCGTGCCCTCGGCAACCTCACGGATATCGCCGCGTAATGTGATTTTCAGCATCATGATCTCTCCTCTGCATTAGTTTGACAAAATATAAAAGCCCCGTCCCAAGCAAGGGACGGGGCCTAAGCCTCGTGGTTCCACCCTATTTCTGCGACAAAAACATCGCACTCATCGTGACCGATAACGGCTGTCAACCGGCACGCCTTGTTTCGGCGCACACTCCGGGGTGGTGGGCTTGTCCGTCGGTCTTGCGCCCTTTCACCAAACGGGCGCTCTCTGAGAAAACCGCGCAGGGGCCGTCCCCATCAACGCTTTCTTACTTTCCTTAGTCTACCACCGCCGCGCGCGGTTGTCAAGAATTTCATCAAAATTTATTCCTGCACAAGCCCGTATTTGCGCTTCACCCGTTCGAGCACCCGCCCAAGCGGATACGACAGCGGCAAGACAAAGACCACGTTGGATAGGACATAGGTTACCGTCACCTGCGCCGAGGAGAGCATCACCGCGGCATACCGCGAAAATTCAAACCCCTGCCCGAAAAACAGTACCGTCCACACATCCATAATAGCCGAGAACAACACCCCCGCGAACGCCCCGTAGACGGCAAGCAGGATCGGCGAGCGCCGCAGCGGCTTCGCGAGCAATCCCGCCAGCAGACCGACGATTCCCCAGGCGAGCATCTGAAACGGTGTCCACATCCCCTGCCCGAAATAGAAATTCGACAGCAGCGCCGTCATCGCACCGACCATAAAACCGTCCTCCGCACCGAGATATATTCCCGTGATGATGACAATGGCGGCAACGGGCTTGATACTCGGCAGGGCAGCGAACAGGCACCGTCCCGCCACCGCAAGCGCGACCAGCACTGCGACAAGCACCAGCTCCGCCGCAGGCACGCGCCGCCGTTCAAATCGCCAGAAAAAGGGCAAACAAATAAGCAACGCGGCACACAGACTCACCCACGCATAACTGCGATGCGAAAACAGCACCGCGCCCGTGATCACCACCGTCGGCACGAGCAGCACAAGCATCGCGAGCCGCATCCATCGCTTCACCGTCATCTCTCCTAAAACAAATTTCCTCATTATCATACACGATTACCGCCTATTTTGCAAGAAGAAGAATTTTTTCGTGTTATTGCAACATTTTTCCATATTTCCATTATTGAAAACCCTGTAAGACTTTGGTAAAATGTCATTAACGAATCATAAGGAGCGAGAGCTATGCCGATCGTATTTAACAAGGAAACCGATCAATTTTTCCTGCATACCGATAACTCCACCTACATTATCGAGCTGTTTAACGGGCGTATCCCGTTACATGCCTACTGGGGCAAGACACTGCGCGATATGCCGAAACTGACGACCTGGAAAAGTTCATTCCCCTCCATGTTCCTTGCATGGGACACGGAAAGGATGGAGGATCCCGATTTCTTGACCACCGGCTGTCTGCCGCTGGAATATCCCGTCTACGGCAGCGGCGATATGCGTGATCCCGCCTTCCATGTGCAATTCGAGCGCGACGGCAGCCGCATCACCCGCCTCGAGTACGCAGGACACACCATCACCGACGGAAAGCCGAAGCTTGCCGGTCTGCCCGCGACCTACGCGAACACCGACGAGGCGCAGACGCTCGAATTGCATCTGCTCGATGCTCTGACGGGGCTCTCTGTCTATCTGTTGTACACCGTCATCCCTGCCTATGACGCCATCACCCGCTCGGTGCGGGTGGTCAACGGCGGCGACCAAAATATGCGCCTACTGCAAGTTGCATCAACATCGGTCGACTTCTACGACAGCCAATTCGATATGCTCCATCTGCCGGGCATGTGGGCGCGTGAGCGGCAGATCGAGCGCCGACCGCTCATCCACGGTGTTCAGCGCGCCGACTCTAAGCGCGGCGCAAGCAGTCATTACCAAAATCCTTTCTTCGCGCTGATGCCGTCCGACACCACCGAGACGGCGGGTGAAGTCTACGGCTTTAACCTCATTTACAGCGGTGATTTTGTCGCAAGCGCCGAGCTCGATGCACACGAAATGGTGCGTGCCACGTTGGGACTGAACAACTACGACTTCTCCTGGCTGCTCGAGCCGAGCGAGGAATTTCAGACTCCCGAAGCAGTGATGATCTACTCTGACAAAGGGCTCGGCGAGATGTCCCGTCAATTTCATCGCCTGTACCGCAATCATCTCCTGCGCGGCAAATTCAAGCGCAACAACCGCCCCGTGCTCATCAACAACTGGGAAGGCACCTACTGGGATTTCACCGAAGAGAAACTGCTGGAAATCGCCAAGGGCGGTAAAGAGATCGGATGTGATCTGTTGGTGCTGGACGACGGTTGGTTTAATCACGATCGTCTCGGTGAAACCGGCCCTATCGGCGATTGGAATATCGTCGATGAAAAGAAGCTCCCCAACGGTCTTAAAGGCCTCGGCGAAAAGCTGAACGCGATGGGGATGGGATTTGGCCTGTGGTTCGAGCCGGAGGTGTACAGTATGAATACCAAGTTGTACGCAGAGCATCCCGACTGGTGCATACACATTGACGGCCGCCCGCGCACCAAATGGCGTCACACACTCAACCTCGACTATTCCCGTCCCGAGGTGTGCGAGCACATCATCAACACCATCTCCGCCGTGCTGGAAAGTGCGCCTATTTCGTATGTAAAATGGGATTATAACCGCAACATCAGCGAGTCGGGCTCCGGCGGTTTACCACCCGAGCGACAGCAGGAACTGCATCATCGCTATATGCTCGGTCTGTATTATGTCATGGAGACACTGACCTCACGCTTCCCCGACGTGCTGTTCGAAGGCTGCAGCGGCGGCGGCGGTCGCTTTGACTGCGGCATCCTGCACTATATGCCGCAGATCTGGACGAGCGACAACACCGATCCCGAGGAACGTATCTATATCCAACACGGCACAAGTCTTGTATACCCCGCGATCACGATGAGCGCGCACGTCTCCGCCAGTCCAAACCACCAGACCCATCGCGCTACCCCGTTCAAACTGCGCGGCGATGTCGCGATGGCGGGGCAATTCGGCTTTGAACTTGACCCCGCAAAAATGACCGACGAGGAGATCGAAGCGGCAAAAAAACAGATCTCCTTCTACAAAACATACCGCGATGTGGTCCAACAAGGCGATATGTACCGTCTGATCGATCCCTTCAAGGAACCGTTCGCCGCGTGGCAATTCATCTCCGAGGACAAAAACACGGTGCTTCTCTACACCTTCGTCATCAACACCAAGCCATACACCGCCCCCAAACGGGTCAAAATGCAGGGGCTCGACCCCGAGGCGATCTATATTGACCAGGCAACCGGCAGAAAATACACCGGCGCGTTCCTGATGCAGGTGGGCGTTGCCCGACTGCGCATCAAGGATCACGACAGCGAGATCGCCGTATTCCGCAAACAATAACACCAAAGGACAGATTCGGTTACTCGCCGAGCCTGTCCTTTGTGCTTTTACACAAAAAACCGCCCCCCTTTTTTGCTATTGTCAAGCCGGCAAAAATGTGGTATTATGATTAGAAGAATGTTGCATTTCTCGGCATTTTCAGGTTTTTTTGGGCATACCTAGTATTAAGGAGTTGACAACGATGATCTATATAATTGAGAATGACAAGCTGAAGGTCAAGGTCAGCAGTATGGGCGCAGAGCTGCAGTCCGTTCGCCGCATCGAGGACGACACCGAATATCTGTGGCAGGGCGACCCCACCTACTGGGCGGGTCGCGCAACCAACCTCTTCCCCATCTGCGGCCGTCTGTTCGAGGGCAAATACACCTATAACGGTAAAACCTATGAGATGATGAACCACGGCTTTGCCAAGCAACAGGAGTTCGAGGTCATCCGTCAAGACACCGCCGCCATCACCCTGCAGCTTAAGGAGAGCGACGAGACCCTAGCCATATACCCGTTCCGCTTTTCACTTGAGATCTCGTATGTGCTGTCGGGTGAGGACCTCAGCGTCACCCTCATCGTGCATAACCTCGATGACAAAACGATGTTCTTCGCTGTCGGCGGACATCCGGGCTTCAACCTGCCGCTCGAGGCGGGCAAGACCTTTGAGGACTACTATATTGCGTTCGATGAGCCATGCGAGGCAAAGGAGCTTTGTATGAGCGACACCTGCTTTTATCTCGAGGACGCGAAGCCCTTTACGTTGGAGGACGGTCGCCTCCTGCGCCTGCACCACGGACTGTTCGACCACGACGCGATCTTCCTGCAGGATATGGCGAGCGGCGTTACCCTGCGTTGTGCAGACGGCAAGCGATCGGTGCATCTATCCTATCCCGATATGCCCTATCTCGGCCTGTGGCACATGCCCCGCACCGAGGCACCCTATATGTGCATCGAGCCGTGGAGCGGCTACCCCTCTGTCGATGGCAAAGTGGATGATCTCGCCACCAAGCAGGCGATGCACGCCCTCGAGCCGCAAGGAGTCTATCGCAACGTGTACAGCATCACCTTTGGCTGATGGCGTTACTTTTTCATAAGCATCTCATCCCCTGCCCGACCAAGTGGTCGGACAGGGGATTTTCATTTCCGCAAACACATCTAAATGAAAATCGAACATTTTTTCGATTTTTTGCAAAAAAGACTTGATTTTCAGGAAAAATGCTGTATAATGAATATAGAACATCTGTTCGTCTTTACGTAAAAGGAGGAAGATTTATGATCTTATCGTATATACTTGACGTTCTTCTGGCGGCGACCGCCGTTGCGATGTTATTCAAGGGCTGTTACGGCATCACCCGTCAGCTCGCGTTCGCTCCCCTGCTGGTCGCGGCACTGGATGCGTCCTTCGCGAGCGTCATCACCTACACGGCGACCCCCGTGTTGTCCGCGCTTTTGTCGCTGCTGCAGCTGACCGTGCTGGTTGGCAGTGCGCTCGTGCTGTATCAGGATCGCGTGCGTGCGCGCAACAAGCAACAGCGTCGCCGCCGTCGCCGCGACATCCTACACACGCAGGCGGCGTTCGAGCAGGCGCGCGAGCGCGCGGATGTTCAGCGCCATTATGCTTGTGCGTAATATTGATAAATGGACGAGGGAGATTACCGAACGGTAATCTCCCTCGCTTTTTATCATCTGCGGTAAAAAGGAAACGTCCGCTTTCCAAACGGAAAGCGGACGTTTTATGCTATTGTGTGGTTGTCAGGCGACAAACGGATTAGCCGTTGATCGCAGAAACAACACCGGAGCCGACGGTACGACCACCCTCACGGATAGCGAAACGCAGACCCTCTTCGATAGCGATGGGGGTGATCAGCTCGACATCCATCTCGACGTTATCGCCGGGCATGCACATCTCGGTGCCCTCGGGCAGGTTGATGACGCCGGTAACGTCAGTGGTACGGAAGTAGAACTGAGGACGATAGTTGTTGAAGAAGGGGGTGTGACGACCGCCCTCGTCCTTGCTCAGAACATAGACCTGAGCGTGGAACTTGGTGTGGGGGTTCACAGAGCCGGGCTTGCAGAGAACCTGACCGCGCTCGATATCGTCACGGGAAACGCCACGCAGCAGAGCACCGATGTTATCGCCGGCCTCAGCGTAGTCGAGCATCTTGCGGAACATCTCGATACCGGTAACGACGGTCTTAGCGCGCTCCTCGGTCAGACCGATGATCTCCACTTCCTCAGACAGGTTCAGACGACCACGCTCCACACGACCGGTAGCAACAGTACCACGGCCGGAGATGGTGAAGACGTCCTCAACGGGCATCAGGAAGGGCTTCTCGTCGTCACGGACAGGGCTGGGGATATACTCATCAACGAAGTTCATGAGCTCGAGGATGGGAGCATACTCGGGAGCGTCGATCGTGTTGGACGCGCACTCCAGAGCGGCGAGAGCAGAACCCTTCGCGATCGGAATATCGTCGCCGGGGAAATCATACTCGCTGAGCAGCTCACGGATCTCCATCTCGACGAGTTCGAGCAGCTCCTCGTCGTCAACCTGATCGCACTTGTTCATGAAGACAACGATGTAGGGAACGCCGACCTGACGGGAGAGCAGGATGTGCTCACGGGTCTGGGGCATGGGACCGTCAGCCGCGGACACGACCAGGATCGCGCCGTCCATCTGAGCAGCACCGGTGATCATGTTCTTAACATAGTCGGCGTGACCGGGGCAGTCAACGTGAGCATAGTGACGAGCATCGGTCTCGTACTCAACGTGAGCGGTGTTGATCGTGATACCACGAGCGCGCTCCTCGGGAGCCTTATCGATGTTAGCGTAATCCATGAACTCAGCGCCGCCCTTCAGACCCAGAACCTTGGTGATAGCCGCAGTCAGGGTGGTCTTACCATGGTCAACGTGACCGATGGTACCAATGTTTACGTGGGGTTTGTTACGCTCGAATTTTGCCTTTGCCATTGTAGTTTCCTCCTTTGATTAACAAAGATAATATTGTCGGTCTTAATCAATATTTTATCAAGTACCGAAAGGAAATGCAAGTACTTTTATGATAAAAGTACAAAATTTACACATCCGACCGAAAAAACCGGTCACTTTCTGTCCGAAATCCGCTATTAGCCGTCCTTCTTGGTGCGCTTGGCAATGATGCCTTCCGCAACACTCTTCGGGATCTCAGCATAGTGGCTCGGCTCCATTACATACTGACCGCGGCCCTGAGTACCGGAACGCAGATCGGTCGCATAGCCGAACATCTCGGACAACGGCACGCTGGCACGAATCTGCACAGCACCGTTGATGTTCTCCGAACCCTCCATCTGACCGCGGCGGGAGGAGATATCACCGATAACAAAGCCCATATACTCGTCGGGCACAACCACGACGACCTTCATAATAGGCTCCATCAGCACGGGATCTGCCTTCTTCATCGCATCCTTGAACGCCATAGAACCGGCGATCTTGAACGCCATTTCGGAAGAGTCGACCTCGTGATACGAACCGTCGTACAGCGTGACCTTGCAGTCCACAACGGGATAGCCTGCGATCGTACCCGCCAGCATAGCGCCCTGAATACCGGCGTCAACAGCCGGAATATACTCCTTCGGGATCGCACCGCCGACAACCGCATTCACGAACTCATAGCCCTTACCGGACTCGTTGGGCTCCAGCTTGATCTTAACGTGACCGTACTGACCCTTACCACCCGACTGACGCGCATACTTGCAGTCGACGTCGGCGAGGCGGCGAACGGTCTCCTTGTAAGCAACCTGGGGAGCGCCGACGTTGGCCTCCACCTTGAACTCACGAAGCAGACGGTCAACAATGATCTCGAGGTGAAGCTCACCCATACCGGCGATGATGGTCTGACCCGTCTCTTCGTCGGTGTAGGTCTTGAAGGTGGGGTCCTCTTCCGCCAGCTTCGCCAGCGCGATACCCATCTTCTCCTGACCGGCCTTAGTCTTAGGCTCGATCGCCACGCGGATAACCGGCTCCGGGAACTTCATCGATTCCAGAATGACGGGATGCTTCTCGTCGCAGAGCGTGTTACCGGTGGTGGTGTTCTTCAGGCCGATGGCGGCGGCGATATCGCCGGCGTACACAACGTCGAGGTCCTTACGGGCGTTGGCGTGCATCTGCACGATACGACCCAGACGTTCGTTGTTGTCCTTAGAGGAGTTGTACACCGTCTCGCCCGCCTTGACAACGCCGGAATAGACGCGGAAGAACGCCAGCTTACCCACAAAGGGATCGGTCGCGATCTTGAACGCCAGAGCGGCGAACGGCTCGTCGTCGGAAGAATGACGGACCTCTTCCTCCTCGGTGTCGGGGTTCACACCCTTGATGGGCGGAACATCCAACGGCGAGGGCATAAAGTCCACGATAGCGTCCAGAAGCTTCTGCACGCCCTTATTGCGGTAAGAAGTACCGCAGCACACGGGAACCATCGTGTTGGCGATGGTCGCCTTGCGGATAACCGTCTTGATCTCCTCAACGGTGATCTCTTCGCCGCCGAAGTATTTCTCCATCAGGTCGTCGTCCTGCTCGGCAACAGCCTCGAGCAGCGCCTCACGGTACTCCTGCGCCTTATCCATCATATCCGCGGGGATCTCCTCCACGCGCATATCCTTACCCATCTCATCGTAGTAGACATCCGCCTTCATCTCGATGAGGTCGACGATACCCTTAAAGGTATCCTCAGAACCGATGGGAAGCTGGATCGGCACGGCATTACATTTCAGACGCTCGCGCATCATATTGACCACGCGATAGAAATCAGCGCCCATAATGTCCATCTTGTTGACGTACGCCATACGGGGCACCTGATAGTCGTCAGCCTGACGCCACACCGTCTCGGACTGGGGCTCAACGCCGCCCTTTGCACACAGAACCGTCACAGAGCCGTCGAGCACGCGCAGAGAGCGCTGCACTTCGACCGTGAAGTCCACGTGACCGGGGGTGTCGATGATATTGATACGGTGACGATCCGCCGTACCCTGCTTGTCCCAGTAACAGGTGGTGGCAGCAGAGGTGATGGTGATACCGCGCTCCTGCTCCTGCGCCATCCAGTCCATGGTAGCGCCGCCGTCGTGGGTCTCACCGATCTTATAGTTCACACCGGTATAGTACAGAATACGCTCAGTGGTGGTCGTTTTACCGGCATCAATGTGCGCCATAATACCGATGTTTCTGGTTTTTTCCAGAGATACATCTCTTGCCATGGTAAATCCTCCTTTTCTTTCATTATGGTCGGTCGGTGCCGCGTTATGCGGCGGCACCACCGACAAGGCCGGCAATTACCAGCGGAAATGTGCAAAGGCCTTGTTGGCCTCAGCCATCTTGTGCGTATCGTCGCACTTCTTCGCGGCACCGCCGTTGCCATTCAGAGCATCGAGGATTTCGTTAGCCAGACGCTCTTTCATGGTGCGCTCGGAACGGGCGCGGGAGTAGGTGGTCAACCAGCGCAGACCCAAAGTCTGACGACGGTCGGGACGCACCTCGATGGGCACCTGATAGGTAGCACCACCGACGCGGCGAGCCTTGACCTCGAGCACAGGCATAATGTTCTCCATCGCCTTCTCGAACACGGTCAACGGCTCATCGCCGGATTTCTCTTTGATGATGTCAAAAGCATCATAGACGATCTTTTGGGCAACACCCTTCTTACCGTCCAGCATAATGTTGTTGATGAGCTTCGTCACCAACTTGGAATTGTAAAGCGGGTCGGGCAAAACATCGCGTTTTGCGGTAGAACCTCTTCTCGGCACTTTACTTCCCTCCTTCATATTGATGATATCACAGGTACTCGAAAGCGACATACTTCCGTTGGCCAATAGAGAAGCAGGCTCACATCGCGGCTTTTGCCCCGAATATATGAAAATCTGCAACTACTATATAGCCGCTGAGTGGATGTCTTTACTTCTTGGCCGCACCGGCCTTGGGACGCTTGGCACCGTACTTAGAACGGGCCTGCATACGGTTCGCAACACCCTGAGTATCCAGAGTACCGCGCACGATGTGATAACGCACACCGGGCAGGTCCTTAACACGGCCGCCGCGGATCAGCACGACGCTGTGCTCCTGCAGGTTGTGACCTTCGCCGGGGATGTAGGACGTAACCTCGATCCCGTTGGACAGACGGACACGCGCCACCTTACGCAGAGCAGAGTTCGGCTTCTTCGGCGTGGACGTCTTCACCGCAGTGCAGACACCGCGCTTCTGGGGAGAGTTCTGGTCGATGGCAACGCGCTTCTTGGAGTTCCAGCCCTTGAGCAGAGCAGGCGCCTTCGCCTTTTTCTCCAGATCACTTCTTCCCTTACGGACTAACTGGTTAAAAGTAGGCATTCATTTCACCTCCGTTAGTAAATTTATCTTAAAGGATATAAGGAAAATATCCTCTAAAACCAATGCTTTTTCGGGTGACACCCATAATTAGGCATCATACCACGATTACACATTTTAGCATAGTGTATAGCGGCTTGTCAAGGGGTATTTAGCACTATTTTTCAAAGTTTTTGCGGACGGAAACCGACGCAGATCCACACCACGCAAAAAGCCCCCGAAGGAAGACTCCTTCGGGGGCTTTTGATGCTTATTCTTCGATGAGTTCGACCTGTTCGTCCTCGTCTTTCTCCTGCAGCAGCTCATCCAAGACGCTGAACGCGTTCTTGGGTGCGCGGTTGTCCTTGACACGGACATCGCTGTAGCGCTGCATACCCGTACCGGCGGGGATGAGCTTACCGATGATGACGTTCTCCTTAAGGCCGAGCAGCGGGTCGACCTTGCCTTTGATGGCGGCATCGGTCAGCACGCGGGTGGTCTCCTGGAAGGAGGCGGCGGACAGGAAACTGTCGGTCGCGAGAGATGCCTTGGTGATACCCAGCAGGATCGGGGTAACCGTCGCCTTGCGCAGCGGTTCGCCGTCCGCACCGGTCTCACCGGCGGCAATGCGGGCTTCCACAACCGCGTTCTCGGTGTACAACTCGGACTTATCCACCACCGCGTCGTTGATGAGATTGGTGTCGCCGGAATCGTCCACGCGCACCTTGCGCATCATCTGACGCACGATGACTTCGATGTGCTTGTCGTTGATGTCAACACCCTGCGTACGGTAAGTGACCTGCACTTCCTTGATCAAGTAGTCCTGAACAGCAGACTCGCCGCAGACATCCAGCACATCGTGCGGGCTCATCGAGCCTTCGGTGATACACTCACCCTTCTCGATGCGGTAGCCATCCTCGATGCAGGAACGCAGACGAGAACCGTAGGTGATAACATAGGTGCGCTCGTCGGAGCCGTCCTCGGCGGTGACGATGACCAGGTTCTTCTTCTTCTCCTCACGGCGGACGATACCGGTGATCTCGCTGATGATGGCGAGATGCTTCGGTTTGCGGCCCTCGAAGAGTTCCTCAACGCGAGGCAGACCCTGCGTGATATCCTCGCCGCCGGCAACACCGCCGGTGTGGAAGGTACGCATCGTCAACTGCGTGCCGGGTTCGCCGATGGACTGCGCCGCGATGATACCCACCGCCTCGCCGACGGTGACAGGCTCGTTGGTCGCGAGGTTCGCACCGTAGCAGCAGGAGCAAACACCCTTGCGCGCGCCGCAGGTCAGCACCGAACGGATGCGCACGCGCACCTTCTTGTCGTCAACCTTGCCGTCCTTATCCGTTGCCTGCTCGCGCAACACGCGGTCGATGAGCGTCGCATCGGCGTCGGTCATCTTGTGATTGCGGTCGACGAGCACCTCGCCCGTCGTGGGCTCGCAGAAGTCGTCGCTCAGGAAGCGACCGACCAAACGCTCGGTGAGCGGCTCGATGACGCGGTTGCCGTCCTTGATATCGTAGACATCGATGCCGTCGTGCGTACCGCAGTCGTTCTCGCGGATAATAACCTCCTGCGAAACATCCACCAGACGACGGGTCAGGTAACCCGAGTCAGCGGTACGCAGAGCGGTATCCGCCAGACCCTTACGGGCACCCTTGGCGGAGGTGAAGTATTCCAGAATGTTCAGACCTTCACGGTAGTTGGCTCGGATCGGCACCTCGATGGTCTTACCGGAGGTGTTGGCGATCAGTCCGCGCATACCGGCGAGCTGACGGATCTGGCTGATCGAGCCACGGGCACCGGAATCCGCCATCATCTGGATGGGGTTGTAGGGATCCATATTGCCGACCAGCGCCTTGGTGACCTTGTCGGTGGTCTCGTTCCAGGTGGAGATAACGTGATTGTAACGCTCCTCCTCGCTCATCAGACCCTGGTTATACAGATCGGAGATCGCATCCACGGTCGCCTCAGCGTCCGCGATATACTGCTTCTTCATCTCGGGGATAGTCGCATCGCCGACCGCGACGGTCAGCGCACCGCGGGTGGAGTACTTGTAACCCTGCGCCTTGATGGCATCCAGCACGCCCGAGGTCTTCGCCGTGCCGTGACGCTTAATGCACTCGCCGACGATCTTGCCGAGTTGCTTCTTGCCAACCTTGAAATCGATCTCGTAGCCAAGCAGGCGATCAAGATATTCGGGAGAATCAATCGTCTCACCCTCGTGCAGGGTGCGATCCACAAAGCCCAGATCCTGTGGGATGGGACGGTTGAAGATCACACGACCGATGGTGGTCTTAACAAGGTGCGAAATAACGCGTCCGTCGATCTCGACGGTGCGGCGGATCTTGATATCATCGTGCAGATCGATCGCCTTGGCGTCATACGCCATCATCGCCTCGTTCTCGTCACGATAAATAAAGGTGGTGTTTCCCTTCGCCTCGGCGGCTTCCTCGGCGGAATGCTTCTCGTGCTTGTCAATGGTCAGGTAATAAGAACCCAGCACCATATCCTGCGTCGGCACAGCAACAGGCTTACCGTCGGAGGGCTTGAGCAGGTTGCCGGCGGCGAGCATTAGGAAGCGGGCTTCCGCCTGCGCCTCGGCGGACAGCGGCACGTGAACAGCCATCTGGTCGCCGTCGAAGTCGGCGTTAAACGCGGTACACACCAACGGGTGCAGCTTGATCGCACGACCCTCGACGAGCACCGGCTCGAACGCCTGAATACCCAAACGGTGCAGCGTCGGCGCGCGGTTGAGCATCACGGGGTGATCCTTGATGACGATCTCCAGCGCATCCCATACCTCAGGGCGCAGACGATCGACCATCTTACGCGCGGACTTGATGTTGCCGGCGACGCCGGTCTCCACCAAGCGCTTCATCACGAAGGGCTTGAACAGCTCGATCGCCATCTCCTTAGGCAGACCGCACTGGTACATCTTGAGCTCGGGACCGACGACGATAACCGAACGACCGGAATAGTCGACGCGCTTACCGAGCAGGTTCTGACGGAAACGACCTTGCTTACCCTTGAGCATATCGGACAGGGATTTGAGCGGGCGGTTGTTGGGACCCGTGACGGGACGACCGCGGCGGCCGTTATCAATAAGCGCGTCCACCGCCTCCTGCAGCATACGCTTCTCGTTGCGCACGATGATGTCGGGCGCGCCGAGCTCGAGCAAACGCTTCAGACGGTTGTTTCGGTTGATGACGCGGCGGTACAGATCGTTGAGGTCGGAGGTCGCAAAACGACCGCCATCCAACTGCACCATCGGGCGGATATCCGGCGGAATGACCGGAATAACGTCCATAATCATCCACTCAGGGCGGTTGCCGGAGAGACGGAAGGACTCCACGACCTCCAGACGCTTGAGCAGGCGGGCGCGTTTTTGACCGCTGGCGGTCTCGAGCTCTTCCTTAAGCTCCGCAGACAGCGCCTCGAGGTCGATCTCGGCGAGCAGCTTCTGGATGTATTCCGCGCCCATACCGGCGTCAAAATCGTCCTCATACTTCTCGCGCATATCGGCGTAGTCCTTGTCAGACAGCACCTGCTTCTTCTGCAGAGGGGTGTCGCCGGGATCGACGACGATGTACTCTGCGAAATACAGCACCTGCTCGAGCTGACGGGGGGACATATCCAGCATCAGACCCATACGGGACGGGATGCCCTTGAAATACCAAATGTGGGACACGGGGGCGGCGAGCTCGATATGACCCATACGCTCGCGGCGCACCTTCGCGCGGGTAACCTCGACGCCGCAGCGCTCGCAGATCTTACCCTTGTAGCGCACGCGCTTATAGCGTCCGCAGTGACACTCCCAGTCCTTCGTAGGCCCGAAGATCTTCTCACAGAAGAGACCTTCGCGCTCCGGCTTGAGGGTGCGGTAGTTGATCGTCTCAGGCTTGAGAACCTCACCGTAGGACCAGCTACGGATCTGCTCGGGAGAGGCCAGTCCGATCTTAATCGAATCGAATACGTTAAATTGCATCATAATCCTTCAGCCTCCCCTCTCACATTTCGTCATCGGCGAGATCACCGTTCATCGCATATTCCTGCTCGATGATATCGCCGGATTCATTCATTTCGCCCACGCCGTAGCCATCGAACTCGCGCTCGTCGGCAACCATCGTGAACGCCTCACGGTCGGGATCGACCATACCGAGATCGTCATCATCCTCAAAGGTCTGCTTGAGGTCGATCTCGTTCTTATCCTCGTCCAGCACCTTGATGTCCAGACCGAGGCTCTGCAGCTCCTTGACCAGAACCTTGAAGGATTCCGGCACGCCGGACTGCGGCACGTTCTGACCCTTAACGATTGCCTCGTAGGTCTTGACACGGCCGACCACGTCGTCGGACTTCACCGTCAGGATTTCCTGCAGGGTGTAAGCCGCGCCGTAAGCCTCCAGCGCCCATACTTCCATTTCGCCGAAGCGCTGACCGCCGAACTGCGCCTTACCGCCGAGCGGCTGCTGGGTGACGAGGGAGTACGGACCGGTGGAACGGGCGTGGATCTTATCATCGACCAGATGATGGAGTTTCAGATAGTACATATAACCGACGGTAACGGGGTTGTCGAACAATTCGCCTGTGCGACCGTCGTATACCGGCGTTTTACCGTCGGTACTCTTGCCCGCCTGCGCGAGCAGCTCGCGGATGTCCTCCTCGTGCGCGCCGTCAAAGACGGGGGTCATCACCTTAAAGCCGAGAGCCGCGGCGGCATAGCCGAGGTTGACTTCGAGAACCTGACCGATGTTCATACGGGAAGGAACGCCGAGGGGGTTGAGCACGATGTCCAGCGGAGTGCCATCCGGCAGGAAGGGCATATCTTCACTGGGCAGAATGCGGGACACAACGCCCTTGTTACCGTGGCGACCCGCCATCTTATCGCCGACGCTGATCTTACGCTTCTGCGCAATGTAGCAGCGCACGACCATATTCACGCCGGGGCTGAGCTCGTCACAATTCTGACGGGTGAACACCTTGACATCGACGATGATGCCGTACTCGCCGTGCGGCACGCGCAGAGAGGTGTCGCGCACTTCACGCGCCTTTTCACCGAAGATGGCACGCAGCAGACGCTCCTCCGCGGTCAGCTCGGTCTCGCCCTTCGGGGTGACCTTACCGACGAGAATGTCGCCCGAGCGCACCTCCGCACCGATGCGGATGATGCCGCGCTCGTCCAGATCCTTCAGCGCGTCATCGCCGACGTTGGGGATGTCGCGGGTGATCTCCTCCGGTCCGAGCTTGGTGTCGCGGGATTCCACCTCGTATTCCTCCACGTGGATCGAGGTGTAGACGTCGTCGCGCACGATCTTCTCATTGATGAGGACGGCATCTTCGTAGTTGTAGCCTTCCCAGGTCATAAAGCCGATGAGCGCATTCTTTCCAAGCGCGATCTCACCGTTGTCGGTGGAGGGACCGTCGGCGAGCACCTCGTGCTCCTCGACGTGTTGATCCACACTGACCACGGGACGCTGGTTGATGCAGGTGCCCTGGTTGGAACGGGCAAACTTCACCATCTTGTAAACATCGATCTCACCGGTGTCGTCGCGGCGCACGCGAACGGTGTCGGCGGAGACATAGGTGACGGTACCGGCGGCCTTCGCCAGCACACAGACACCGGAGTCGACGCCCGCCTTGTATTCCATACCCGTGCCGACGATCGGCGCCTGGGTGGTGAGCAGCGGGACAGCCTGCCCCTGCATGTTCGAGCCCATCAGCGCGCGGTTGGCGTCGTCGTTCTCGAGGAAGGGAATCATCGCGGTGGCGACGGACACGACCATCTTCGGGGAGACGTCCATATAGTCGACGACCGAGGGATCTTCTTCCTTAAACTCGCCGCGGTGGCGGGTGGTAACCTTCGAACGCGTAAAGCGGTTGTTCTCATCCAGCGGCTCGTTCGCCTGCGCGACGATGAAATCGTCTTCCATATCGGCGGGCATATAGGTGACCTCGTCGGTGACGACGCCGGTCACCTTATCCACCTTACGGTAGGGTGCCTCGATGAAGCCGTACTGGTTGATGCGGGCAAAGCTCGCTAGATAGGAGATCAGACCGATGTTGGGACCTTCGGGAGTCTCGATGGGGCACATACGTCCGTAGTGGCTGTAGTGCACGTCACGCACCTCGAAGCCCGCGCGGTCACGCGACAGACCACCGGGGCCGAGCGCAGACAGGCGGCGCTTGTGCTTGAGCTCCGCGAGGGGGTTGTTCTGATCCATAAACTGCGACAGCGGAGAGGAGCCGAAGAACTCCTTGATCGCCGCCACGACGGGACGGATGTTGATGAGCGCCTGCGGCGTGATGACATCCATATCCTGACTCTGCAGAGTCATACGCTCGCGCACCACGCGCTCCATACGGGAGAAGCCGATGCGGAACTGGT
>CAZVSE010000010.1:0-44989 GCA_964629445.1 uncultured Ruminococcus sp. | reverse complement strand
CATCCGTATATACCATGACCGTACCGTAGGTTTCTTCCGTTGCAGGCGAAGTCTTCTCGTTGATAAGCGCCTTGACCTCCTCCAGACTGCCGAGCGCCTCCTCGAACTTTTCGTCAAAAGCAGCATACGTATCCTCAGCCGCCTGCTCGAGCGCCAGCACCATAGCCTGCTCCATCTGCTCATGCTCGGTCAACGGGACCGTCGCCGCCGGCAACGCCTCAATCGACGGTGCGACGACAAAGTTCATTATCGCTGACTTTTTCACCTCATCGTTCGGCCCGACCGCACGCAACACCGCACGTAAATGTCCCGGAAGCTGCGTTTGCTGTGCCAACACCGTCCACACAATCTCAATACCGTCCTCGCGAACCAATTTCCAAAGAGAAGCCACATCGGTCAGCGCATCCGAATCCACGACCGTTGACGTCTGTGTGTAACTCTCCTTATTTATACTATCGGTCGCCGTCACAGAAACGCCGTCGGCGTCCACAACCTCCGTTGTCGTCTGTTGCGTGCTTTCGATATACTTAGGAGTCGTTGTTGACGTAACCGTCGAAGGATCAAATGCCATATCCAAATAAAAGGCATACTCCGCATACTGCAGATCCGGCAAGAAGAAGTGGCGTCTTTGCGTACAATGTTCCCCGACATAGGCAATCGTTTTATCCTCAGGAGGAATCACGGCTACCCAGTCCGTTATGTTGATCATTCCATAACTCCTTTCTGTCTTCCCACCAGCGACACAGACGCGCTTGCAGTTGCGGGGTGTCAAGAGCCGTCGGTGCGACAATGCGCACCGACGGCTCTCCTTTCCCCTTCCCGTTCTGTGTCGGATGGTCCATCTGGTCGTTTTTCATTCCCTCTCACCTCGGTAGCGTAACAGACAATATAGAAATCTATCACGCTACACTATATGAAAAAGCAGCCGCGTTCACCCCACGCAGCTGCTATTTCTTTTACAATTCTATTGTACACGAACAAACGTTCATTGTCAAGGCTTTTGGCTATTTTTCTACTTTTAAGCATATAATGCGATGAGGTGAGGACCATGAGGGCGGCGATGTATCTGCGCAAAAGCCGTGCAGACGATCCGCACGAGGCGGCAGAAAACACCCTGAAACGGCACGAGAACAGTCTGCGTCAGCTTGCTGAGCGGGAAGACATCGTCATCGTCGCCGTTTATCGTGAGGTAGTGTCGGGCGATCGTCTGTGCTCTCGCAAGCAGATGCAATGCCTGCTCGCTGACTGCGAGGATGGCGCGTTTGACGGCGTGCTGTGTATGGACATCGACCGACTCGGACGTGGGTCAATGGCGGAACAAGGGATTATCCTTGACACGCTCAAAGCCGCACACGTGCGCATCGTTACGCCACGAAAGGTATATGATCTCAACAACGATCTTGACGAAACCTATTCGGAGTTCGAGAGCTTTATAGCGCGACAGGAACTAAAAATGATCAAACGCCGCCTGCAACGCGGCGTACAGCGCACGGCGGAGGAGGGCGGGTTTCTCTCCCTGCCGCCCTATGGCTATCGGCGTGCCACCGTCAACGGTCGTCCGTCTCTCGAACCCATTGACGAGGAAGCCGAAGCGGTGCGGCTCATCTTCGCGTGGTATACGCGCGAAGGTCTCGGCTGTCAGCAGATCGCCGAGCGATTGCACGCGATGGGATTTCTCCCTCGCCGCGCCGCCGCCTTCGGTCGCACATCGGTGCTGGATATTCTTGCAAACCCCGTATACTGCGGGCGTGTGCGACGGTGCGGCGCGGACGGCACGCTCGACACCGAGGGATTGCACCCGCCGTTAATCAGCGAAGGTGAGTTCACCAAGGCAGCGGAGATCCGTCGCTCGCGAGGACATCCGCCGACAGCAAAAAGAATACTGCAAAACCCGCTCGCGGGGCTAATATTCTGTGGCTTTTGCGGTGCGCCGTTGCAGCGTCTGCCCCCGTCCCAAACACGTCGGCAGGAGAGTATCATCTGCCCGCGAGCGGGATGCAACGTCGCCTCACGGCTCGGTTCGGTCGAGGACGCGGTGGTGGCGGCGCTTTTGCCGATGTTGCCGCCGACGATCAAGCACGAGCCGAAAAACAGAACTCCGCGCGACCCCGCCGCTCTGCGGCGCAAGCAGATCGACAGTCAGCAGGCGCGGCTGTATCAGCTTGTAGAACAGGGCGTGTACACTCCCGAGGAATTTGCCCGCCGACGCGCGGCGCTGGACAAACAGCGCGCCGCCCTTCCGAAAGCATCGCCCGCGCTATCCCCCGCGCCGATCGACACCGCGGCCGCCTACGCCCGCGCCGACGCGGCGGGCAGAAATGCGTTTTTGCGGTTATTTATTGAAAGGATCACGTATATAAAATCCGTAGACGCCCTACCGGAAGAATTTACGTTGGAAATCGAAACAAAAGCGTAACCGACGGGACAGGGAACCCGTCCCCTACGGCAAACCGCAGGTGTACGTGTAGGGGATGGCGCTTGCGACATCCCGCAAAACGGAACGACAAGCAGGTCGTTCCCTACAAACCTCTTGGTGGTATGCACGAACGAATAAGCCTCCCTCCGTCTTTTGCTTTGCAAAATCCGCCTCCCCTGACAAGGGGAGGCGTTTTGCTAGGCAATTTCGTTCTTGTCGGGCATCCTTCACAACAGCTGTCATACACCCGACCGGCATCCACACAGACGGCCTCTTTACATCCGTTGTCACGGACAAACTTGGGTTCCGCCATAGAGATTCCTCCTATTCTGATATTCGAGCGCGTCGCACGGCGCGCGGAGCCGCCCGACTCTGTCTCAATACCAATGTATGTCACCCACCGCGGTTTTGTTCCCGCGATTTAATTTTCTTATATTATGCTCGCCGTTCTTGTCTGCACCTCATTCTCCTGTGTGCACATAAACAGTCGCTCCACCACCGCCAGATTAGTGCGGGAGCGGCTTTTTCGGACCCAGCGCAAACCGCATAAATACAGCAACGGCGCTTGCAGATGTTATCTGCAAACGCCATTGCTTTCAATTATCCTATTACCTTCAGCTTGGCGTAGTTCGCCATCAGCTTCTTCTGCCCGACCTTGTCGAACTGAATCACCAGCAGGGTGTCCCCCGCCATCGGGGTCATCCCCATAATGATCCCCTCGCCGAAGCTCGCGTGGGCGACACGGTCGCCGACCTTCCACGCGCAAGCGACCGCGGGCTTCGCCGCCGCGCTCGCCACCGTCACGCGGCTGCCCGTCGGGCGGTCTCCCGTCGAGCGGAACGCCTCGTGGCTATGCGCCGCGGCGGTCGAGGTATACCCCTGACCGTGATAATCCCGCCCACGGTAGCCCTGTCCGTAGCCACCGGTGCGCGAGCCGCCCATCCCGCCGCCAAAATCCACTGTCTTGGGACGGCAACGATCGACAAGCTCGGTCAGCTCGCGCGGAATATCCGCGATAAAGCGCGAGGGCGCGTTGCGGTTAGTCTGTCCATACAGCATACGGCTCTGCGCACGGGTGATATACAGCTCTTCCCTCGCGCGGGTGATCGCCACGTAGCACAGGCGGCGATCCTCCTCCAGCTCGTTCGGGTCAAACATCGTCTGATACCCCGGGAAAATGCCGTCCTCAAAGCCCGGAAGCAGTACCACGGGGAACTCCAGCCCCTTCGCGGCGTGCATCGTCATCAGCACCGCCGCGTCCGCATCGGCGTCGTAGTTGTCGATATCGGTCATCAGCGCCTGCTCCTCGAGGAATCCCGCCAGCTCCGCGTAGTCCTCGCCGCAATTCTTCTCATACTGCTGAATGGACGAGGACAATTCCTCCAAGTTCTCGACGCGCCCTGCTTCGGCATCCCCCTGCGCCTTCCACATCGCGAGATAACCCGTCGTCTCCAGCATCGTGGTATACAGCAGATGCAGGGAATTCTCGGGGTCCTCCGACATCTGTCGCAGGTCATTCATTATAGCTGTAAAGGCAGTGAGCTTGCCGGCGGCGCGGCGGAGATCGGGAAACTCGGCGGCGCGGCTGAACACGCTGTACAGCGACTCGCCAAGTCCCGCGGCAATCTGTGATGCCTTGTCGATGGTGGCATCACCGATGCCGCGTTTCGGCTCGTTGATGATGCGGCGTAGGCTGACCTCGTCCTCGGGGTTGTTGATCACCCGCAGATACGCCATCGCGTCCTTGACTTCCTTCGTGTCGTTAAAGCGATGACCGCCGATGATGCGATACGGCACGCCGCTCTTGATGAGTGCCTGCTCGATAGCATTCGACTGCGCGTTGGCGCGGTACAGCACCGCGTATTCGCTGAATTTTCGTCCTTGCGACACGCCCGTGAGGATGGTATCGGCAATAAACTTGCCCTCCTCCTCGGCGTTGTCCACCACCACGGCGCGAATCGGATCGCCCTCAGCGTTCTCCGTCCACAGGGTCTTGCCCTTTCTGCCAATGTTTTTGGCGATGACCGCGTTGGCGGCGTCAAGAATGCGTCCCGTCGAGCGATAATTCTGCTCGAGACGGATAACGCGGCAACCACGAAATTCCTCCTCAAAATTGAGGATGTTTTCAATCGTCGCGCCACGGAATTTGTAAATACTCTGGTCGTCGTCGCCGACCACACAGAGGTTGCCCGATCTCTCCGCAAGCAGATGAATGAGTTCATACTGCGCGTGGTTGGTGTCCTGATACTCGTCCACCATCAGATAGCGAAACCGCTTCTGATACCGTTCGAGCACCTCGGGAAATTTCTTAAACAGCTCCACCGTGCGGCAAAGCAGATCGTCAAAGTCCATCGCGTCCGCTTCCCGCAGGCGCTTTTGATATTCCGTGTAAGCGCGCGCCACAAGGCGCAGGCGAATATCGCCGCTATTCGCGTAGCGCGCGGCGTATTCCTTGGGATCGAGCAGCTCGTCCTTTGCGCGGCTGATCTCGCCGAGGATCGCCTTGTGGCCCAGCGTCTTCTCGTCGATGTTCAGCTCCTTCATACAGGTCTTCATCAGTCGACGGCTGTCATCGGTATCATAGATCGTGAAATGGCGAGAATAACCAAGATATTCCCCCTCGCGGCGCATAATACGCGCGCAGAAAGAGTGGAAGGTGCTCGCCGCGACCTCATCCCCCTCCTCGCCGAGCATCCGCACAAGGCGCTCCTTGAGTTCGCCCGCCGCCTTATTGGTGAAGGTGATGGCGAGGATGCGGTAGGATGGACAGGGATCGACCGCGAGAAGTCCCACGAGCTCGCCGTCGAGCGGGACAAGCCCCGCCGCACAGTCGCGCAATTTCTTTTCCTGCTCAGGCGTGAGGAACGCGGGCATCTCGGTCGCATTATATGCGCTGCCAAAGCGCACAAGATTGGCGATGCGGTTGACCAGCACGGTAGTCTTGCCGCTGCCCGCGCCCGCAAGGATGAGCAGCGGTCCTTCGGTGTGAAATACCGCCTGCCGCTGCGGCGCGTTCATCCGCGCGAACTGACGATCAAGGATCGTCTGTCGCATAGTGATAAATTCCTGTGGAGTGAGCATTGTGTTACCGCCTTTAATAAAAATAGGTCACAAAGAGGCTGAGCAAAACCTTGCCCAGCCTCTTGAAAAATTTCTTGTGGATTAGCCGAACAGCGTCAGCAGAACACCTGCCGCCACCGCCGAGCCGATAACGCCGGCCACGTTGGGACCCATCGCATGCATCAGCAGGAAATTCGAGGGGTTCTCGCTCTGACCGACCTTCTGCGACACACGGGCCGCCATCGGAACCGCCGACACGCCGGCAGAGCCGATGAGGGGGTTGACCTTGCCGCCGGTGATGTAGTACATCAGCTTGCCGAGCAGCACACCTCCCGCGGTACCCATACAGAACGCGATAAGACCGAGGCAGATGATGAGCAACGTAGTGGGCTTGAGGAAGCTGTTAGCGTTCGCTGTCGCACCGACCGTCACACCGAGGAAGATGGTGACAATGTTCATCAGCTCGTTCTGTGCGGTCTTGCTGATACGGTCAACAACACCGCTCTCACGCATCAAGTTGCCGAGCATCAGCATACCGATCAGCGGAGCCGCAGAGGGCAACAGCAACACGCAGATGATGGTGACCAGGATCGGGAAAATGATCTTCTCGGTCTTGGACACAGTACGCAACTCGGTCATCACGACCGAACGCTCCTTCTTGGTAGTCAGCGCCTTCATAATAGGCGGCTGGATGATCGGAACGAGCGCCATATAGGAATAGGCGGCGATCGCGATCGCGCCGAGCAGCTCAGGCGCGAGCTTAGAAGTCAGATAGATAGCGGTCGGACCGTCTGCACCGCCGATGATGCCGATCGAAGCCGCCTGTCGGGCGGTGAAGTCAACACCCCACTCCTCTGCAAAGGGCAGGAGATTGAGACAACGCGCACCGAAATAGGTAACGAAAATACCGAGCTGTGCTGCCGCACCGAGCAGTAAGCTCTTGGGGTTGGACAGCAGCGGACCGAAGTCGGTCATCGCACCGATGCCGAGGAAGATCAGCGGCGGATAGATACCGAACTTAACGCCCTGATAGAGATACCACATCAGACCGCCCTGCTCGAAATGCTGCCAATAGGGCTTGACAGCCTCGCAGATGCCGTCGCCGTCACTGTCAGGCAGAACCTTGTAATAACCGCTCGAGTCAGCGACATACATCGCGCCGCTCTCGGTCTTCTGGATATACGGGCTGTCAGCAGAGATCTGCGCTTCGGTCTCCATCACGGGATAGACCTGCTCATACGTTCCGTCGAGATACTCGAAGAACTCCGCCTCGGTGAACTCGACGATCGAGTTGCGCTGAGGATCCATCACGCCGCCGAGCGGCAGGTTGACGAGCAGCATACCGAACGCGATCGGCAGCAGCAGCAGGGGTTCGAACTGCTTCTTGATCGCGAGGAAGAGCAGCACGCAGGCAATGGCGATCATAATAAGATTCTTCCAGCCGCCGTTTTCGAAATTAAGGAGCTGTGCCAGGCCGGAGCCTTCCCACAGATCCACAAGGGCATTGATAAACTGTTGCATAGCGAAACTCCTCCGTTACTTCTTCATAATGCTGCGCACGGCATACTGCTTACCGGCAGGAGCCATACACGCGATCGCGCCGGAGATCACCGCAACCATCTCGTCGGGGATGCCGTTCTGGATTTCGGGCTTGGTGGACACAGGCGCGGTGTTCCCCACCGCGACAGCGGCAACAGGGGCGGGGGCCGCAACGGCCGCGGGAGCGGCAGCGGCGCGAGCAGCAGTCGTCTCCTCGATATTCTCGAGGCGCGACATGATCGTGCCGAAAGCCTTGATAATAAACACCAGCAGCAACAGCACAGCGAATACCACGACCAACCCGATCAGGATGGTGATCCCGGCATCGCTGAGGATCGCACCGGCCGTCTCTTTTGCCAGTAATACCATTTTCATCATTCCTCCGTTATCTTTTTTGGGGCGGTCAAAAAAATCCCATCCCGACCCATTATAAAACAGTAGTATTATACTACCGTTTTTACAAAAAAGCAATCCTTATTTCGGGAAAAAGGCGGTTTTTTGTGATTTTTTTGTCAGAGATTGTATGCAACCGCAAAAAAACAGAAAACGTGACAGCAATTCACACATTTTTCATAAAACCGTGTTATAATATGTGGGTTATATCGTATAGGAAAGGAGTTGAGCCGTATGCAAACGACCACAGCGGGCGAAAAAAGCCCCGCGCAACCGCAAAAGCGCCCCCCTTGGGTCTATACCCGCTCGCTCGGCGCGCATATCTCCCTCACCGTCACGCTGCGCAGCGTGATCATCGGCGGCGTGCTTTTGGCGGCTCTGCTGTTGCTTGTTCTACTGCACACCGGATGCTTCTTACAGGAAGACGTCACCTGCGGCGGGCTGCTGTACGGCTTGTGCCTTGCCGCCTGCCCCATCATCGGGCTGATCGCGGCGGTGCGAATGCAATTACCACAACGCGCAGCGGCGATCGTCAATACCGTTATCGTCCTGCTCCTCCCTATTGTCGCGATGACGATGGTGGAATGCCTCAACGGCGTGTTCACCTGGGACTGGTCACCGCACACGTTGATGCTCAATTATATCCTTTATATGCTGTTCTACGGCACGGTGTACGTCTTTTCGGGTAGCTACCGTCTGCCGATGCTGGTGATGAACGCGCTGTTTTTCATCCTCGCGCTGACCAATTTCTACGTCAAAGCATTCCGCGGCACACCCTTTGTCCCGATGGATCTGTTCGCCGCAGGCACCGCCGCGAACGTCGCCGCCGCCTACGATTTTTCGTTTAATTATCAGGTCGTGATCGCGGTCGTCCTGCTCGTCTTCCTCACGGTGACCGCCGCGCGACTGCGCACACCGAACATGAGCATCATCCTCAAGGTCGCCTCCCGCGTCTTCTTTGGTGTCCTCACCGTCTGCATCGTGTGCATTTACATCTTCACCGATTTGTATGCGCAAGCGGGACTCTCCCCCGACTTCTGGAGTCAGAACCGCGGCTATAAAAAAACGGGCGTGGTGATGAATTTCTGCCTCAATACCAAATATGTCTCCTTCAGCGAGCCCGCGGACTATGATGCAGACGAGGTCGCGAGCATCGTCTATACCACCGTCGGCGAAGGCAACACCACCGTCGGCGACACCGCACCGAACATCATCTGCATTATGAACGAGTCGCTCTCCGACCTGTCGGTGCTCGGCGACCTCGAGACCAATATCGATTATATGCCCTTCCTGCGTAGCCTCACCGAAAACACGGTACGCGGCAATCTCTATGTCCCCGTCATCGGCGCGAGCACCAGCAACTCGGAGTTTGAATTCCTCACAGGTGCTCCGATGTCCTTCTTCCCCGCCGGAAGCAACGCCTATATGCTGTATGCGAAAAACCCGCTCTACTCGCTCGTGTCCTCGCTCGGCGCGCAGAACTACACACAGCTGGCATTCCACCCCTATTATTCGGGCGGGTGGAACCGCACCGCAGTATACAAGAACTTTGGCTTCACCTGCTTCAATTCCATCACCTCGATCATCAGCTATAACACACTGATCGCCTATCAGAACAGCGGCTATAACAGCGCAGTGCTGGAGGAATTGGTCGAACAGGAATCCCCCGGCGAGGATATCCTGCTGCGACGGTACGTCAGCGACAGCTACAACTACAAAAAGGTCATCGAGATGTATGAGAGCCGCGACGAAAGTCAACCGTTCTTCATCTTTAACGTCACGATGCAGAACCACGGCGGCTACACCGAGAAGTCGGCGAACTTCACCGAGGACGTCTACGTCACGGGCATTAACGGCGACACTAGCGCCGCTCTTGCTACCGCCTACCCGAAAGCGAACCAGTATCTCTCGCTCATCAAGGCATCCGACGCGGCGTTTGAGGAGCTGGTGAGCTACTTCTCCGCACAGGACGAGCCGACGATCATCTGTATGTTCGGCGATCATCAGCCGAACGTCGAGAGCGAATTTGTCAACCGCCTGCTCGGCGTGTCGAACGACCTCGAGCTGACCACCGAGCAACTGCAGAAAAAGTATATCACCCCGTTCTACATCTGGGCAAACTACGATATTGAAGAGAAGGAGATCGACCGCCTCGGCGCAAACTACCTCTCGTCCTACGTGATGCAGGTCGCAGGAGTGGAGATGCCTGCGTATAATCAGTATCTCTTGAAGCTCAGCGAGACACTACCGGTCATTAATACGGTTGGTGTCATCGACACCGCCGGCAACCATTATGCACTCGGCGACAAGACCCCCTATGACAGTCTCGTTGCTGACTACAAAAAGGTCGTGTACAATCTCATCTTCGACGAGGATGATCGATGTGACGAGATATTCATCGTGAACTAAAGAAACGTCCCGCTCGGCGTTGCCGAGTGGGACGTTGTTTTTATTCTTCTGTTGTACGCAGTGTATCCTCTCCAAACGTGCGCAGTACTCCGACCGTCATCGGGACAGACACGATGAACGAGGTGATGTCCGCGAGCGGTTGGGCAAGCTGAACGCCGAACAGCGGATCGATCGCCCCGCGCGTGAGCATAAACAGCAGTGGCAAGCCCAGCACCAACGGGATGAAGAATATCCCCTGCCGTGACATCGACAGAAAACTCGCGCGCCCAACCTTGCCGATAGTCTGCAACATCATATTCCCCGAGGTGTACCAGCCCATAAACGGCAGACCGATGCACATCAGCCGCAGGGACAGTGACCCTATCGGGATGACCGCGGGATCATCGCTGAACAGTCCGACAAGTTGCGGTGCAAACACCGCACCGGCGATCGCCGCCGCGGTCAAGATCACCGTCGACACCCGCGCACAGAAATGAAATGCGCGCTTGACGCGGCTGTACAGCCCCGCACCGTAGTTAAAGCCGCAGACAGGCTGAAAGCCCTGCCCGAAGCCGATGACCGCGGAAAATGCCAGGTGCATCACCCGCGTGGCGATGGACATCGCCGCGATAGCAGGATCACCGCCGAACGCCCCCGCCATATAGTTGAGGCAAATGGTAGACGCACTGGACAAGCCCTGCCGACACAGCGTCGGCAGACCGCCGCGCAGGATCACATCGTAGTCGGCGAGCCGCGGGCGAAACAGCCGCAGGCTTATGCGCAGGTTATCCCCACGCGTACAGCAGAACAGTAGAATGCAGAAGCCGACGAACTGGCTCAGCGCCGTCGCCAGCGCCGCGCCGGACACGCCCATATCCAGCACAAAGATGAACACGGGGTCGAGCGCAACATTAAGCACCGCGCCCGCACCCATCCCCAGCATCCCGTAAAAGGCGTTACCTTGAAAGCGCAGTTGGTTATTGAGCACCAGCGACGAGGTCATATACGGCGCACCGAGCAGGATGATGCGCAAGTAGTCCTTCGCATACGGCAGGATGGTCTCGGTCGAGCCGAGCAGGCGTGCAAGCGGCGTGAGGAACGCCAAGCCCAGCACCATGATCAGTCCGCCCGTCAACAAAGCCGAGAAAAAGCCGATCGACGCGAGGCGTTGTGCCTCGTCGGTCCTCTCCTGACCAAGAAGACGGGAGATCGCGTTGCCCGACCCCTGTCCGAAAAAGAAGCCGCACGCCTGAATGATCGCCATAAAAGAGAACACAACCCCCACCGCGCCTGTCGCGCTGGTGTTGTGCAACTGCCCGACGAAGAAGGTGTCCGCCATATTGTAAAAAGCGGTAATCAGCATCGTGGTAATGGTGGGGATTGCGAGACGCCCCATCAGCCGTTCCACCGGATAGGTGGTCATACGGACAAATTTCTCGTGATGCTCCATCATTACAGCAGTGTACGGCGAAGCATCTCGCCGTCAAGCGCAGACAGCATTGCGGGCGGCACATCAAGCACCGTCTTACAGCCTGTCTGCCCCGCCTGCGCCAAGCGGTACACGCCGCGCGCATACGCGAGCAAGACACTGGCGGTGAATTCGGGGTTAGAGTCCAGCGTCAGTTTATATTCGATGACATGGGTGTGTTCGCCGTTGGCACCCGTGCGTCCGCTGCGCAACACACAGCCGCCGTGCGGGATGCCGCTGTGATCGCGCGTCATCTCCTCGGCGGTGATGAAATGTACCGTGGTGTCATAGGGTTCAAAGTAATTGGGCATCGTCTTGATCTCCCGCTCGATGCGGGCAAGGTCCGCGACTGCCTCGGCGACGACGAAGCACTCACGTATGTGCTTCTGACGTGTAGTGAGTTGCGGCTGTTCGCCGCGGCGCACGGCGTCCACCGCCGCCTCTACGGGGATGGTGTACTGGCGCGCATCCGCAACGCCGTCGATACGGCGCACGGCATCCGAGTGCCCTTGGCTGACACCCTTGCCCCAGAAAGTGTAGTCCGCGCCCTGCGGCAGGATCGCCTGCGCGTAAAGGCGGTTGAGGGAGAACATCCCCGGATCCCAGCCCGCGGAGATGAGTGCGGTCTTGCCGCCCGCCGTCGCCGCGGCATCCACCGCCGCAAAATGTGCAGGGATGTTCGCGTGGTTATCGAAACTGTCGACAACGTTGAAATGCGCCGCGAGCTCGGGGGTCTGGGTCGGCAGATCGGTCGCGCTGCCGCCGCAGAGGATCATCACGTCGATCTTGCCCTTGTACTCGAGCACCTCGCAGGTGTTCGCTACCGTCACGCCGTCAAACGCCGTCTTGACGCTCGCGGGATCGCGGCGGGTGAACACCGCGACAAGCTCAGTATCCTCATTCTGACGAATGGCACATTCCACGCCGCGACCGAGATTGCCGTAGCCATAGATACCGATACGAATTGCCATAGAAATCACTCCTAAAAAGAATCAAAAGTTACGCTTTGATCAAGCTCGCGACATTTTCACAATGCGCCGTTCGGGGGAACAAGTCCACGGGTTGCACGTACTTGACCGTGTAACCCTTTTCGCCAAACAACTTGAGATCGCGCGCCAGTGTCGCGGGATCGCAGGACACATACACCACCCGCGCGGGTGCCATCGCCACTACGGTGTCGATGAGTGCGGGGTCACACCCCTTGCGCGGCGGGTCGAGCACGATCACATCGGGACGTACCCCCTCGCGCGCGAGCTGTGCAGCGGCATGAGCCGCATCCGCACAGATAAAGCGCGCGTTGGTGATACCGTTTGCCTCGGCGTTGCAGCGGGCATCCTCTACCGCGGCAGGGACGACCTCAACACCGACCACCTGCGCGACCCGTCGCGCCATCGACAGCCCGATCGTACCGGCACCGCAATAAAGATCGAGCAGAGTCTCCTGCCCTGTCAGCACCGCAGCATCCGCGGCAAGCGCATACAGCTTTTCCGTCTGCGCGTGATTGACCTGATAGAACGAATGCGGTGACAGACGAAAGCGCAGACCGCACAAGGTATCCTCGATCGCATCCTCGCCCCACAACGTAAACCCGCCGTCGCCGAGGATGACATTCGTGCGCGCAGGGTTGATATTCACGACCAGCGATGCGAGCTTCGGCGCGGCGGCGCGTACCGCGTCCACCAATGCCGGCACGGCGGGGAGCTTCCCGCTCGTGCAGACAAGGCAGACCATCATCTGCCCGCTGACCGCGCCCTCGCGAATATAGATATGCCGCACCAGTCCCTTATGCGTTGTTTCATCATAGGCAGGTACGGAAAACACCCGCATCCAACCATCGACCGCGTCCAGCACCGCGCGAAAACCCGCAGGCTGCAACAGACAGTCGCGGCAGCCGACAATGCGGTGACTGCGCGGTGCAAAGAAGCCCATCTGCGGACCATTCTCACCCGCCGCGACGGGAAACTGCGCCTTATTGCGGTAGCGGTCGGGGGCATCTGCCGCGACAAGCGGCAGTGGCTCTGACACAAGCCCGCCGACTCGATGCAGAGTGTCGCGCACCCATTGGTGCTTATACCGACATTCCGCCTCGTAGGTAATATGACGCCACGCGCAGCCGCCACAGCGGCCAAACACACCGCAGTCCTGTTCATCCGTGCGATCCGCGGAGGGAGTGATCAACTCCTCCACTCGCCCGAAGGCGTGAGTCTTCTGCACCTTGACGATGCGGCAAAGAATTCGGTCGCCAACCGCCGTATAAGGGATAAACACCACGATTCCCGGCGAGGGAATATCTGCGTCGGTATAACGAGCAACGCCGCTACCCTCGCCCGTCACACTCGTGACGGTCAGCTCCGCGAGCTGATTTTTCGCTAAAGCCATCGTGTTCTCCCCTTTTGTTAACCATTATTCATTTATTGTACACGATTTCACTATAAATAACAAGTACTTTCTAAAAAAAGCGCCCGAAACGGACGCTTTTAATGATTCTTCAAATGTTGTCACCATTAGCCGCCGGAGCCATAACGCTCGGGACGTTTGATGCGATTCCACGCATCATACGACGCACGGGCATCCGCCTCTTCGAGGAGAAGAAGTTCCTCGCTCTCCTCGCCGCTCGCGCTGACCGTCCGTTCAAGAATGCGGTATGTACGACCGTCATAACGGAAACGATAACGCTTTGATCCGACGGCGTGCTCGCCGAGAGTAAAAAATTCCCGCTGACCGCGATCGCCGCGATCGCGATGTTGCCGATTGTTAGACATAGTCACACCTTCCTCAAACGAATTCAAGCGCCTGCTTGATGAGATCGACCGACTTCTCGATACCAAAGTAACCGCTGTTCACCGTCAGGTGATAATTATCGCAGTCGCCCCAGTCCTTATCGGTGTAATACTCATAATGGCGCGCGCGGGCGCGGTCACGCTCACGCACGGTTGCCTCGGCGCGGCGTTCTGCGACACCGCACTGTCCGACCGCACGCTCGACACGTGCTTTGATCGGCGCGTGGACAAAGACGCTGAACACGTCAAACCCTTCCTTGAGGATATGGTCGGCGCAACGACCAACAATGACGCAGGACCCCTGCTGAGCGACCTCTTTGAGCGCGTTGGATTCGGCAATGAACACCTGATCCGCCACCGCCTTATCGCTGTTGTGGCGATAACCGCCGGTCGCCAGATTAAACAGTAGGCTGCTGATAAACTTCTGCTCCTCTTCCTCCAAAAAGTCGGTGGAAAGTCCGCTGTTCTTCACCGCTGTATCAACAAAATTCTTGTCGTAATACGGAATACCCAACTGCTCAGCCAATCGCCGACCGATCTCACTGCCGCCGCTGCCGTACTGACGACTGATCACAATGATCTGCCCCTCTTTCACGCCTGCGCCTCCTAAACACGATTGAATATATTACAGTACAATATATTCATACTGTTATAATTTTATCGTGTTGAAAGGAAAGTGTCAATATTGTTATTCAATATATTTACGCAAATTTCGACAAGATTTTAAGAAATCTTGAGCTGCAAGCGGAATTTGTCTGCAATCATCGCAATAAATTCCGAATTGGTGGGCTTGCCGCGGCTATTGTGGATGGTATAACCGAAATAGGAATTGAGTACGTCAATATCCCCGCGATCCCACGCCACCTCGATAGCGTGACGGATGGCGCGTTCGACCCGCGACGAGGTCGTGCCGTGCCGCTTGGCGACCGCGGGATACAACCGTTTGGTCACAGCGTTGATGATCTGGTCATCCTCGATCGCCATCAGGATCGCGTCCCGCAGATACTGATAACCCTTGATATGCGCAGGGACACCGATCTGATGAATGATCTCGGTGACCCGCATCTCGAGACTGCTCCCCTGCACCTCACGGCGACGCATAGTCTCGCCGAGGTGCGGCACCTCAACCTCACCGCACAAGGTGAGGATGCGGCTCGCCATCTCAGCGGCATCGAACGGCTTGAGAAAATAATAGTCCGCGCCCGCACTCATCGCCTCACGCTCGAGCGCAGGATTATCAAACCCCGACATCAACATCACCAGCGGACGCTTCGGCAGTTCCAGCGCGTGCATATTGCGCAACACACCCAGCGCATCCATCCGCGGCAAAAAGAAGTCCATCAGCACCACATCAGGACAATTTCTCTCGATCGCCGAAATCACCGCCTGCCCGTCTTTTTCCGTCATCGTTACATCCAATCCCTTGGATTTCATCACATTGGCGCACGGTATCGCAAAATACTCGCTGTTATCTGCCAATAAGACATTGATTTTTCTTCCCATAATCCAATTTCTCCCTTGTTTTTTATGCCGGCAAAGGCATATTACCATAATTTGCCATTTAATGCAAGAGGAAAATTACCAAATTTTCCCGTTTTTTTATTCTCAGCATCGTTTTCGAGGAAAAACCGAGGCTATTTTGCCGCTTTTTGCGGGTTTTTGCAAAACACAAGCAAGCAACATAGAATTTTGCGCATATACTCGCTTGCGTTCACTGAACGAGAAAAACCTCCTTGTATAAAAATTCCCCCTATGGTAGTTTTTCTACCATAGGGGGTTCTGTTCACTATTCCCTTTTTGGCGGCAGCTGTGAGACCGCCTTTTCTGTATAGACGGTTGATTTACGCCAGAGCGGCGGTGTCGCGGGCGATGACCAGCTCTTCGTCCGTCGGGATGACCCAAGCAGGGATGGCAGAATCCGCGGCAGTGATAAGCTGCTCCTGACTGCGGACATTGTTGGCATCAGCGTCAAGCTTCATCCCCAGATAGCCGAGCGCCTCAATGACCTCAGCACGCAACTTAGGCTGGTTCTCGCCGACACCCGCGGTGAACACCAGTCCGTCCAGACCGCCGAGCGCGGCAACGTACGAACCGATGTACTTGATGATCTGATAGGAACGCATATCCCACGCGAGCTTGGAGCGCTCATCGCCGCGTGCGATCGCCGCGTCAATGTCGCGATCGTCGTTGTACTTACCGGAGATGCCGAGCATACCGGACTTCTTATTCATAATATCGTCCATCTGCTTCGGAGTCAGACCCTCCTTCTCCATCAGGAAGGTGACGACCGAAGGATCGAAGCCGCCCGAACGGGTGCCCATCATAAAGCCATCCAGAGGTGTCATACCCATCGTGGTGTCAACCACCTTACCGCCCTTGATGGCGGCGATAGACGAGCCGCTGCCGATGTGGCAGGTGATGATACGAGCATCCTTCTTGTCGCCGAGCAACTCTGCACAGCGACCGCCGACATAGCGATGGGACGTGCCGTGGAAGCCGTAACGGCGCACACCGTACTTCTCATAATACTCATACGGCAGACCGAACATATACGCTCTCGGCTCCATCGTCTGATGGAACGAGGTGTCGAACACGGCAACCTGCGTGATCTCACTGCCGAAGGTGGCGGTAGCCGCCTCAATGCCCTGCAGAGCGGCAGGGTTGTGCAGAGGAGCGAGCGCCTTGTAAGTTTCGATGTCCTTGATGACCTCGTCGGTGATAACGACCGAACGATCGTACTTCGCACCGCCCTGCACCACGCGGTGACCGATGGCGTTGACTTCGGACAGATCGTCGATGACCTTGCCCTCACCCTGCGTGAGCGCAAGCTTTACCTGCGCAAACGCCTCGGTGTGGTTACGCATCGTGGGAGTGGACTTCCACGCGTTGCCATACGCCTTGTGCGTGAAGATACCGTCATCCAGACCGATACGCTCGCAGATACCCTTCGCGACGACCTTCTCGCCGTCCATATCGACAAGCTGATACTTCAGAGAAGAACTACCTGCATTGATGACCAAAATTTTCATTTTCAAGACTCCTTATTGATTTTATTGAAAAAACGTCGTATTATATAATAACTGATTTCTGCAAAAATTTCAACCATTATTTGCCGAGGAGGGAAACTTTTGCATATTGCGGGCATTATTGCGGAGTATGATCCGTTTCACAACGGGCACAAAGCGCACATCGACAGCGTGCGCGCCGACGGTGCGACACACATCGCCATCATCATCAGCGGCTCGTTCACCCAACGCGGAGAGCCTGCGCTACTGACAAAATTCGACCGCGCACAGATGGCGCTGGCTTATGGTGCCGATCTTGTGCTGGAAAATCCTCTGCCCTTCGCGATGTCTCCCGCCGAGCGGTTTGCCCTCGGTGGGGTGAGTATTCTGCATGCGCTCGGCTGTGTCGACACGCTCTCCTTCGGCAGCGAATGCGGCGATATTAACGTCCTGCAGTCACTCGCCGCGCTCATCGACGCTCCCGCTTATGCACAGGCACTGAGAAATGCCCTTGCCTCCGGCATCCCCTACGCCGCCGCGCGGCAAAAGGCGGCAGTGATGTGTAAAGCGGATAACCTTGCCACTTTATTAGAGAGCCCAAACAACACGTTAGGGCTGGAATATATCCGCGCCGCGGCAAAGATCGGCGCTGATTTCCGTTTTCACACCCTCAAACGTGTCGGCGCGGCGCATAACGCAGACGAAATTACTAACGCCAGCGCCAGCGCCAGCCATCTGCGCAGGCTGATACGGGAAGGACGAGTCGATGAAGCGACAGCGTGTATGCCGAACGCGGCGGCGAAGATCCTCGAAGAAGCGGTGGCGGCAGGACACGTCGCTACCCGCACAGATGTGTTAGAACACGCCCTACTCGCCCGTCTGCGTGCGATGGAACTTGCCGATTTTGCGGCACTGCCTTACATCTCCGAGGGGCTGGAAAACCGCCTGTATCAAGTCTCCCGTGCTGCGACAAACTACATCGAATTACTGGAGGCGATAAAGACTCGACGCTATCCCACAGCACGCCTGCGCCGCGTGCTATGGGCGGGGCTTCTCGACTTGCCGAGCGAAAGCGCCTATCTCACGCCGCCCTATATCCGCGTGCTCGCGATGAATGAACGCGGACGAGAGATCCTTTCCACCGCCGCGCCTACCCTGCCGATCCTCACCCGCACCGCACAGGTGCGTGAACTGTACGCCGAGGCGCAGGCGCTGTTCGCGCTTGAATGCCGCGCAACCGATCTGCACGCGTTGGCACTTTCCTCGCCGCTCCCATGCGGCACGGATCAAACCAATAAGATATGAAAATCGCCCGTTCCGAACGGAACGGGCGATGGTTTTTGTGTTGATTTAGTCGGTCACAAAGGGAACCAAAGCGATCTGACGGGCACGCTTGATCGCGGTGGTCAGATCTCTCTGATGGCGGGCGCAAGTGCCGGTCACACGACGGGGCAGGATCTTGGCACGCTCGGACATGTAGCGGCGCAGACGGGCGACATCCTTATAGTCAATGTACGCCATCTTATCGACGCAGAACTGGCACACCTTACGGTGACCTTTACGGCCGCGCATGGGGCGCTCGGGTCTTTCGGTTCTTTCAGCCATGATGAAGGCCTCCTTTACTCAATAGTCAACCGTTCTCGTATCCTTAGAAGGGCAACTCCTCGTCGGTGAGGATCTCCTCGAAATCGCCGGTGTTGGCGGTAGAGAAGGCGGGTTTCGCCTCGTTGACCTGCGGGATCTGAGAATCGTAGTTGGGAGCCCCGGCGGTCTGACCGCCCTTGGACTCACAGAAAAATGCATTGTCGACCACGACCTCGAAGACAGTACGCTTACTGCCGTCGTTCGCGGTGTAGCTGCGGGACTGCAGAGAGCCATGCAGCGCAATACGCTGTCCTTTACGGAAATAGCGGGTGATAAACTCAGCAGTACCGCGCCATGCCACGCAATTGATGAAATCGGTCTGTCGCTCCTGATCCTTGGAACGGAAAGCACGATCCACCGCCACGCTGAAACTGGTAACGGAGATGCCGCTCTGGGTGGTCTTCAACTCCGGATCACCGGTCAAACGACCCATCAAGCAGATTGAGTTCATAGTATTCCCTCCTTATTCCTCGTTCTTACGGACAACCATGGAACGCAGCACGCCATCGGTAATACCGCTGACACGCTCGAGCTCCGCCGGGAAAGCCGGACCGCTGACAAAGTTGTACAGCACGTAGAAGCCTTCCGCTTCATCGTCGATCAGATAGGCGAGCTTGCGCTTGCCCCACTCATCGACCTCGCCGATCTCCGCGTTCTGCTCGATCAGCGCACGAAATTTCTCCTTGAGTTCGGCAACCGCCTCTTCCCCCGCCTTGAGGGAGAAAATGAATACCGCCTCGTAGGAAGCTTTGACTGTGGGCATATTGTTGCACCTCCTTATGGTCTGATGGCCTCGTATCCTGTACGAAGCAAGGATTGTCCACATCTCATGAACTGTAATATTATATCAGCCTTTTCGTCTGCCGTCAAGCGGTTTTTTGCCTTTTTTGTGAGATTTTTCGCGTTCGCGGGCAAAATACAGCCGAGTTTCGCGCGCGACCACCCCGCTGAGTGACAGCAGTGCCACCAAATTCGGAAACACCATGCAGCCGTTACCGATATCCGCCACCGTCCACGCGGACGACACAGACAAATACGGACCGATAAACACCGCCACAATATACGCGACCCGATAGCCTCGCATCCACACCGCGCGACCGCCGCAGAGATACCGCATACATCGCTCGGCGTAAAAGTTCCATCCGAGGATGGTGGAAAAAGCGAAAAATATCAGACACAGCATAAGCAAAACACGGGATATCGACGGCGGGCATGGAAGTCCCTGTGTCCACGCATAGGCGGTCATTGAAACGCCCTCTAGACCTCGCTGCCGATAGGCATCGGTGACGATCAGCGTCAGCCCCGCCGCGGTGCACAACACCACCGTATCAATAAAGGTGCTCATCATACATAGGAGTCCTTGGCGGACGGGGGATGTCGTGCTCGACGCGGCGGCAGCAATTGCTTCGGTGCCCATCCCCGCCTCATTGGAAAATATCCCACGCCCGACGCCCAACCTCACCGCCTGCTTGATCGTGATGCCCGCGGCAGCACCGAGCGCTGCCTTCGGCGCAAAAGCGGCACGCAGGATCAACGACACCGCCGCAGGGATACGGGCGATGTTGATGAGCAAGATCGTTCCGACAGCGCCGACATACACACACAGCATCAGCGGAACGAGCACCGTCGCGACACGGGAGATACGCCCGATACCGCCGAGGATCACCATCGCGGCAAGCACCGTCACGACAGTGCCGACGAACACCGTCGTCCACGAATACGACACCTCGCCGATCGAAAACGCCACCACACCGCTGTCACCAAAAACATCTTCGACCGCGGCGGCGATGCTGTTACTTTGGGCGATCGTGCCGATACCGAGCAATCCCGCGAACGCGCCGAACAAAGCGAATACCTTTCCCAGCCATCGCCAGCGTTTGCCCATCCCCCACTCAATATAATAAAACGGCCCGCCAATGACCTCGCCCCTATCGACGGTGCGGTATTTGACCGCCAGCACGCCCTCGGCGAACTTGGTCGCCATCCCAAAAAAGGCGGACAACAGCATCCAAAAGAGCGCACCCGGTCCACCCGCCGACACCGCCGTAGCGACGCCGACGATGTTGCCTGTTCCGATAGCGGCGGACAACGCCGTACACAGCACGCCGAAGGGGCTGACCCCTTCTCCGTCGCTGTCAGCGTGGCGCAACAGGCAAAAAGCACTGCCGAGGCCGCGCACCTGCACAAAGCCTGTGCGCACCGAAAGCAGTATGCCGACACCCAATACGAGTATCAGCAACGTCGGTCCCCATATCCACTCATTTGCGCGATCAAGCGCCGATGACACCGACAACGTATGGGTAAAATTCATTGCTTTCTTTCCTTTCTCGGTTGACAAATCTCGCCGAATGAGTATGATAAATACGAGGAGAGGATACAATGAACGCATTAAAGAACAAAACGCTGTTTCTGCTGGACATGGACGGCACGCTGTACCTCGATGATGATCTGTTTGAGGGGTGTCTCGAATTCCTGCAGCAGATCAAGGGCAACGGCGGTCGTTACCTGTTTCTGACCAACAACTCCTCCAAAAGCGTCGAAGTATATGTTGCCAAGCTCGCGCGGCTCGGCATCGAGGCGACGGCGGAGGATTTCTTCACCTCCACGATGGCGACCTGCGTCTATCTGCACGAGCATTATAAAGGCAATAAGATCTATGCCGCCGGCACCGCCTCTTTTCGCAAGGAACTCGCGGATAGCGGCTTCGCCGTCACCGATCACCTCGAGGAAGACATTGACTGCCTGCTGATGGGCAACGACAACGAGTTGACCTTTCAAAAGCTGGAGGACGCCTGTATTCTACTCGGGCGGGACATCACCTTCCTCGCAACTAACCCCGACTGGGTCTGCCCCACCGCTTTCGGATACGTGCCCGACTGCGGCAGTGTCTGCGAGATGCTATGGCGTGCGACAGGTAAACGCCCCTACTTCATCGGCAAGCCTGAACCGACAATGGCGCTGCTCGCGATGCAGAAATTCGGCGTATCACCCGAGGATACGGTAATGATCGGCGACCGCATCTACACCGACATCGCCTCCGGTGTCAACGCGGGCATCGACACGGTATTGGTATTCAGCGGTGAGACCACCCGCGAGATGTGGCAAAAAAGCGACATCCACCCCACCTACACCGCCGAAAATATCAAAGAAATTCTCCAATATCTCCAATAACCCACAACGAGCCGCTCGAATCGAGCGGCTCGTTGACGTTTTCCTTAATTTGCGGGGATGAGTAGAACGGTCTTTGCTGATAAGACTTCGTCGCGCAGGTCGTTCTCCTCGCGCACGGCGTCGGGCGAGGTGTGACAGCGACGGGCAATGTCCCACACGCTCTCCCCTGCGTCGGCATAATACAGCCGCATCACTGTCGAGTCAACAGGATAGGGATTTTCTGTCTGTAAAGTAATACCCCTTACCACTTGGTCTTGTGTGGATTCCCACAGCTCGACTGCGACAACGAGCGTCAAGCGCAGGTCGAGCTTATCCCCGATCGCCGCGTAGTTAGTCCCCATCACCGCCGCCTGTGCATGCACCGCGAAGGTGCTCCCATCGGCATACGGCACGGCCTGTGCACACTCAATATGAAAATCCTCGGGACGCTCATAATACGCGATGACCCCATCGGCATCCCGCACCAACAGCGACACCAGCATCGACGCATCCAGCTCCACGCGCCCGTTCTCGGCACGCCCGTCGATCGGCATCGGCATCACCCACGCGTCGATGATCTCCCGCAAACCATCGCACGGCAAAGCAACGCTCTTTTGCAGCGTAACGGTCTGGCGAAACGCCTCCGTCAGCGAACGTATGGACAGCGTGTCGGTGGACAGGGTCACAGGACAATCCGGATGATAGGCATCGGTCACCAACTGTACAGCGGCTTTCTCATAGGTCGACAGCTGAATAAGCAGCTTTGCCGTAAATCCCAAAGCGGTATTTTGTCCGTTTGCACCGGCTACACACTCCTCGGTATCGGTCAGCACACTCACCTGCGCGGTGTGCAGCTGGCCGTCCCGCACACCGTCCACATCCATAATCGCGCTGAACGGCACGGTATATTCCAATACATAGGTCGTACCACCCACGCTGTCATCGGTATACAGTTGATGCAGATAGATCTGCCCCTTGACGATCGCCTTATCGGTGAGCAGTTTGACCTCAGTCACCGCCGCGGTGCAGTCCCCGCCGAGCAACTGCTCTGCCGCGGGCAGACCGCTGTCGAACGCGAGTGTTTCATTGACAGTGATCATCTTCTCCCCCGACGACAGCGGTGCGCTCGTCCTCTTGTTCACACACTTGGTGTACAGACGCTCCTCTGCCGCCGCGCTCGGCAGTTCCATCGTATCCGCCTGCTCGGCACACGCGCGCACCGTAAAGCCGCCGCGCACCTCAATACGGCGCGGGCTGACGGCACGGCAGTTTACATAGTCCTGCGTCATCCGCACCTGCACGGGGATGGCTTCACAGCCGCTCTGCCCGCGCATCACGCAGTTGATCGGCTGGGTAAACTCCGCCTCCCGCACACAGCAGCGCTCTTCATCCAGATACAGAATGCGCACGACCGCCAACCCGTCCACCGTAAACAGCTCCCCGTTCCAACGGCGGCTTTGGAGATAGGGTGTCACAACACACTTAAGGACGACCGCGACATCCGGACAATATTCCGGCAGAATAAAATCCCCGCTGAGCACATATTCCTCGGTCGCGTCCAACACCGATCTGGTCATCGTGATCTTCTGCCTTTGCAAAAGCTGTTCCATACCATCCACTCCTTTTCATCTCGAAACACTATATGCTCTCGACGGGACAAATATACCGCTTAAATCCCTATCAACCTCCACACACTCCGTCGGCCATAAAAAATAATAACAGTTTTGTAACCTTTATTGTAACCGGTGGGCAGGTGTGGTATAGTATTGTCGATTTATCACACGCAAAGGAGACGGTCATGAGCACTAATCTCAAACAATTCCGTGCCGACATTACGCAGCCGTGGTTACAAGCGTTTATTCTCATCGCGCTTGTGCCGCTGCTGCCGGAATATATCAGCTTTTTGTTAGTCATCCCCGCCGCGATCCTCGCATGGCAGGATATGCGCAGAAACGGTCGCACTCTGCGACTCGGCACCATCGGCAAGATCCTACTGGTTTACATCGGGTATATGTTCATCACCACCCTGTACAGTCGAAATTTCCTGCACTCGCTCGCCACGGTCGGGATGTGGGTATTCTTTTTCATCGTGTATCTGATGGTGTCCAATCTGCTGACAGACAGCGACCGCTGTGATTCCCTGCTGCTGTGCATCACGGCGGTAGCAGGCGCGGTCGGGCTGATCGCTTGTTTCCAATACCGCATCGGCTATTTCACCGAGAGTAACCCCATCGAGGTATGGGGCTGGCTGGATAAGATCGTATTTGAATATGTCCCCCTGCGCATCGAAAACCCCGTCTATATACTGCGCTCCTGCTCGACCTTTAACAACCCAAACATCCTCGCGGAGTACCTGATGACGGTCGCACCGTTTGTCGTCTATTTTAATTTCTGCGAACGCCGCAAGGACATCCGCGTCTTCTGCCGTGTCTGCCTGTTGCTCAACCTCAGCGGCGTGCTCTTCTCCTTCTCACGCGGCGGTTATATGGTGCTCATCCTGCTGTGTCTTGCTCTCATCGTGCTCAATTTTCGCCGCCGTTTTGCCGCGGTCTCGATGTACATCGTCAGCGCCTTTATCCTCGTACCTGACGAGGTCGTCAAGCGGCTGATCTCCATCATCCCCGGCATCAAGCTCGGCGGTAAGGTGCTCGATTCGGTCGCCGACGCTTCCGCGGCACAACAGTCCGCGAACAATATCAGCAGAACGATTGCTGAGGTCGCGACGCAGCCCGTCAACCCGCCTACCGTCACCACCCCCGCCGAGATCATCAACAACTCCACCGCTGACCTCGCGATCAACGACCGTCTGCGGATGTGGCTCGAATGTCTCACCCGCTTCACCGAGCGACCGCTGTTCGGCTACGGCGCAGGGATCCAAAACACCTGGGATATGCTGGAGGAAAGCGGCATTAACGCCGTTCACGCACACAATTTTGTTCTGCAGACGCTGATGGAGGGCGGCTTAGTCGCGCTCGCCATTATGGGCGTTTTGGGTTTTATGGTGATCCGCAACGGCATCCGCCTAATGCGCAACGATCGCACGCGTGCGTTCTGGATGGGCTTTGCCATTGTGATGTTCGCCATGGCTTTTATCGTACACGGTTTGGTGGACTATCCACTGCTGACGCCAAAGCTCGTCTGCAACTTTATGATGATCCTCGCAATCGTCGAGCGTGCTATACCGCTCTATATCGACAAAGGCCTGCCGATACAGCGAAATGCCTTATCTCACAAAGCCGCATAAAAAGCACCGAGCCGATGGGCAGTTGCCCATCGGCTCGAAGTTTATATCCTTATTTCCGAATCCCTGCCCACAACAGAATGATGACCTGACCGGGGATACCGACCAGAAATAACAGCCATAAATTCAGCGGCAACATCGTCAGACAGATGGAGGCAAGCAAGCTCCACATCAGCACCGAAATAATCGCAAAATTCCACCGCGGTTTGCCCCAAATGCTGTTGAAGATCAGCAGCACGATCGCCGTCACCGGCACCGCATAAACAAAGCTCAGCCAATGCCCGTGCAGATCGGTGGTCAGCAGATCGATGTTCACAAACACAAAGGTGGCGATCAACCAAACGAGCACACAGGAAATTGCCGCGATCAGCAGACGGTTGCGTTTTTGCTTGCTGGTATATTCGCGGTGCGTCGTCTTCTCCTGCGGATGCTCCGCCTGCAGGAGATAATCCACCGTCACCGAAAACAACTCCGCGATCTCCTTGAGCGTCGCGACATCGGGATAAGATTCGCCGCGCTCCCATTTCGAGACCGCTTTATCGGAATAATTCAGCCGCTCAGCAAGTTCCAGCTGCGTGATACCGTTCTGCCGACGCAAACTGCTGATGTTCGCGGCGATAATCTTCTTCAAATCGTCCATAGACATCCTCCGTTTGTATGCTGTAAATCATCATACCACAAACCGCCGAAAAATGCAAGCGTCGCACTCTACCTGTGGTAGAGTGCGGCATTTTTGTTGTTTTTTCGGCATTTTATAAAAAACTATGGCATTTTTCGTCATCCTATGCTATACTGAATGAAGCTTGAACCGAATATATTCTATTATGCAAGGAGACGATCGGTATGAAAAAGTTTTTTGCGGAATTTAAGGAATTCATCAATCGCGGCAACGTCGTCGATATGGCGGTCGGTGTTATGATCGGTGCCGCCTTCAAGGGCATCGTCGACTCGCTGGTCAATGACATCATCTCCCCGCTCATCGGTCTCGTCGCGCAGGAGGATTTCACCGCGCTGTCTATCCGTTTCCTCGGTGTCGAACTCAAATACGGCGCGTTCCTGATGGCGATCCTCAATTTCTTCATCATCGCCGCTGTGCTGTTCCTCATCGTCAAGATGATGAACAACCTCCATAAGTTCGTCAAGAAGAAGGAAGAAGAAGTTCCCCCCGCGCCGACCACCAAGATCTGCCCGCACTGCTGCAGTGAGATCGCCATCGAGGCGACCCGTTGCCCGCATTGCACCTCCGAACTGTAATCGAAATTTCAAAAGAGTCTATGCACGAGAAGTGCATAGACTCTTTTCATTTAGTCTGTCAGATAATTGCTCCAAACGATCTCCTCACCCTTGTCAAGATAACAACGGGGAACGCGGCGACTGACGCGACAGATAATCTCATAGTTAATGGTGTCTGCCCAGCGAGCGACCTGCTCGATCGACAGGAACGTATCGCCGTCTATGCCAAACGCCGTAGCCACGGTGCCGACCGCAACATTCTCGATATCGGTCACGTCCAGCAGGCACTGATCCATACACACCCGACCGACCACCGGCGCGGGCTGACCGTTCACCAGCATATAGGCGGTGTTGGACATCGAGCGCGCATAGCCGTCGGCATACCCAATCGGCACGGTCGCCACCCACGTGACGCGATCTGCCGCATAGGTGCGGTTATAACTCATCGTCGTGCCGGCGGGCAGTTCCTTTACCTGCGATACAGCGGTTTTGAGTTCCATCATCTGCCGCATATCCGGCAGAAATGTCCGCAGCCACTCAGCGGGATAATGGCCGTATTGGATGATACCGGGGCGCACCATATCAAGATGCATCTCGGGATAGCGCACAAATGCCGCACTGTTGCAGCAATGGCGTAGCGCAAAAGACACGCCGAGCGCCTGTACAGCGGCAATCACCGCCGTAAACCGTGCAAACTGCTCGCGGGTGAAGCCATCGTCCTCCTGCTCTTCCGCCGAAGTAAAATGGGTGAAGATACCCTCGGCTTTTAAGCCCTTCAGTCGACTGACTGCGGCGATCTCCACCGCTGTCGCAGCGACATTTTCAGCATCGTGGCAAACAAATCCCACGCGGGACATCCCCGTATCCACCTTAATGTGGATAGTGATCTCCACTCCCGCCTGCACAGCGGCGGCGGCAAGCATCTCGCCGTGTTCCTTCGAGGCAACCGTCTGCGTGACGTTGTATTCGGCCAGCCGCGCCGCTTCGCACGGCGGCGTATAGGACAGCAGCAGGATCGGTTGGGTGATATCCGCACGACGAAGCTCGATCGCCTCATCCAAATTGGAAACAGCGAAATAGTCCACACCGCACGCCGCCATTCGCCGTGCGACAGCGACCGCGCCGTGACCGTAGGCATCCGCCTTAACGACCCCCATCAACCGACAACCGTCGGATAGATAACTCTGCAGCTGTCGTATATTATGGTCTAATGCATCTAAATGCACATTCGCCCAGGTGCGATGCAGCAATCTCACCGCCTCCTTTCATCAACATTTGATTGTTACGCCTTCACACATTCCAGCATAACGATCTTGCTCGCAGGCACGATCACAGTGCCGTCAATCGGGATCGCATCTTCGACCAAGCCGTCTATCCCTTGTAACACACGGGTCTTCGCGATTCTCCATCCACCCTCCAGAGTTAGAGAAAGCTCCATCGGCTCCTCCGCTTTATTGGAGATAAGGATCTTGCCGATCTCGCCGTCGGTCGCGGCGACCAGCGGCAGCAGCTCATCATCCACCGCCGTCTGCGCCTCGCCGCCGAGGCGATACAGCTCTCCGAAAGAGTGCAGAGCGTAATATGCGGGGAAAATGTCGGACTTGACCGGATCAAACAGGCCCTGGTACGAGCCGTTTATCTGCCCGTCGTAGTAGTTGAGCATATCCACGGGGGCACGGTGCATGGTCAGGATCATATCCGCAATATAGCAAGCATCCGCCTCGGTACCGCGGCGTTTGGTACCGGGGTTCCATTCATTGAGAAAGCTCTCGGTGTCGGTGAAGCCATAGCTGTCGAGCTGCTCGCGCACGTACTTGGCGGAATTGAAGTTCTTATCACTGCCCTGATAGCTGTGCCACGAGAAGAAATCGAAGGGCGCCTTATGCTCTTCCGAGGAAATAAACTTCAGGAAATCGTGGAAAAATTCGATGAAATAACCTGTACGCGAGGAGGAATGTGCCGCCTCGACAAAACCGTCTTCGTACAGCGCGTAGAAACCACAGGAGGCATAGCCGCCAACCTTAATATAGGGGTATTTCTCCTTCAAATACCGCGCAGTGGTCTCATACAGTGCAAAATACTGCTCCTTTGTACCCTTCCACATCGGGTTATCGGCGATCTCAGGCTCGTTGTCCGGCTCGTTCCAGATCTCCCAATATTTGATGCCGAACTCATAGCCGTTCGCCCAACCGTGGTTGTAGTGGCGGATGATATGCTCGCAGATCTGCGCCCATTTCCTATTATCCTTCGGCGGAAAGATGCGATAGGCGCGGATGCGGTGCGCGTTCTCGATGGACGCGCCGAGGCGGAAGAAGGGCTCTGTCCCCTGCGCGCAGATGTGCTCAAGCAACCAATCAGTGAAGGCGAAATCGTAGGACGCGGGATCATCCACATCCGCGTCGAAATCGCGGAAGATATTCTCAATATCCACAAAGCGGAAGCCGCCGTATACGCCGCCCGTGTCGTGCAGGCGGGAATACGGGATGCCCGCATCCTTCAGGTAGTGGTACAGCTTATCGCTCGTGCCGGTGATCGGCGCGTTGTTGATCGCGTGATGCGGCTTCACTTTGCCGACAATATTGTCGAAATTGACAGAAACATTCTGCATAAGGCAACTTCCCCCTTTTGTGGCTATTGTATCACACCGTGCACGGAAAAACAAGGCTTTTGACTTTCTATAATAGAGTTTGTATTTACTCAATCACATCGCCGTTGCTATCGTATTCATTGACAAGCTTACTCTCGTCCTCGTTGTATTATGTATATTTTGCCAGAATGCTCACGCCATCGCTCGCCATGCATTCCGATTCGCTGTTGAGACGGCTGTATACATACTCTTTGCCTTTTGTAAGGTTGCTGTCGGAATCATACTCGTATTCATACACGGTTTCGCTCAGCAACTTGCCGTCCGCTTAGAATTCGAAGATCGGCTTACGTCGCTAATATGCCTTAATGAAATCTGTCAATGCTATAAGGCACACGCTGAGACAATGATATAAGGTAAATGTCATTTCTTTATATTATACTCGTTTTTATAATAAAATCAATACTGAGGAACGCTATAAATTTAGATAATATAAAAACACTCCCCTTTTGCAAGGGGGTATAAAAAGGCTCCCTCTGACGAGGGAGCTGTTGAACGAAGCGAAACTGAGAGAGAGATAATGAACGACTACCCCTCCGTCACGGCAAAGCCGTGCCACCTCCCCTGACAAGGGGAGGCAGTTACGATGCTTCTTTTAGTTGTTCTTCGGCGACGCTTTGGGCGGTTTCCAGCATCGTTTCCGCAAAAACGGCGTAACCCTTGGTCGGGTCGTTGACGAGGACGTGGGTCACCGCGCCGACGAGCTTGCCGTTTTGGATAATGGGGCTACCGCTCACGCACGTGTCAATATAGGACCAACACAAGATAAGTGTTATCTATCAACCGACCGAAATTCGATTACGGCTGTCTGTCTTTTTTGGCAGATCCGTTGCGGTGACCAAAACCGCTCTTGTATTGCGAAGGAGAAACACCGGTGATCCGCAAAAAGTTACGGTAAAAAGTCGAATCATCATGATAGCCCACCTCTGTGGCTATCTGGGAAATTGATTTTTCCGGACAGGATCGAATTAAGATCTGCGCTTCTTTTATGCGCTTGTGCGCAACATACTTTTGTAAGGTCATTCCGGTAAATTGAGGAAAAACAGAGCAAAAAGTGGAACGAGATAAACCAAACCGCTTCGCAAGTCCTGCCAACGAGATCGGCTCCCGAAAATATTGGTCTATGTAAGCAACACATTGAAGCAGGGTACTGTTGTAGTTTGCCAACTCATCCAACTCGGAAGTATTCTGTGGCTGCTGATAGTAGCTTTGCGCCAACAGATATACGATCGCAGCCGTGATGCTGGGGGCGGAAGAAAGTCCCGGAGGACAGTCGTTTTGCTGTTGATGGATCAGACATTCCAATAAATTCTCGATTAACCTGCGCTGGTTTCGGTTGAGTGAAATACACAGGCGGACACTGTTATTTGCCGGAACGACCGCCTTGGACCGTAAGCCTTCCAAGAATTGGTAGGCGTTTGATTGGGGAAACCCCGGTGCAAACAGAGATTCTTCAAAGGCAAGGGAATAGATTTCTCCATAGGCGTTGTTGAAATGCAGACTATGGGGCAGTCCCGGCGGTACGATAAAGGCATCCCCGGCACGGAGTGTCACAGCATCATGATTTTGTCGGTGGACGATCTCTCCGCTTACGACATAACATACTTGATAATAATTATGATAGTGGTCCAGATGGGCAACCTTAGTTTTTCGGATTCTGTAAATATGGTAATGCCGCGTTGCTGCCTGAAAATGCTCCAACGTAATCAATTCTGCCATATCTATTGCAACCTCTCTCTAACATAGGGTACTTTATATTATTGCATTAAATCAGAAAAAATGCAATACAATATAGAAAATTTGCAATAACAAATCCGTAAAAAAAGGCTACAATATGTTTATAAGGAGGGATATACCTTGATTTCAAAAGAAATTTATCGCGAGGCAATTTTTAATGCCATCAAAAAAGGATCTACTATCATCTCGCCGGATGTGGCCGCCGCCTTTGAACAGGCGATCGACAAGGAAAGTCGCTATGCCGCAAAGGAGGGACTGCAAAAGACCCTGGACAGTATCCGACTTTCCGCAAAGCTGGGTAATCCGGCCTGCCCTGATACCGGCTGGCCCATCTTCTATTTCAAGATTGGAAACGACTGTCAACTGGAAGGGGGCATGATGGCGCTGGAGGAAGCGACCCGTGATGCCGTACGCCGCGCTACGAAAGAAGGTTTCCTACGCGCTACCATGAAGCATCCTCTTACCGGTTATGACCCCGGCGACAACGTGGGAGATAACGTACCCAATTTTACATATCAGTTTGTTCCCGGCGCGGATCTGGAGGTCACTTACGTGGCAAAGGGCGGCGGCAGCGAATGCTTTGGCGGCACCCGTCACAGAGTGGTTGCCTTTGCTGACGGCATTAAGGGTATTGAGAAATTTGTCATTGACTCTTTTGTGGAGGCCACACGCTCCGGCGGCATCTGTCCCCCCAACGTGCTTGGAATCGGTATCGGCGGCACGGCAAATATCGCTGCCAATCTTGCCAAGGAGGCAGCGTGCCTACGTACTGTCGGTTCGCACAACCCTGATCCCCAGTTCCGTAAAATCGAGGAAGATCTGTACGAGGCTCTAAATAGTTTGGGCGTGGGTATTATGGGCATCGGCGGCGACACCTCCGTACTGGGCGTTCATGTGGAATATGCCTACACCCATATTGCGGGCATTTGTGTGGCCATCAGCAGCAACTGCATGGTTGCCCGGCGAGGAAGTTTCCGCGTTCGCGCCGATGGCAGAATCGAAGAAATGGACAGCCCTGACTGGTTTGTAGGGAGGTAAGAAAAATGGCTACATATTATCTGAAAACACCCCTCAGTGAGCAGGATATCACGCAACTGAAGATCGGTGATGTGATCTATGTTACCGGCGACGCCTTTACCTGCCGTTCCCGTTTGCATCGGTGGGTGTTGGATGAAAACCATCCTCTTCCGGAGGCGGGAAAGGCAAGAGATCTTCTGATTCACGTCGGACCGATCGTGCTGCGTAAGGAGGACGGATTTAAGCTTGTCTCCTTTATGCCCACCTCCAGCATCCGCTTTGAAAAATGGGGTGCTCGAGCAGTGGATGAGTGGGGACTGCGTATGATCATCGGCAAAACCACTATGGGTGAGGAAACCATGGAAATGATGCAGAAGAAAAAGTGTGTCCATGTATCTCCCCAATGTGTCAGCCCCAACTCTTGGATTCAGAATATTCAAATCACCGATGTGGAACTGTTTGATGAACTGGGTACCATTGAAGCGACCTGGCATATGACAGTGGACAAACTGGGGCCTTTTGTGGTGGATATTGACTATTACGGAAACAATCTTTACAAAAACCATGAACACGAGGTAGACGAAGCTCGTGAGAAGGCTTTGGAAAAATTAGGCATTGGTTCAGACTTTGAGTACACAAAACTGTATTGATAGGTGTTTACTATGAAAGAACTGAAAATTCTATCCCCCAGCGGAATCGTGGGCTACGGCTTTCCCGAAGCATCCTTTTTGGCAGGTGTGGCGCAGAAACCTGATCTAATCGCCTGTGACGGCGGATCTACCGACCCCGGTCCGTATTATCTTGGCAGCGGTATTCCCTTTACCAACTCTACTGCTGTAAAGCGGGACATGACCCTTATGCTGAAGGCTGCCTGTGAGCTGAATATCCCCTTGGTCATTGGTACAGCCGGCGGCTGCGGCGCAAATGTGCATGTTGCCCGTGAAGTGGAGATCATTCGACAGATCGCAAAAGAAGAAAAGCTTTCCTTTAAGATGGCCGTTATTTCCTCTGAATTTGAAAAGGATATGCTGATTGAACAACTCCACGCCGGCAAGATCGAAAAGCTGGGTCCTGCACCGGAGGTTACAGAAAAAGACATTCTGGATAGCACCCATATCGTAGCCCAAATGGGCATTGAGCCGATTATAGAGGCACTGGACGAGGGCGCACAGGTTATTATCTGCGGTCGTTGCTATGATCCGGCGGCATTTGCCGCGCCGGCGATCCGTTTGGGTTATGATAAGGCCTTGGCGCTGCATTTGGGCAAGATCTTGGAATGTGCCGCTATTTGTGCTACGCCCGGCAGCGCATCGGATTGCATTATGGGCTATCTGGGCGAGGACTATTTCTGTGTAGAACCCTTGAATCCGGACCGTAAGTGTACGCCTACCTCCGTTTCCGCCCACACTCTTTACGAAAAAACCAACCCTTACATCCTTCCCGGTCCCGGCGGACATCTCGACCTTTCCGATTGTGTGTTTACTGCTGACAGTGACCGCAGGGTTCGGGTGACCGGATCAAAATTTGTCCCCGAGGCGGTACCTTCCGTCAAGCTGGAGGGAGCAAAGGTGGCGGGCTTCCGCACAATCTCCATTTGCGGCAACCGAGATCCCATTTTCATCTCCCAGATCGACGATATTTTAGATAATCTGAAAAAGCGGACTGCGGACAACCTTTCTGCTGATTTTGATTATAACCTTGACTTTATTGTCTACGGCAAGAACGGTGTTATGGGTCCGTTAGAGCCCAACAGTGAGGTCACCTCCCACGAAATCGGCATTGTGATCGACGTGGTGGCAGATACCCAGGAGCATTCTGCGGCAGCCTGCTCCGTTGCCCGTTCCACATTACTCCATTACGGCTATCCCGGACGTATTGCTACAGCCGGAAATTTGGCATTCCCGTTCTCCCCGTCGGATATCAAAGTGGGAGAGATCTATGTGTTCAGTGTTTATGCGCTGCTGCGCAGTGAAAAACCGCAGGAGCTGTTTAAGACGGTTTACGAGGAGGTACAAGGATGACTGTCTGTTTGAGAGAGATTGCCAACGTGATCCGCTCTAAGAATGCCGGACCCTTTGAGTTGACGCTGGATATGCTGCTGAAGGACACGGAAATGTTTGAAAAACTGAGAAAGGCAGATATCATCAACAAAAAGGTGATTGCCGAACTGTACCGGATTCCGGAGGAGGACGTAATCAGTATCGTCTATTTCCCCAACGCCAAGGCAATTAAGGCCACCATCGTCCGTCCACTGCCCTCCGGCGCTCTGGGAGAACGAGACGTTTACGGAGCACAGCAACACGCTCCGCTGGTAAACTTCACATTTGAAATTTGAGGCAGCACCGTTCTGTTTCGTGTCGTGCGAAACAGAACGGAACAAAACACAACTGCATGAAAGAAGGCGAAAACATGGAATGGTATAACGAATGGACGCTGCAACGGTCTAAAAATTATATGGATAATCATTATGCTTTTTTTGCGCAGCCATCAATCGAGTACATTTCACCGTTCAAAATCGCTGATGATCTATACTATGTGGGTGACCGTCTGGTGTGTGTCCATTTGATCCGCACGGATGAAGGTTTGATCCTTTTAGACGCGGGCTATCACTGCACAAAGCATCTTTTAATAGAGAGTATCATCCGTCTGGGGTTTGACCCGGCTGATGTCCGCTGGATCATCCTGACACACGCGCACTTTGATCACTATGGAGCAGCCAACGAGTTCCGGAACCTGTATGGCACAAAGGTAGCACTTAGCGCAGTGGATGCAAGATCCATGGCTGAGAAGCCGTTCCGCGCTATTGGTTCTTTCACAAGTGTTCCCCACACTCTTCCCGTCATTGACCACGAGTTGGAAGACGGAGAAATCTTTACCTTCGGAGGAAAGCAGATCCGCTGTGTGCTGACTCCCGGCCACACGCTTGGTACGATGAGCTTTTTCTTCGATGTGACCGACAACGGAAACGCCTATCTGGCGGGCCTGTATGGAGGAGCGGGGTTGTCCGCACTGAAACTTCCGTATGTGCTTCACTATGAGCTTCCCCTCGACATGGCACAAAGGATGGTTGAATCTTTGGACCAAGTGAAGGATCTTCCCGTCACTGTACATTTGGGCAATCATCCCTATAACAGCCATACACTGGAAAAAAGAGAACGTCAGTTGAAAGAGAGCGGCAATCCCTTTATTGATACCGCAAGCTGGAAGGAATTTATGGAAGATTCGCGGCAAAAAAGTCTCAAGATCATAGAGGAAAATGTTGAGCTGGCACGGCTGCATCAGATCGATCTGTGATCCTCCCCCCTCACAAAAGGATATCAAAAACCGGAAACTTCATACATGACTTTACCCGAACGGAAAGCAGGAGCAGTTGCTCCTGCTTTCCGTTTTATGCAGCAGTATCCGGCATTTTTAATGAATATGCCTTATGATGCATCTTTCATTGCCTGTTCGTCAGCTGCTTGGTTTGCCGTTTCCAGCATCGTTTCCGCAAAAACGGCGTAACCCTTGGTCGGGTCGTTGACGAGGACGTGCGTCACTGCGCCGACGAGCTTGCCGTTTTGGATAATGGGGCTACCGCTCATTCCCTGCACGATGCCGCCGGTCAGCTTGAGCAGTTCCTCATCGACCACCTCGATAACCATACTGCGGGTGTCGTTCGCGGTATTATACCGCACCTGACGGATAATAATATCATACAGCGTGGGCTCGGTGCCATCGACAGTGGTCAGCACCTGCGCCGCACCCTCTCTGACCTCCTGCTTCATCGCCATCGGCATCCGCACCCCAACGGCGGGGGCATTCGTCAACGTGCCGTACACCCCGTCGGCGGCATTGATCACCAGCCGCCCGAGCGTGCCGCTCTCAAAATATCCGCACAGCTCGCCAGGCGTGCCTTTGACGCTCATCTCCACATCGCGTATGCGCGCGGGCACGATCTCCCCTGTCGACACCGACAGCATCTGCCCCGTATCGGCATCGCACACGGGATGTCCTAACCCCGCGAAAGCGCCCGTCTTATCATCATAAAAGGTCAACATTCCAATGCCCGCGGTGCTGTCACGCACCCAGATACCCGCACGCCAGCCTGTGCCGTCTGCCGGTCGTGCGGGGACAAATGTGGCATCAAACTCCACCCCATCGCGGCGAATGCGCAGAGTCACCGCCCGCCCGCCGCAGGCGTTGATACAATCGGCGACCTCCTCGTTCGTCGTCACCGCTTTGCCGTCGATGGAAAGAATCGTATCCCCGATGCGGATGCCCGCCGCTGCCGCGGGATTGACCCCGCCCGCGGCGGTCTGCACATCCGACATCCCGACGATCAGCACACCGTCAGTATAAAGCTTAATGCCAAAAGGTGTGCCGCACACCGTTACCACCGGCGCGTCCACCACCGAAACCGTCACTTCTTTAAGCGGAATAAAACCGAACAAATTGAGCGGCGCACGGTATTCCCCGACCGCGGCGTGCTCACCGACGGCGGCGGTCTGCTCGCTCGCGCCGACTGTCACCGCCGCCGCGCGCACCGAAAAGCGATCACCGACATCCACCGCGTCGCCTTTGGTGACGGTATAGGTATCGGGCAACGCGTAAGCCGCATAGCCGACCGCCCCCATCACGCCCGCACAACCCAAAAAGATCACACTGTAAAGTGCGAAAAACCATTTGCGCATTTCCCTCTCCTCCTCGCTGCTTTCGTCAAATTCCACCGTTATTTTCTCGCGAAAGCACGCATCCTACCGTGGTAAAATACGGGGAGAAGCACAAAAACCGCCGTCACCTATCTGTGACAGCGGTTTCTTTTAAATGGAAAATATTACAATTCGACCTTCATCGGGCTCTTCTTAAGCGAAAGGCGATTCTCCAGCATACGGTAGATGGCGTGCAAACGCTTCTCCTCACGATGAAGCAGCACGAGCGCCGCCGTGATGATCGCCAAAGCCACAACAATGATCGGCAATGCTTTTTTCATATAGGATCGTCCTTTCTGTATGTAGTCTTCTTTTATATTATATGGCGAAAGTCGTCGGATTGTCAACCAAAATTCGCTAATTTGACGCAGAATGCCGCGATTTTTTAACATACGTTAATAATATGTTCATATCCTTTTGCTAAAATACCCTTGAAAAGTTCTTATTGAAAGGATGCGCCCTATGCTGCAACTGAAAAACATCGTCAAAACCTACCTCAGCGGTGAGAACTCCCTCACTGCGCTCAAAGGGGTGGATGTGGCATTCCGCCATAACGAGTTCGTGTCCATCCTCGGACAGTCGGGTTGCGGCAAGACCACACTGCTCAATATCATCGGCGGTCTTGACCAATGCACCGACGGCGATCTCATTATCAACGGCGTTTCCACCCGCCATTTCAAGGCGCGGGACTGGGACACCTACCGCAACCACACCATCGGCTTTGTATTCCAGAGCTATAACCTCATCCCCCACCAGTCGGTGCTGCAGAATGTCGAGCTGGCACTGACGCTGTCTGGCGTGAAAAAGGCAGAACGCCGCCGCCGTGCCAAAGAGGCACTCGAGCAGGTCGGGCTGGGCGATCAACTGCGCAAGCGCCCGAGTGAGATGTCAGGCGGACAGATGCAGCGCGTCGCCATTGCCCGTGCGCTGGTCAACAACCCCGACATCATACTCGCCGACGAGCCGACCGGCGCACTCGACACCGAGACCAGTGTTCAGGTGATGGACATCCTGCGCGAGGTCGCGAAGGATCGGCTGGTCATTATGGTCACCCACAATCCCGATCTGGCGCAGGAGTATTCCACCCGCATCATCCGGATGCTGGACGGAAAGATCACCGGCGACTCCAACCCGCTGACCGACGAGGAGATCGCCGCCGAGCAGACGCAGGAGACGGCAAAAGCTCAGGCAGAAAAGAAGAAAAAACGTCCCTCGATGTCCTTCTTCACCTCCTTCGGGCTGTCGCTCAAAAACCTGATCACCAAAAAAGGCCGCACCGCGCTGACCGGCTTTGCGGGCAGCATCGGTATCATCGGCATCGCGCTCATTTACGCGGTGTCGCAGGGTATGACCACCTATATCAACACGGTGCAGGAGGACACCCTCTCCTCCTACCCGCTCACGCTGGAGGAGACCCACACCGATATGGGCTCACTGCTGATGAACTTTATGGGTAAAGCGGAGTCAGTGGGCGATCATCCGCTCGACGGCGTGTATCAAAAGACGATGTTCTACGATATGGTAAACGCCCTCAACACCGCCGAGTCCACCGAGAACGATCTTAAGGCGTTCAAGCAATATCTGGAAGAAAAGCTCGCTGAAACACCCGCCGAGGGAGAGAAGAACGCCCTCGACGAGGCGATCACCGGCGTGCAATACACTTACGATATGAATATGCTGGTGTATACCGAGAACGTCGATGGCACCATCATCCAGTCGGACACACAGGAATTGCTGCAGGAGCTGCTCATCGAATACTTCGCTATGGATATGTCCTCGATGATGAGCATGGGCGAGGCGTACGGGATGAACACCCAATTCGCCATCCCCGGTATGTCCTCGGCGGTGCTGTGGACCGAGATGCTCTCCGACAAGGACGGCAGTCCCATCAACCCCCTGCTTGAAAAGCAGTATGATGTCATCCACGGCTCCTGGCCGAACGAGTATAACGAGGTCGTGCTGGTCGTCGACGAGAACAACGAGATCGACGATATGACCCTCTACGCCCTCGGTCTCAAATCCAAGGAAGACATCGACGCGCTGGCAGATGCCGCCTTTAACAAGACGGAGACCGAGCTAAAGCAAGAAAGCTGGACCTTCGAAGAGATCTGTGATATGGATTTCCGCGTGGTGTTCGCCGCCGACTGCTACACCTATGATGCAAAGAGCGGGCTCTACACCGACCTGCGCGAGTCGCAGGCGGGGATGAAATACCTCTACGACAACGGTCTGGACATCAAGGTGTCCGGCATCATCCGTCCCAACCCCGACGCGACCTCCGCGATGCTGGGCGGTACCATCGGCTACACCAACAAGCTCACCGAGTATATCATCGAAAATTCCAAGGATGCCGCCGCCATCAAGGCGCAGCTTGAGGATGTGTCTACCGACATCTTCACGGGGCTCCCCTTCCAAGAGAACACCGGCAGCCTCACCGACGAGCAGAAAAAAGCGGAGTTTAAGAGCTATATCGAAACCCTATCGACCGACGAAAAGGCCGCCGCGTATATCAAGATCCAGTCCATCCCCGGCGACGAGGAATTGACCGCTATGGTCGACAAAGCGAAGGGCGACGCGACCCGCGAGCAGATCGAGGAGACGATGGCGCAGGCGTTTGCCGCCCAAATGAATATGAACGCCGACGAGATCGCAAACTATCTCGAGTCGATGAGCGACGAGGAGCTCGACAAGCTGTACACTCAACTTGTCACCGAGCAGGTCAAGATGCAGTACGCCGCACAGGTACAGACGCAGATGGCGGCTGTCCCTGCCGCTCAGCTTGCAGGGATGCTCACCGCCGCGATGGACACCTATACGGATGCGCAGTTCGCCGTCTATCACGACGAGGTGTTGGAGTTCTCCGACTCCACCTATGAGGATAATCTCGCGGAGCTCGGCTACGTCAACCTCGACGAGCCCTCCTCCATCAACATCTACGCCTCCTCCTTCGAAAACAAGGATATCGTCGAGGAAGCCATCGCCGACTATAACAGCTCCGTCGACGAGCTGTCCGAGATCGCCTACACCGACTATGTCGGGCTGATGATGTCCTCCATCACCACCATCATCAACGCCATCACCTATGTGCTCATCGCCTTTGTCGCGATCTCGCTGGTGGTATCCTCGATTATGATCGGTGTCATCACCCTCATCTCGGTGCAGGAGCGCACCAAGGAGATCGGCATCCTGCGCGCCATCGGTGCATCCAAGCGCAACGTGTCGAGTATGTTCAATGCCGAAACGATGATCATCGGCTTCCTGTCGGGTCTGCTCGGCGTAGGCATCACCTACCTGCTGTGTATCCCCATCAACATCATTCTTCACCACCTGACCGGCATTGCCAATCTGCGCGCCTATCTGCCGCTTGAAGTCGCCGCTGTACTCATCACTATCAGCGTGATGCTGACCCTCATCTCCGGCATCATCCCCTCCCGCAGTGCCGCTAAGAAAGATCCCGTCGTCGCCCTGCGCACGGAATAAAAGCATAGAAAAGGCCCGACAGCCACTGGCTGTCGGGCTTTCATCTATGCTCAGACGACATTCGGCGTCAGATCCGTCGTGCCGATGTATAGAGTTTTATCCCCGTCTAGGGTATTCATTTTAAGAATCGCATAATCCTCGTAGCGGTACAGCTTACTGCCGCCGTCGTCGTACAACTTGCATTCATTCTTGCCCGACTTTGCGTCCGCATCCGCCTGCGACAGCCAGTATTCGGCGGATACCACGCCGACCGCCAACGCTCGCTGCAGGCTCATCGTCTGCTCCTCTACAGTAACATTCACATTGTCAAGCCCGAAATAATATACCGCGCAGCCGAGATCACAGTTTTCGACAACCTGTGTCAACCCCTTAGATTGACCGACTTCGGGAGAAAACGCATAAGTCAGCGTGGGACACTTACCGTTAGCCGAACGGATCTCGTACACAAAATTGATCTGTCCCGGATAGCTTTCCGCGATCATACCGTCGTATACGACCTCGATCGCATCGCCGATCGTCATCGACGGCACCGGCACATCGCTCTGCACCGTCGTCCTCACCCAGCAAAGTGCGCCGTTCGCGCTGACCAACACAGCATCGTCGCGGACGTTGAGCACCGTCGCGGTAAAGATCACACGATCACCCATAATCGGGGTGAAGGCCTCCGCAACCGACGACGGCTCGCTCGTCGGCTCTCCCGACGGCTCCGTTGGCAGGATCTTCGGCAGAACAAATACCGCCGCGACCGCCGCGAGTAACACTGCCGCCGACACAACCAACACAACAACTACCCGTTTCTTCCCGAACATAAACAAACCTCCTTTTGGTTCCTTCAACTATAACACACCGTAAAACCGCGCTTGGTCAACGGCGCTCTTCATTTTCGACAATAGTTTACCATATTTCCCACTATTATGCAAGGCAAAGCAAAAACGCCCGCCTTTCGGCGGACGTTTTTGCTTTGTTAGAGGGGTGTTTTGAGGAGGATAAATATGCTCAGTTTGGTCGAAAACGCTCCGGTGCGGCTCCATCGCGTTCTCCCGAGCACAATTTCAGTATAACGGACAAATATGACCGTTCTGTGAAGAAGAAATGAATAATCCGAAAGAAAATTATGAACATCTGAGCGAAAAATGTCGAAAAATTTGAAAAAATACCAAACAAATGTTTGCTTTTTTAAAAAAGGTGTGCTATACTGGTGGTGGAAAACGAATGTTCGGGGCGTAATGTCCCTACTTTAACCGTTGATAGGAGGCTATTGTATGAAACCGCTCAACGAAAAACAGCAAAAGGTACTCGCCTTTGTCAAGGAACGCCTGCAGGACGACATCCCGCCCTCGGTGCGGGAGATCTGCGATGCCACCGGCATCCGCTCGACCTCCACCGTCCACGCCTATCTCAAACGACTGGAGGATGAGGGGTATATCTCCCGCCGCAGCGGGCTCAACCGCGCTATCCGCCTGCCGGGCGAAAACGTCACTCGCGTACCGCTGCTCGGTCGCGTCACCGCCGGTATGCCCATCCTCGCGGTGGAGGAGGTCGAGGACTATGTCCCCTTCTCCGGCGGCAGTCAATATCCCGCGGGCGAGCTGTTCGCCCTGCGCGTCACCGGCACGAGTATGATCAACGCGGGTATTCTCGACCATGACGTGGTCATCGTGCGCCGTTGCAACACCGCGCAGAACGGTGATATCGTCGTCGCGCTCATCGGTGACGAGGCGACGGTCAAGCGCATCTTCGTCGAGAAGGATCACATACGCCTCCAGCCCGAGAACGATGCCTACGAGCCGATCATCGTTAAGGAAGCGACCGTGCTCGGCAAGGTCATCTCTCTCGTGCGGTATTTCTGATGCGCTATCTCATCAGCGCCTGCCTTTGCGGGCACAACTGCCGTTATGACGGCGGGAGCTTTGACTATCCCACTCTGCGGCGGCTGGTCGACAAAGGGCTTGCTCTCCCCTTTTGCCCCGAGTGCGCGGGCGGCTTACCGACACCTCGCACCCCTTGCGAGATCATGTGCGCGCCCGACGGTACGCGCGCGATCATCAGCCGCACGGGTACCGACTGCACGACAGAGTATCGTCGCGGTGCCGAGTTGGCGCTCGCCCTCTGCCGAGAGCGAAGACTTGACGGCGCGATCCTCAAGGACGGCAGCCCGAGCTGCGGCGTGACCCGTATCTACGACGGTACACACACGGGCCGTTGCATCACTGGACAGGGTGTCACCGCCAAACTGCTTAAGGAGAACGGCATTGCACTGTATACTGAGCTCGACCCGCCGACCGGATAAACAGAAATGAACAGCCTCGCGCACCGCTCGGTGTGCGAGGCTGACTCTGTTTCCTTATCAAGCACTTACTGTATCACCTTTTCCCCTTTAGCAAGCGATATTACCATACATATCGAAAAACTTCTTGATTTTCCCTTTTGGGATGGTATACTATAATATAGTATTTTAGCAAAGAAGGTACAATTATGAAAATCAAATGGCAGATAATTCCGCGCCTGTTTTGGGTGTTTTTCAAGATCGGTGCGTTCACCTTCGGCGGCGGGTACGCGATGATCCCGCTCATCCAAAAAGAGGTCGTCGAGAACAAAAAATGGATCACCGACGACGACATCCTCGAGATCATTGCCATCGCGGAATCCACCCCCGGTCCTATCGCCATTAATTCCGCAACCTTCGTCGGCTATCGTGTATGCGGCTTCTGGGGCTCGTTCTTCTCAACACTCGGGGTGGTGCTCCCCTCGTTCGTCATTATCCTCATCGTCTCCGCCTTGCTCGGGGAATTCCAGAACATTCCGGTCGTGCAATATGCCTTTAACGGCATTCGAGCGGGTGTGCTTGCCCTACTGCTCAAAGCACTGTGGACGATGTATAAGAAAAGTCCAAAGAGTGCGGCGGCCTACATTGTGATGGGCGCGGCGTTCCTGCTGACCGCGTTTCTCAACATCCCCGTGCTTGCGGTCATCATCGGCTGTGCGGTGTTCGGGCTGATCACCTCCTTCATCGCAGAGAGGAGGAACAAGGTATGATCTTCCTCGAACTGTTTCTCACCTTCTTCAAGATCGGTGCGTTCACCTTCGGCGGCGGCTACGCGATGTTGCCGCTCATTCAAGAAGAGGTTTCTGCCCATTGGGGAAATGTCATCACGAACGAGGCGATGATCAACTTCATCGCCGTGAGCGAATCCACCCCCGGTCCATTTGCCATCAATATGGCGACCTATGTCGGCTCGCAGATGGGAGGCATCCTCGGCGCAGCGTGCGCCACCCTCGGCGTAGTGATGCCCTCGTTCATCATTATCCTCATCGTGGCGAAATGCTACGATAAGTTCAAAAACAGCCGCACCGTCAAGGGTTGTATGAGCGGACTCAAACCCGCCGTCGTCGGTCTCATCGGCGCGGCAGCACTGGACATTGCCGCCACCGTGCTCGCCCCCGCCGGCTGGAGCATCGCGATATTCGCGGATGTGCAGCTGTATGTGTCGCTCGCGATCTTCGCGCTGTGCGCCGTACTGGCGTTCAAGAAAGTGCATCCCATCCTCATCATCTGCCTTGCCGCCGTCATCGGCATCGCAACGGGGTATTTGCTGTAAAGTGATACGTAAAATTGAAATAAAACACCACACTTTCCCTTGACAAACCTTCTCCCGACTGGTATAATCACGATGTTGTGTATTGTTACACTATTCGCTGGTTTAGCTCAGTTGGTAGAGCAGCTGATTTGTAATCAGCAGGTCGGGGGTTCAAGTCCGTCAACCAGCTCCAAAAAGCAGAGCATCACCTTTCGGTGATGCTCTGCTTTTTCGTGGTTCGATGATCACTTTAACCCCCTTTATTTTTGCGCACAGCAAAAATAACAACGCTTTAGCGAAGTACATAACCTACGGCTACATAGAAACCACACTCGCTAAAGCGAGGGTTCGTAAGTCCGTCAACCAGCTCCAAAAAGCAGAGCATCACCTTTCGGTGATGCTCTGCTTTTTCGTGGTTCGATGATCACTTTAACCCCCTTTATTTTTGCGCACAGCAAAAATAACAACGCTTTAGCGAAGTACATAACCTACGGCTACATAGAAACCACACTCGCTAAAGCGAGGGTTCGTAAGTCCGTCAACCAGCTCCAAAAAGCACACTGTCCATATCGCAGATAAAACCGATCTTATTCTTTACAGCATCCATAGGTCTCGCTGTGCTCCTTCAGCTTTTCTACCGCCGCCTCGCTTTGATTGGCATCTGTGCCTCTTTCGCGCTTTTCGTAGAATTGCCGTTTTTTCGGCCCTTGCTCGCCCTCGTCGAGCGTGTTGCCCTCCCGATCCACCGAGGCATCTCCTTGCATCCACGCATTATTTACGATGGCTTTTTGCTCGTCTTGGGAATTTTCAGAAGTTTCCTGCATAGAATAGTTCTTGACACTGGGTACATTTTGTGCTACTCTAGTGTCAGAGACAGTTGCACCTCGGGCCTTAGAGCCAATAACGGAGATTATTTCTCCTTCGGGTGCGGCTGTCTCTTTTATTTGCCCGACATTATAAACGGTGGAAATACCATCATTTAAGTTGGAACTTATCGGTCACACCTCGATCGAAATGTTGCAACATTATACCCATGTCAACACCGATGATCTGCGAAAAATTACAGACAAAATTTGAGTCGGGTTGCTACCGCGTTGCTACCATCCACTTGCATTGGCAGCCGATAATAAAAAACAAAAAGTCCCGCAAACCCTTTAAAACACTGGGTTTGCGGAACTTTTTCACTTGGCGCGCCCGAAGGGACTCGAACCCCTGACCTCTTGATTCGTAGTCGAAACAACGGGTTTTCAAACACACCTAAAACTAGGCAACTTCCTTGAAATCACTGCAACCACTATCTTTTCTCGTCTTCCGATATGTTATAAAAACATTTCTTGTGGCTACCATCGTGGCTACCATTTTTATGTATATCCTTGTGAAGATATACGCAAATTTCGCACAAATCAAACCGCCAGCTTGCGCCTTTTCTTTTATCCGCATAACCTGCGCTAGTTCACGCTGCTGACGATTCTTTTGCGGTAGCGACCTTATCTTACTCCACGCCGAGCATCTTCTTCCACGAGTC